>JBEPVP010000057.1:0-18983 GCA_041690935.1 Rhodanobacter sp.
ATGGTATGCGGTGTCAGTCGGATCAGTAGGCGAATATTTCACAGCCTCTGAGCAACCCAAGCGTCGACCACCACGCGGCGCGCTGAGCGCGGCACACATCGTCACCACCGCGAAAGACGCACTTTCACTTCGGGATCAGCGCTACGGTCCCAGGATTCTCCAATCCGCTTCATGCGCCGAACGAGGTCACGTCATGGGTCGCTACATTTCCGCCGCCGATCTCGGCATCAAGGTCGGCAAGGGCGACGAGGAAGGGCTGTTCAAATGGTTGCTGGCCAGTTTCCTGTTCGGCAAGCGCATCGGGCAGAAGATTTCGGCAGCGACATGGCGTGTGCTGGTCGAGAAACATGGCCGGGATACGCCGCGCAAGTTGTGCCATTGCACGCATGCGGAGCTGGTGAAGATGCTTGGCGAAGGCGGTTATGTGCGCTACGACGAATCCACCGCCGAGCGCCTCAAGCTGCTGTGCACGAAGCTGATCGAGGAGTATCACGGCCGCGTCCCCGGCATTTGCGAGGCGTCGGAAAGCCGCGCGGAATTCGAGCGTCGGTTGCTCCACTTCAAGGGCATCGGCCCGGTCACGGTGCGCATCTTCATGCGCGAGGCGGCGCCGGTGTTGTTCCCATCCTGACGGAACGGAGGGTTCGTCGCTGGTAACCGGGCCAGACCCGTTCTGACCCGCTTTGACCGGGCAGCGAAGTACGCATGCGACGAGGGTCAAGTACGCCCTTGAGCGAACTCATCAGTCAGCCAGGTCATCCCGGTTCCACGCTCCTCGATCAACTGGGCGCGCCAGTATGAAAACGTGGGAGAGCCTCAGACTCTGCCCACGTTTTGGTCCCGGTTTTGTCAGTCGTCGACCTGACCGGAGATGGACAACGTGTCAACGTGGTCGTCCGCCAGAAGCCGTACCCGCACGATCGCCCGGGTCACCCACGCCTCGCGTGCGAGCCGCTCGACACGTCGTTCGTCACTCCATACGACGACGTGGGCTTCATGGGTCGTCTCGACCACGAAGCCGGTAAAGTCGCCGAAGTGGTCGTACCTCAACGCGACGACCTTGCCGGTGAGCCGGCCATCGCCAGCGTGGTCGTCGTCGCGTTCATCCGGGAGGCATTCGTCGCGCCCCCGGTGGTCTCCATCATCGCCGTGGACGTGCCCGTCATGGCCGCCTTCGTGACACCACTTTCCCGGATGCTTCCAGTCACCGTCGCCGGTTGCGACGATGATGGTCGGGTCGCCGCCCATCCCGGCGACGCGACCGGCAAAGATGTCGACGTAGCGTCTAAACACTGGCCACCACTTCGTCTCGAACGGCACGGTCTGCTCGATGTGGCGCAGGATCGACAGGGTCCGTTCCTCCTCGGGCAGCATGGCGGCTTTAGTGCTCACCGGGATCTCCAGGCCGAAGGCACCGATTGTCCTGCGGTAGAGGAATCCCTTGCGCGCGGATGACTCGAAGCTCCTGAGCGCGACCTCCGGGGTGGCGGCACCGACGGCTTCGCGCACATCGACTTTGCCCCGGCCGCGGATCGTCTGGGCGACCTCCACCTGCCGCCCGACGCCGAACCGCGCGCCGGTGAGCTGACGCACGCGAACCGAGTAGCGCTCACCCTTGTGGACGGTCGGCGGCAACTCGACGGTCATCAGGCCGACGTGGTCGATGTCCGAGGTGCCCGGCACGGGCACGAAGGTCACGCCACCGGCCTCGCAGGCGAGCGTGTGGGCGTCGACGAGCGAGAGCCGGTTGGTCACATACAACCGGTGCGCCCAGTCGAGTGCGGCGGCCGCGTCGACGGTGGGCAGGTAGATCGAGGCGCGCGTGCCCGCCGGCACGTTGCCCCACGCGATCATGATCTCGTCGGGCCTGTCGTCGAGCGGCACGGCCGGGGTCGGCCGGATCTGCAGCGTCTGCGGTGCAACGCGTGAGCCGGCCACGCCAGGGTTCGGCACGCCCACGAACGTGAGGTTGCGTTGCGCCAGCTTGTCGGACGTCGACGGATCGGCCCATGAAGGGATCGTCTGCCCGTCAAGGTCGATCTCGACGATCAGGCACTGGTGCAGACTGCGGACGTGCTGCTGGATGGACAGTAGCGGCCCGGTACCCTGGAACGGTCCGTCCGGCAGGTTCGACGGGGTGGTGCCGATGAGGCGGGCGGGCAGGCGCAAGTCGCCCGGCTGATTGATGTCGAGCCAGCAGCCGAAGTACGCCACGACCTCGGCTCCCAGGCTGTCGTGCACGATGGTGCGCACGTTCGGGGCGTCGGTTTGCGTGGTCATGCTCACCGAAGCGGAGTTGACCCGCGCGGTAGCGAAGAACGGGATGGTCGCGATCTCGTCGCCTTGACGGCCGAGCAACGGCACGTGCCGGGAACCTGCCTTGAAGGTGCGGTACAGCGTGTTCGGATCGTGCACGGCATTCGTCTGCTGCGCCGGCCACATCCGGAAGAACGCGCGCACATTCGCGGCATCCTGGTTGAGGTCGCGAAGTCGCACCTTGGCCACGGCGAAGTTGAAGATGCGGTGACCGGAACCGTCGGTCGGCGCGAGCGTCAGCGCCTCGGGCGCCTCCTGCGGGTCGATGGCGTCGAACTCGCTGCCGAGCGCGGGGTGCGTGTTGAGGTTCGTCAACACGGTCTGGACAAAGTTCGGGGCGGCACTGCCGCTCGTCGCGAGGGTCGCGCCGAACCGGTGGCCTCCCTCGACCACCTGGAACACCCGAATGTCGATGCTCGTCCACCAGTCGACGCCGCGGCTTGGATCGCCGTCGAGGATGTAGGGATCGGGCGATTTCAGCAGCCGCAACAGGCCGGCATTGGCCACGGTCTGACCGGCGGCAGTCAGCACGGCCGTGACAGTGAGGTCCTGGAACGGGCCGGTGAAGTTGAACATCGAGGCGTCGTCGAACTGCAGCGCGAACGGGAACGTGAACCGCTGCACCACGTTGGGCGGCACGCCCGGATCTTCGGGCAGCACGGCACCTCGTTGCACCGCGTGCACGCCGCTCAACGGTGGTGCGAACACCGGCACGATGGGCGGCGAGCCCAGGTTGGAGGCCGCAAGACCAAGTTCGGAAGCGGTGTAGCCCTCGACGACGACGAGAATGGCCGGGTCGATCACGGCGGGCGTGCCGCTCAGCGAGATCAGCGCCTGCACTTCGCCCTGGCTGGCGCTGGAGCGGTCCATCACGAGGAAGCAGTCGCGGGTGCCGACGCTCACCGGGACGGCGGCCGAGGCGATGCCGTTGGCAACCACCTCGAGGTTCCAGGAGCCCGCTGGGATGTTCGACGGCATCTGGACGATGGCGGTGACGATGGCCGACCCGGTGGCGATCCCCATCGTCGAGAAGTCGCGGGTGCGCAGGTAGTGCACGTCACCCGATGCGTTGGTCAGCCGCGCTATCGGGTAGTTCGTCGCGTTCTGCCGGTCGTCGCCGTAGCCATTGGCGTGGGTCAGGCCATTCAGCTGCGTGCCGGCGATCTGGTATGCGTGGCCGGCGATCAGGGCCGACGGGGCCGCTGTAACGACGGGACGCCAGGACGCTTTCGGGGTGAGCTCCGTGGCATCCGGCACGTACTCGTTGATCGTGTTCTGCTCGCCCGTCATCAGGACGTGGCCGCTGGGCAGGATGAGGAAACCGCACTGCCACGTATGCCCGGGCGGGCTGGTGGGCTGATTGGTCTGGCTCGCCAGGGTGTTCGCGGCGGGGTCGACGTCGCAGATGGTGACGGGACCGGAGAAGAACTTGCCGGCGGGGTCGACCGGTCCCGACGTCAGCAGCACGTGGCCGTTGGGCAGCACCACGACGCAGCCATCGAGCGAGGTCTGCAGCCCGACGGGTGCATTGGTATTGCTGGCGTCGGCAGGCAGATCGGGCCCGTTGGCCCATGTGCCCTTGGCCGTCACGTTCGCCCCGGAGGTGTAGATGCCGGTATGGCCACTGCCGCCGACGAAAAACGCCTTTCCGTTCATCAGCGTGATGGCGCCGCCAATCTCGTTGAGCGTTGTCCCGCCGATCGCCCCCACCGGTAGGGTTTGCTGGGTGACTCCTGCGCTGACCCACGCGTCGTTGGCAGGGACATACATTTCGGCGTTCTGCGTTGCCGTCGTGTTGGTGATCTGCACGGTCAGGATGTTGCCGTTGGGCAGCAGGCACCAGCTCTCCTCGTTTGCGCCGCCTTTCTTCGTATTGGCGACGGTGCCGAACTTCGTGCCCGACTCGACCCAGGTGTCGGTGACCGGGTCCCAGATGGCGTTGCGGGCGCCCGCGGTCACCGCGCCGAACAGCACGCGGCCGTCCTCGAGCACGATGGAGACGCAGTCACCCAGGATGAAGTCGAACCCCGGCGTGGGCTTGTTCATCGTCGCCCACGTGCCGGCAACGGGGTCGAAGATCTCGGCCCGGGTGTCGTTGTCGGTGCTCTTGTCGGTGTCACCGAGGATGTCCGAGTACTCGCCGCCGACGGCGTACACCCGGCCGTCCATGAGCACGCCGGTCGCGAAGTACTTGCGCTGTCCGGCCATGGGCAGTGCGCTTGACCAAGAGCCGTTGCGGTAGTCGCCCTGGTTGTCGGGCGTGAGGCGGTACCAGTTGGCTCCGCCGTACGTGTTGCCCAACGAGGGCCGGTTGGCGTCGTGGACCAGGACGGTGCCGTCGGTGAGCAGCAGCATGGTGTCGGCCAGGACGCCCGACGGTGCGTTGAAGGTGTTCCACGATCCGGTCATGGTGATTGACTCCTGGTTGCCGTTTCGGTCAACGGATGGGAAAACCAGCTGACCGGTTGTCGATCGGTGTCAGTGCGCCCAGCCCAGACCATCGGGTGAGCCGTCCGGGTGCGCGAACCAGCGCACGCGATTGAGGTTGTGCGGGCAGCCGACACCCTGGACTTGGGCATCTACGGCGCCGTCATGCGTGGTCAACGTGTTTTCGTAGCAACTGCCGAGGTTGTCCCCGAAGCTGTACTCCCGGAAGCTCTTCCAGTGGGTGTCCGGGCCGCCGGACACAAAATCGCGCGCGCGGCTCCCGTCGAACACATCGTCCAGGTCGGTGACGTAACGCACGAGGCCTGCCCGGTAGTGGTCGCCATTCAACAGGCGGTCTTGATGCGCCCCCATGCTGGCCTTGGTCGGTACAAGGATCGGGCTGTCGCCTCCGGAGTCCACGGCACCCTCCACGTGATAGCGAAAGCGCAAGGGGTAGGCCACGCGTT
The DNA here is from genome assembly GCA_041690935.1 of Rhodanobacter sp. Lineage (GTDB taxonomy): Bacteria > Pseudomonadota > Gammaproteobacteria > Xanthomonadales > Rhodanobacteraceae > Rhodanobacter. Next base: position 5,211 of record JBEPVP010000057.1, read on the forward strand.
CCTGATCGTTGCTGATGACTGTCGCGCCCATGGTGCTGCGGCTGGTGCGATTGGTCGTGCTGGTCAGCCAGAGGTTCTGTTCGTACAAACGAGGGACGAGCGGCTCGTCGGGGTCGCCCGAGCCGTAAAGGTTGAACACCTGCGTATTGGAGAACCTCCCGCTCTGGATGACGGTGGAGCGGATCTGGCCGTGCGACGTGTTGACGAAGCCCATGATCTCGAAGTCGCGGTTGAAGTGAGTGATCACCCTGCCTTGCAGAACGTCGCCGGATGCACTCAACGTGTTGGTCACGGTCGGAACGGCCGAGCTAGTAGTCAGCGTGTTGAGGGTGACCCCGCCCGTGACGTGCACGCTGCCCGGATCGAGATAGAGCAACAGCTGTCCCTCGCCCAGCCCGCCGAAAAACTGCCGCCCCACTTCCTGCAGGCGGATCGTGTGGGGGCCGGCGTCGTTAAGCACCCCGGCAAACGGCGTCAGGTCGACCCGATAAGGAATGAAGTTGAGCATCTGCGAAGGCGGTGCCGGCTGGTCGACGGTGTTGCGCAGGAACGGATTGAAATCGGCCGCCAGCAGCGGGAAAGTCGGCACGATCCCTGCCGGGGTACCGTCGATGAAGACCTCCTGCTCCAAAAAGCTGACGCCGCGGCAGCCCTGGCCGGGCGGGAAGATGCCCTGCTGCGGCACATCGCCAGGGGCGAGGCGGCTGATCAAGGCATACCAGCTGCTGGCGGATTGATCAGGCACGCAGGTAAACCACCAGGGAGCCGCGTTGAACACGTCGAGATAGGCGCGCACGATGTTGTGAGGCAAGTTCTGGGCGAACGAATTGATCGGACGGACCACGTCGGGCGCGCGCGGGGCCGGCGTGTGCGCCGAGGTCCGATAGAACAGCAGCTTCGCACTGCCGGTGATTTGCGTCGGAGGATTGAGGTCCGGGTTGCCGTCGGAATAGAACAGGAGCAGCCCGTCATTCGGCACCCGCAGCAGCGACACATCGTCGGTCAGGTCGCGCTCGACATGCCAGCTCGCCTCGTTCTCGTATTTCGGTGGTATGCCACGAAAAAGGGGAACGCCCGCGAGGTCGACGCTGAGGCTGTACACGGCCGCGTGCCGCGAACCGGATATGTCCAGCAAGAGGATCACCTTTGCCCACGGCTGCGGGCAGTCCGGCGGCGGCGCATAGGCGTAATGGAACGGGTCGGAATCATCCGGAAAACGCTGATTGAGGAAGAGTTCGACCACGCACGGTTTGCCCAAACCCTGCGGCACCTGTGGATCGGCCGTCGTTATCCGGGCCGGACCGGTGGCCGCCGCGAGATCAGGTGACGACGCCGGCGTCCATGCGAGCGCGCTTGCGACAGGTAGCGAAGAGAGCATCGCCGCGGCGAGACCGCGACGCGCAAGCTGCGTGAGCTTCATGGTATTTCTCCATGGACGGCCCCCCAGCGCGCGCGATTTTGGACCTGAGCATGTTAGCGCCACGCGAAAAAAGGCTGCCTCGACCGATGATCACCATCCTCGTTTCCCGGTGGTGGATGTTCCCGACCGCTTTCGCCGGGCTGCGCGGGTCGACCATCCACTACGGTCTCCCCGGGCATGCGTATGCACTGATGGCGATGCATGGGCACTGGCGACATCCGTCACGATTTTGCAGAGTACGCTGACCAGCCCCCACCTGCGCGCACCGGGAGTTGCCATGAAGCACGCACTACTTGCATTGCTGTTGCTGTGTCTGCCCGCCGCCGGCGCCGCGGCGGTTCAGGCAGCGGAACCCGCGCCGTCGCAGAAGCCCGTCTACGACCGCGCCCTGGCCGGGCGCCTCGGGGCGGATCAGCGCGGCATGCGTGCATACGTCCTGGTGATCCTGAAGACCGGGCCGAAGCACATGCCGAAGGGAGCGGCCCGCGATGCGATGTTCGCCGGGCACTTCGCCAACATCGGGCGGCTGGCGGCAGCGGGAAAGCTGGTGCTGGCCGGCCCGTTCGACGACAACCCTGCCGGCTGGCGCGGGCTGTTCCTGTTGGCGGTGAATGACGTCGACGAGGCCCGTCGACTCACCGCCACCGATCCGGTGATTGCCCATGGCGAGATGGTTGCCGAATATCACCGCTGGTACGGCTCGGCCGCCGCGATGATGCTGCCCGAGATACATGAGCGATTGACGCCGCCCGCCAAGTGACTGGCGGATGCACTCCGATGTCTTCGAGTTCGGGCGCCAGGCGCTGGGCTCCGCTGCCAGGTTTTCATTCGCCAGCGGCCCAGTACCCAATGCACTTGTTCAAGCGTTGTGATTCCCGCGAAAGCGGGGATCACAACGCCTATCAAAAGCTCAACAAAGCGCGGGTCAGGTCAACTTCGCGCCCGGTTTCACCTGTCCGCCATCCACGTACTCGCCGTCGCGCGCGGTATCGCGGCGCTTGCGCCATGGCAGGAGCATCGGCACCTGCCGCTGATAGGCGCGATAGGTTTCCCCGTACTGCGCGACCAGGTCGCGTTCTTCGAGGAATTTCACGGCGACCAGGATGTAGCCGGTGGTCATCAGCGCGAACAGCAGGTGCCCCAGGCTCATCGTCGGCGTGGCCCAGAACGCGATCAGGAAACCGAGCATGAGCGGATGGCGCACGATGCGGTAGAACGCGCGGGTCACGAACGGCGCGTCGGGGGCCGGGCCGCGTCCCTGCGCGTAGGACCACACCTGACGCAGGCCGAACAGGTCGAAATGATTGATCAGGAAGGTGCTCGACAGCAGCAGCAACCAGCCTGCCGCGGACAGGCCGTACAACACCCCGCGCGCGAGGTCGCCATCGACATTCCAGATGCGCGGCGGCAGCGGCCGCCATTGCCAGAACAGCAGGATCAGCACCAGGCTGCTGGCCAGCACGAAGGTGCTGCGCTCGATCGTGGTGGGCACGTAGCGCATCCACCAGCGCTTGAACGCCGGCCGTGCCATGCCGCTGTGCTGGACCGCGAACAGCGCCAGCAGGGCCAGGTCGATCGCCAAGGCCAGCGGCAGGGAGCCGCGCACGCCGTTGTCGACATGTTTCGGCACGCCGACGCCGGCGAAGAAGGCGATGGCGTACAGGAAGGTCGCCAGGAACACCGCGTAGCACGCGGCACCGTACAGCAGGGCAAGCAGGCGGGACATGATGTGGATCTCCGGAAGTGGCGGGGGAACAGCTCGCCACCGTCGATGTCCATGCCGTCGCGTCTGACACCGGGCGAGTGCAAGGGAGTGGCTTGTGGCGAGCCTGGATTACGGCCGGTGGCTTCGGCCATGGGAACCTTGTCCCGATGGCGCCGCTGTTTGCTTTCCGCCCGGGACGAATGTCCCGACCGCGTGCGGTTCAGCCGGAATGCCGGTACGCCAGCACGATCGCCTCGGCGCGGCTGCGCACGCCCAGCTTCCGGTAGAGGTTCGAGATGTGGTTGCGCACGGTCTTCTCGGCGATGCCGAGTTGCCAGCCGATCTGTGCGTTGCTGCGGCCTTCGCACAGGAGGCTCAGCATCATGCGTTCGCGCGCGGTCAGCACGGCCATGAGCGCGGCGTCCGCGACCGCACCGGCATGCGGTTGCCCGGTGAATTCCAGCACCGCCTCCTGGAACTCGCGCCAGGCCGGTTCGTGCTCCAACAGTACGTGGTTGTGCGAGTCGAGCTGGACGAACGCCGCGCCCGGGATCCGGCTCGCCAGCAACTTGCCCTGCGACAGCGGCGCGACCTGATCGTGACTGGAATGCACCACCAGGGTGGGCACGCGCACGCGCGCCAGTAAGTCGCGCACGTCGACGTTGCCGCGCGCCTGCAGCAGGGAACACGCATTCGCCGGCGAGGTGGTGCGCCGGCACAACTCGTTGAACCAGTCGATCTGCGCCTGGCTGCCCTGCGGCACGAAGCGCGTGGTGAACAGCTGGCGGAATGCCGGGTTGTCGCTGCCCCAGCCCAGGCCGACCAATTCCATCACCGCCTTGTACAGCGCGCGCCGTTCCGGGTTGTCGCTCTTGTTACCGCCGACGGCATAGCCGCCGTACAGGATCAGATGCGACACGCGCTCGGGGTGGCACAAGGCATAGCGGATCGCCGTAGCCGCACCCTGACTGATACCGAGCAGCGCGAATGGACGGTCGATGCCGGCCGCGTCGATGACGTCTTCCAGATCATCCACCCAGCGCGGCAGCGCCAGGTCGCCGGCGTTCCAGTCCGACATTCCGCAGCCGCGTTCGTCATAGCGGATGTAGCGGAAGTGTTCGCCCAGGAAGCGAATCCAGTGCGCCCAGATCGGGCTTTCCAGGTCGTATTGCAGGTGGGTCAGCCAGGTCGCCGTCTTGACCAGCGGCAACCCGCGCCCGATCTCGGTCCACGCGAGCTGGACCTGATCGTCGGTGACAACGTAGCGGATGCGCTGTTTCATCAAAGGTCCGGGCGGTGGCCCAACGGCAGGATAGCGCGCCTGCCCGACCGCGTTCGTCCTGCGCTACATCTTGCTGTGCTCCACCTGTCGCTCGCGCTGCATCAGGGTCCACTCGGCATGTTCGGTCAAGGCGGCATCGCCCAGCGACAGCAGAATCTCGCGCTGCTCGACGGGATCCTGCGTGCGGTCCAGCGCAATCCGCGCACTGGCGAAGATGCGCTGCATGAAGCGGTATTGACGGATCAGTTCCTTGTCGGCCTTGCGATAAGAGTAGGCCTCGCGCACGGCCGCGATGATGGACAGCACGGCCATGACCATCACCAGAAAGATCTTCGTGTCCGGCGACAGCACGAGCGCGAAGGCGGCGAGAAACACGCTGATTGTCACACCTCCCCACAGGCTGATCGAGCCGACCGTTTCGGTGACATGGTGCAAGCCGGTGCGCTCGACGGTCTTGCATTCGTAGTAATGCAGCTGTCCGGATTTTCCGGATTCACCCACCCACTCGGCGATGACATCCGCCAGCGCCGCGGGGGTGACTTCCTCCGGCCGGATCGACGGATACAGGCCGGCGGCGCGCATCACGTTGCGGATCCAGCCCAGCTCGATGTTCTGCTTCTGCAGGAAGTTGTCGTGTTCGAATTCATGGTCGGCATTGGACGAGGGGCCAGCCCGCCGCCAGCACGACTGTATGCGCAGGCCTTCGGCCAGCGCGCGGTAGTCGAGGTACTTGCGGTGCCAGCCGCGGCGGCGCGCGAGCACGGCCACGAAGCCGCCGCTGGCGAACAACAGCAGGAACAGGTAGATCAGGGAGTCCTGCGCAGGCAGGTGCGCATAGAACGTGAACGCGATGCCCATCAGCGCGGCCAGTGTGTAGGTCAGCCGCATCGCCAGCAGCACGCGTTTCTGGAAATGCATCGCCAGCCAGTCCGCCGCCTGGAAGATGTGGTCGATGGTCACGGTGGCGTTCGATGGAACGCCATGTGGTGGCGCCGGCGAGGCCTCGATCTGGCCGGCGTATTTGCTGCAATCGGCATTGAACTCGGCCATGTGCGCGAACATCAGGCGGAACTCCGCGGGCAGCTCGTCCTTGGTGGTCAGGCTGTCGGCGCTGCGCCAGCCTGCCTGCAATGGCAGCAACCCCGTCGCCGGGGCGCCATCGGCGCGGTCGCGCGAACAGACGATGTGATACAGCAAACTTTCGTCGCCACCGGCCAACACATGGCGCGTATCACGACGGCGGTCGATCAGACCGGGCAGGGCGCTGGTCACGTGATAGTTCACGATCTGCGCGGTGCCGCCGAGCCGGCCCGACGTCTTGCCGTCCCAGATCGCCAGCAGGATATGGCAGTGACTGGCGATATAAACGCCAGCCTTGGCGTACTGACGATCGCGCGCCAGGCCAGGCGACCCGATCGCGTGGCGCGGCTGTTCCATCAGTTTCGGCAGCAGCACGATCTCGGCCTGGCTGCACAACGCATCGAAGCTGGCCCGCACGGCCGGATCGGGAAAGTCGTCCACATACAGTTCCCGCGGCAACGGCAGCGGCGCCACCAGCCGCGCGCCGGCGCCGAGCGCTTCCTGTGCGGCCAGTTGATCGCCACCTTCCGCCAGCGCCGACAGCACCACCAGCGGCAGATCGGGGAAGTCGCGGCGCAGCTGCGCAAAAAAATCCCGCAGCCGCTGCCGGATCGGTTCGACCTCCCGCGCGGGAATATCGCGATGGCTGGTGACACCGACAATCAGGGGCGTCATGGCGGCTTCCGGCGAGGGTGGATGGCACGATGGGCACGCACCACACCGCGGCTCCGCGTCACGCCACGAGCGTCGCCCGCGGTGCGTGGAACCGGCCGTGACTGGTGCACGGATCGTTGTCTGCGCCAGCGCGCCCTAGGTGTTCTTGATCCTCGGTGTGGTGGTGATACCGGGAGACGGCTGCCGCTCGAAGTCCGGATCCGCTTGCCGCGGTGCTTCGTTGTTCTCGTCCTCGGGCAGTGGTGCATCCGGGGTGTTCTGATTTTCATCGCCGGTCATTGACATGATGTTCTCCAGATGTGGTGGATGTTGCGGTGGGTGATATCTGGCTCCTTGTCGAATCAGGTATGGGTCTGCCTGATTGACTCCCTTGCCGTCCCGCATGTAGCACTCGCGGGGATTTCCATGCTCCTGTTCGCGGTGATCGACCGCGGTGATCGACCGCTGGGATCGACATTACCTTTGGCTGTTGCCGGTGGTCGCCGCCAGCAACTCGTGCTGGAACGCGGCGTTGATCGGATAGTCGATGCGTTCGCGCTGCAAAACCTGCAGCAGGGCCGCATCGCGGTAGCCGCTGTTCCACAGTTGCCGGATCAGCGGTTCGGCCTCGGCCGTCCTGCCGAGGGCCAGCAGCGCTTCGACGTGCAGCGCCAGCAGGCGCGGGTCGGTGCGGCCGCTCTTCACCACTTGCATCGCATTCGACGCATCCTCGCGCAGTTGCAGCGCGGCCTGCGCGTCGTCAGTGGCGGCGGCCAGCGCCAGCCGCGCACCGACCGTGGCCAGCAAGGTGGCGCGATCATCAGGTTGCTGGGCGATCAGTGGGTCGAGCATCCGCAGCGCGGCCTGTGCCTGCGTGCGCGATGCATCAGCGCGGCCAGCAACGCACGATTGCGTGGCCTGCTCCAGCTTCGCCTCGGCAAACTCGCGCTGCCAGCCGGTATTGCCCGGGTCCTGCCGGGTCAGCGCGACAAAGATCGCCAATGACTTTGTGGTCAGCGCATGGGCGGCGGGCAGCGCGCCACTCAGGCGCCGCAGCCGACCCAGTTGAGTGGCGTACAACGCAGCGTGTTCCTGAAAGTCGGTGTTGCTGGGATCGATCGCGGTCAGCTGCGTGGCGATATCGACAGCCTGTTGCAGCGCGTTCATGCCATGGGTGAGGTCGCCGGTCAGCGCCTGCGTGCGGCCAAGAATGGCGCGCACCGTCAGCATGTTGTCGCGCTGGCTGACGTCCCTGGGATCGCGCGCCGCCAGCGCCGACTCGATCGTGTCGTCGGCAACGTAATGCGCGACGGCGGCGGCCAGTTCACCACGCATCAACGCCAGCTTGCCCAGGTTGTTGTAGGCCGAGCCAAGCGCGGCCACCCATTCAGTATTTCCGGGTTGGGCCGTGACCAGGCTTTGCATCAGCTGCAGCATGCTGCGGTACTGGACCATGGCATCATCCAGTTGGCCGCGCGCCTCCAGCACGTGGCCGATGTTGTTGTCGATGTTGGCCAGCGAAAATTGCAGCTGGATGTCGTTCGGACCACGCAAACGCGCTCGCTGCAGGATCGTCTGCGCTGATACAAAGCTCTGTTGCGCGGCGTCCAGCTGTCCCTGGCGCCACTGGGTCATGCCGATGAACGCCCAGACTTCCGCGCACGCCAGTTGCCGCGCGGTGTCCGCCGGCGCCGCATCGGCCAGCCTGACCGCCAGCTTCAGGGCTGCCTGGTAGGACGCCATCGCGGCGGGCAGGTGGCCCTGGTCCAGACGCACGCTGCCGATCTTTTCGAGCGCCTTGGCGCGTTGCGCGAGCGCTTCGTCGGTGACATCGCTGGTCGGCAACGCCTGAAAGTAGTTCATGGCCCGGTCGTCGACCGTTTCCATGATGTCCGAGCGCGCGGCCTGCGCCAGTTTGTCGTTGAGATCGCCGAGCATGAAGTCGACCAGATCCTCGGCCTGCTTCTGCCGGCGTTCGGCGGCGTGGCTGGCGGCCACCGCGGCATTGCGCGCGACCACCGCGGCGATCGCCAGCACCGTGGTCACCGTCATCACGCTCAGTGCGATCGCGGCCAGCATCGCCGTCCGACGGTTGCGCCGCTGCAGCTCGCGGCGCTTCAAGGCATCAAAACCGATATCCAGCATGCCGGCGATCAGCTTCAGCTTGGCATTCGTCTTGCCATCCTTGCCGGGCCGCACGTCGGCGGCGATCGGCTCGGTGCGTTCGTAGCTCACCGCGCCGTCTGCCCCGAGCTGGTGACGCAGCGCTGGCGCGAAACACTCCTCGGCCGCGCGCCCGGGCAGGTCGCTGGCATCGGGCTCACCATCGACGATCAGGCAGAAGATGCGCTCACTGCGGCCGAGCCGCTTGAACGCCAGCACTTCCTCGTTGACCCAGTGCGAGGTCGCCGAACGCGGCGAGCAGATCACCACCAGACAGTCCGATTGCGCCAATGCCTCGTTGACCTTGCGTCCGAGATCGGTGGCGCTGGCCAGCTCGTCGCGGTCACGGAAAACCGGCGCGAGCCGTTTTGGCGTCACGCCAACGGCCGTGGTCTGGCCGACCAGTCGTTTCGGGATCACGTAAGCTTCCAGCGCCTTGTGCAACCAGCCCGCCCAGGACTTGTCCCGGTGGCTGTAGCTGATGAAGGCGCGGTACCGGAACGCCGGCGTCGCCGAGACTTGCGTCATCACGCATGGCACCTCTGCAGGAGGTGATGCATTCCCTTGCCGGGTAATCCCCATCCATTCGACCGGATGGCGGATCCCAGTCAACCGTGGGCCCCTGACGGCTCGCTGGCCGCCAGAAAGATAGCATCAATACTGTGATGTAAATCTCATTTTGGCGTTTCTGGCGACGGTTTATTGAACAAAACGGGATCGGCCACGCCGGTATTGCGCGCGCTGGCCGCGCGCTGAAGGCCGATTACATGCCGGTACGGGTCACCAAACATCTCCCTGACGAGGAGAGCGGCGTGGAGTACCTATCTGCACAGCTGCCCGCCACGCCGCGAAGCCGGCATTGATCGCCGGACAATTCACGGCTCTCCGGCCGTGGTCAGTGTGTCCGTGACGGCCGTTGCGGGAACGCCTGCTCGACGAGCGGTACCAGCGCAGCGGTGAACCGCGTGGCTTCCGTGGCGGAAAGATGCGACCACTCCGGTTGCTGGTAGCCCTGCAGCTGCGGGTAGTCCTCGAAGTGGATGCCCGGCGCGTGCGTGCGCTGCAGCAGTACGGCCCAGGTTTGCGCGCGCGGAAACACTTTCTCCTCGAAGGCGTGATACGGGCCAATGCTCGGCGGGCGCAGGAACACCACCGTGACGCCGCGGGCGCGCAACGTGGCCACCGCTGCCGCCGCCCGCGTGATCTGCGCGTCGATCACCTTGTGCAGCGCGGCCGGCGTGGCCATGTTCGGTGGCGGTGGCCCGGTGAAGTGCTGAATCCAGATGCTGCGGGCCAATGCCCGATAGTCGGCATCGGTCTCCAGCTTGGACCACATGTGCGTATTGCGGTCGGCCTCGGAATTGGCGAGCTTGCGTACCGCCAGCCTCGAATGGGTGCCGGCGCGCACCGGCCAGGGCTGGCGTTTCACCACCGCGTCCAGCGCAAAGTCCGGATCGTCGAACGCCAGATACGGTTCCAGCAGGTGCTGCGACAGCCAGTGGCCCACGCGTTGCGACGGGCTCTGCTTGTGCGCGTACGGCAGCACGTCGCCGCGGTAGGCGAAGCCGGAAAAAAACAGCTCCGGGGCTACGCCGACCAGCAGGCGCCCGGTGAATTTCGGGTCGGCGGCGAGGTCCTCCAGCACCGGCACGGACGAGGTGCCTTCCAGCGCGAGCTGGATCGGGCGTTCGCCGGCGAGCTGCTGCCACATCGGCAATTGCACGTCGAACAGCACCCGCGACGAGCCGATCAACACGGTCTTGTTGCCTTCGCCGTGATCGATGCGCTGCCGCTGCTCCGCCCATGAGTTGTTGCTGTTGCGGTAGCTGGGGGTGACGCCGAACGCACGCCAGTGCGCTTCCCACGCACCCAGCGCCAGTAGTGCAATCGCCGCCGCGCCAATCCAGATCGCACGCCACGGTTGCAGCGGGATATCGCGCTCCGGTACCGGCTGCGCGACGCCGGGCCGGTCGGCGGCGGTGAGGCGCACAAAGCCGGCGCGCGCGGGCGTGTCGGCGACGAAGTCAGAACTGGAAATAGATGAAGGCATTGCCCGCCCCCTGTGCAATCACGATGGTGAAAAGCATCACGCCCATGGCCGCCGACAGCGACACTGCGGGAGCACGCTGCAGCATCGACTCCAGCGTGCGTTCGCGCATCAACCAGTGCGCGAGCACCAGCCCGCCCACGATCAAGCCCGTCGTCGCCAGATACATCGTGGGCAGGATCGGCGCCGCCGCGTTGCCGCCGACCATGCCTCGCAGCACGCTCCACGCCTTGCCGAAGCTGTGCGCGCGAAAGAACACCCAGGTCACGTTGATCAGCACATAGGTGAGCAGCCCGAACGCCAGCAGCATGCCGGGGCCGGGGCGGTACGTGGCGAAGCGCGAGCGCAGCAGCCGTTCGGCCGACAGGTACAAACCGTGCAGGCCGCCCCACACCACGAAGGTCCAGCTGGCGCCGTGCCACAGGCCGCCAAGCAGCATGGTGGCCATCAGTGCGAGGTAAGTGCGCGCCGGTCCGTGGCGGTTGCCGCCGAGCGGGATGTACAGGTAATCGCGCAACCACGACGACAGCGTGATATGCCAGCGGCGCCAGAAATCGGAGAAGCCGATGGCGGCGTAGGGAAAGCGGAAATTGTCCGGCATCGCAAAGCCCAGACACATGGCCGCGCCGATCGCCGTGGTCGAATAACCCGCGAAATCGCAGAAAATCTGCCCGCTGAAGGCCAGCGTGCCGAACCATGCGTCCAGCGCGCCCGGCAGCTGGTCGCTGTCGTAGATCATCTCCGCGGCCTTGGCCAGAAAGCTGTCGGCCAGCACGATTTTCTGGAACAGACCCAGCGTCATCAATGCAAGGCCGAAACGCAGCTGGCTGGCGCTGGCGCGATGCGGCTGCTCGAACTGCGGCACCAGTTCGGTAGGGCGCATGATCGGGCCGGCCACCAAATGCGGAAAGAAGGTCACGAACAGCGCGTAGTCGAGAAACCGGCGCGCCGGCATGGCGCGGTGCAAGTACACATCCAGCGTGTAGGACAGGGTGGCGAACGTGTAGAACGAAATGCCCACCGGCAACACGATGTCCCACGCCGGCGGCACGTAATGCACGCCGATGCTCGCCGTCAGCGCGCTGAAATTCTCGAGCAGAAAATGGCCGTACTTGAAATAGCCCAGCATGCCGAGGTTGGCCACCACCGACAGCAGCATCCAGGCCCGCCGCACCAGCTGCCGGTGCGCATGCACCAGTTTCTGCGCGGCAAACCAGTCGACCACCGTGGAGATCCACAGCAGGATCACGAACGGTGGGTTCCACGCCGCATAAAACAGGTAGCTGGCGATCAGCAGGTTGAGCTTCTTCGTGTGCCAGCTGAACGGCATCGCGTGCAACACGAGTACCACGGCGAAGAACGCCATGAAGGTGAGGGAGTTGAAGACCATGGAAGTCTCCCCGGGTGCCGGTGCGCCTGCGAGCGGGCGGGCGACTTCTAGCAGTTAATCATATATTTTGCAAGTATGAATTTTGCTTGTTTAAGAGAACTGCATCACAAAATGAATCGACAAGGCGCGACCAAGTTGAGTTGCCTTCGTCAATCTGGTAGTTGCACACCTCATCCACTTCGCACCCATTAACGGGAGATCAGGCCATGGCAGCGGATCGCGGCGACAGCGTCTCAATGCTCAATCCCCGCATCGTCGGACGCAGCAGTTCGCACTACACCCGGCTTGCGCGCATCTTTGCCCTGGAGCTGGGTGTGGTTTGCGACTTCTCGCCCGTGTATGACCTCGCCTCGCGCAACCCAGCCGACTATGCGGGCAATCCAGCGCTCAAGCTGCCGGTACTCACGCTGGGCGAGACGGTGGTGTTTGGCGCTGAGAACATCTGCCGCACGCTGGCCGAACAGGTGCACGGCGCCGTGCGGGTCGTATGGACCGAGGATCTGCCGGGTGCGCAGGAGCGCAACGCGCAGGAGCTGGTGTGGCACGCCATGCAGGCGCAGGTACAACTGGTGTTCGGCACGCAGGTAGCCAAGCTGCCGGCGGAGAACATGTACTTCGAGAAGGCGGCGATCGGCCTGCGCAGCGCACTGGCATGGCTCGACGCGCAGGTGGACGACCTGCAGCACGCGCTGCCGCCGCGCGACCTCAGCCTGGTGGAGGCGTCGTTGTTCTGCCTCTGGGAGCATCTGGGTTTTCGCGTCTCGGTGCCGGTGGCGTCTTACCGCCGGCTCGCCGCCTTTGCCGAGACCTTCCGCGCGCGGCCATCCGCACAGGCCACGCCGTACGCGTTCGACGTGCCGCCTGGCTGAGGGTGACCCGATGGGTGCGTGCGGGAGAGGGCGTGCGCGTGAGTACTGTGCATGTCTGGCCTGCGGTTTGACCCCGTTCCCTTCGAGCGAGCAAGCTTGCCGCGGCTTTCCGCTCTGGTTCGCCGGAATGTGCAAGGACAGCCGCAAGGCAACGGTGTGTATCAGGCGCACGAGCTGGACCATAGTGCGCGATGAAGCCATCGTTGGCTTGCCGAGACCACCATAACGAGGGAGATTGCGCATGGCGTCCATGTCCCGCACCCTCTGCGCCACGGCTGCGTGGTTGCTGCTCGCGTTGCTGCTTGCATCGCCGATGGTCTGTGCCAAAACGGGCAGCACCAGCCTCGTGGTGGGCAAGGCGCGTTTCGAGTTCCTGACGCCATCGTTGGTGCGGATGGAGTACGCGCCCTCCGGCACGTTCGTCGATGCGCCGACGGCGGTGGTGCAGAAACGGGATTGGCCGGCGGTCGACGTGCAGTCGGCGCAGGAACACGGCTGGCTGGTGGCAAGGACGGGCGCGATGACGCTGCGTTACCGCCTGCAATCGGGCCCGTTTTCCCCGGTCAATCTCAAGGTGACCTGGAACGGTGTGTCCGCCAGCAGCGTCGCCCATACCTGGCAGCCCGGCCAAGTCGACCGCGAGAACCTGGGCGGGCTGACCTATTCGCTGGACAACATCGCCGCGCCCAATCTGCCCACCGACGGGATGGATCTCGACAGCCCGGTCAACGACATCATTCCCGGCATCGAGGTGCTGCTGGAAAAAGCCAAACCCGGGCTGCTGAGCCGCAGCGGTTACGCCCTGATCGACGACAGCCGCACCCCGCTGTGGAACACGGCGAAAGCGTGGATCGAACCGCGCCCGGAGCAGGCCGGGCAGGACTGGTATCTGTTCACCTACAACGATGACTACCGCTCGGTACTCAACGAGTACGCCGAGCTGTGCGGGCCGGTTCCGATGATTCCGCGCTACGTGCTCGGGCCGTGGATCACGGATTTCAATTTCGAGTATTTTCCCGGCACGGTCGAATCCACGCAGCCGGCGTTCCAGCGCGACGACGAGCAGCATCTCAAGAGGGAGATTTCAAGGTTTCGCCAGAACCACATTCCGCTCGACGGTCTGGTGCTGGATTTTGCCTGGCACAACTACGGCTGGCAGGGCG
>JBEPVP010000058.1:0-18969 GCA_041690935.1 Rhodanobacter sp.
CTTGATGGTATCCGCGTCCAGCCCGCGCTTCTTGCAGTAGGCCTGCGCATCGGTACTGCGCGGCAGCTCGCCCTCGTACCAGCTGGCGGCAGCGTCGAGCAGCACGTACAGATCGGTCTTGTCTTCGCGCGGCGCCGCCTCGCGGCCACCTTCGCGCGGCACCTTCAGGCCGACCGTCTGCGCCAGCTCCTCGACTGCATCGGGGAACTCCAGCCGCTCGTAATCCATCAGGAACTTGATCGCGCTGCCATGCACGCCGCAGCCGAAGCAGTGGAAGAACTGCTTGGCCGGGCTGACGTAGAACGACGGCGAGCGCTCGTTGTGGAACGGGCAGCAGGCGGTCCACTCGCGCCCGGCCTTCTTCAACGGCACCCGCCGCTCGATCACGTCGACGATGTCGACGCGGGCAAGCAGTTCATCGATGAAGCTGTCAGGGATCAGGCCACGCATAAGCGGCCTAGTTTAGTCGGTTGCCGCCGGGGAGGTTTGGCCCGATGGCGGCCAGCTCAACGGCGACTTCACCACCGTGGCCAGTGGCCGAGTTTCGAGGAGCCGGGCAGCGGCCAACAACGGGGGGGATCCGTATTGGCCTGTGCTCGTCAGAGCACGAGATGGAACACGCCGATCACCGCCAGGATGGCCAGCAGGAACAGGATCACGAAGCACGCGAACAGCACCTTGGCGATGGTCGCGGTGGCGCCGGAAACCCCGCCGAAACCGAGCCAGCCGGTGATCAATGAGACGACGGCGAAAATGATGGCCCACTTCAACATGTGCTTCTCCCGCGGCGATGGTCACTCGCGTGGGGCAGGCCCGGCGAGTCGTGCAGCTTTGTAACGAAACGGACGTGAACGCAGCGCATCGTCGGTTGCTGGCAGCGCCAACAGGCTGAAGGCTCAGCCGGCCAGACGCGCCTTGATCTTGCCCGAGACCACGGCCATGTCGGCGCGACCGGCGGCCTTTTCCTTCACCGCGGCGACCACCTTGCCCATGTCGCGCGGCGAGTTGGCGCCGGTCTCGCTGATTGCGGCGGCGATCAGCGCGTCGATCTCGGCCTCGTCCAGCTTGGCCGGCAGATAGGTCTCGATCACCAGCATCTCGGCGCGCTCGATCGCCGACAGATCCTCACGCCCCGCGGCATCGAACTGGCTGACCGAATCGCGGCGCTGCTTGAGCATCTTCTCCAGCGTGGTCAGCACCATCGCGTCCGTCTGCTCGACACGATCGTCCACTTCATGCTGCTTGATCGCCGCCAGCATCAGCCGGATCACGCCCAGCCGGTGCTTGTCGCCGCCGCGCATGGCGGTCTTCATGTCGTCGGTGAGCTGCTGCTTGAGGGTCATGGCGGAAGTTCCGGGAAGTGGAAAGTCGATTCTACGGAAACGACAAAGCCGGCGTTGTCCTGGGGACAACACCGGCCCATGTCGAATCCGAGAGCTTGCGGTGGCTGCGAGAACCCGCGCCGACCGTGTTTCCTGTGCGCGCAGCGCCGGGGCGCCGCAGGATCCATCGCCAGGCGATGGATCGGGGAAACTCAGTACAGACGGACCTTGCGCGAGACGTCCCGCGACAGACGACGCAGATGACGCTTCACCGCGGCAGCGCGCTTGCGCTTGCGCTCCTGGGTCGGCTTCTCATAGAACTCACGCTTGCGCGTTTCAGCCAGGACGCCGGCCTTCTCGCAGGTACGCTTGAAACGACGCAGTGCAATCTCGAACGGCTCGTTCTCGCGAACTTTTACGTTGGGCATGGAAACTCCGAGTGGTAATCTGCCCGCTTGTACGGGACTGTCAAATAGGGCGAGCCGCGAATTATACCGTGGATATCACAGAATTTTCAAAGCCGGCGAACAAGTCGGTAACAGGCACGGTGCTCGGCATCGAAACCTCGTGCGACGAAACCGGGGTCGCGCTGCTGCGCTGGGAGCCGGCGGCGCCCGGCCGCGGCCTGCTGGCGCACACCTTGTACAGCCAGATCAAGCTGCATGCCGACTACGGCGGCGTGGTGCCGGAACTGGCCAGTCGCGACCACGTGCGCAAGCTGCTGCCGTTGATCCGCGAGGCGCTGGCCGAGGCCGGGCTGACCGTGCGGGACCTGGGCGGGGTGGCCTATACCGCCGGCCCCGGCCTGGTCGGCGCGCTGCTGGTGGGCGCCTCGGTCGGGCGCGCGCTGGCCTGGGCGCTGGGTGTGCCGGCGATCGGGGTGCACCACATGGAGGGCCACCTGCTGGCGCCGCTGCTGGAGGACAACCCGCCTGCGCCGCCGTTCGTGGCGCTGCTGGTGTCCGGCGGCCACTCGATGCTGGTCGAGGTCAAGGCGATCGGCCAGTACACCATCCTGGGCGACACGCTGGACGATGCCGCCGGCGAGGCGTTCGACAAGACCGCCAAGATGATGGGTTTGCCGTATCCCGGCGGCCCGGCGCTGGCGAAGCTGGCCGAGCAGGGCCGTGCCGACGTGTTCCGCTTCTCCCGGCCGATGACCGACCGACCGGGGCTGGATTTCAGCTTCTCCGGCCTGAAAACCCAGGTGTTGCTGGCCTGGCAGAAGTCGGATCAAAGCGAGCAGACCCGCGCCGACGTCGCCCGCGCGTTCGAGGAGGCGATCGTCGACACGCTGATCATCAAGTGCCGCCGCGCGCTTGAAGCCAGCGGCGCGCAGCGGCTGGTGATCGCCGGCGGCGTCGGTGCCAATCGAAGATTGCGCAGCGAGCTGGCCAAGGCCGGCGACAAAGACGGTTTCCAGGTGTATTTCCCGCGGCTGGATTTCTGCACCGACAACGGCGCGATGATCGCGCTGGCCGGCGCGATCCGCTTGGCCAGCGGCCAGCATCAGGACGCGACCGTGCAGGTGCATCCGCGCTGGGATCTGCAGAGTTTGCCGGCGGCGTAGCGGTGTTTCGTGGGACAACGGCGCCGCAGCTTCGTAGGGCGGGCACTGCCCGCCGCTCTGGTCGGACACCAAGGTCAAGTGCCAGCGGGTAGTGCCCGCCCTACGGCGCATTCACCACTGCGTGCGCCCGGGCAACAACCCTTTCAGTTCCGCCTCGGTGAGGTTGCGCCACTGGCCGACCTTCAGATGCGCCAGTTTCACGTTGTCGATGCGCACGCGGCGCAGCTGGGTCACCCGATAACCGAACGCGGCGGCCATCAGGCGGATCTGCCGGTTCAGGCCCTGAGTCAGCACGATCGAGAAGCCGAACTTGGCGATGCGGCGGGTGCGGCAGGGCTGGGTCATCTGGCCGTGAATGCGCACGCCCTTGGCCATTCCGGCGAGGAATTCGTCGCTGATCGCCTTGTTCACGCCGACCAGATATTCCTTCTCGTGATGGTTCTCCGAGCGCAGGATCTCGTTGACGATGTCGCCGTTGCTGGTCAGCAGGATCAGCCCTTCGGAATCCTTGTCCAGCCGACCGATCGGAAAGATCCGCTGCGGATGATCGACGAAGTCAACGATGTTGCCGTCCACGGCCTGGTCGGTGGTGCAGGTGATGCCGACCGGCTTGTTCAGCGCGATGTAGATGGCCTTCTTCGCCGCGGGCGTGGCGGCGAGCAGGCGCGCGCGCACGATCTCGCCATCGACGCGCACCTCGTCGCCGTCCAGCGCCTTGGCGCCGGTCGTGACCACCTCGCCGTTGATGCTGACGCGGCCGGCCAGCAGCAGCTCGTCCGCCTCCCGGCGCGAGCACAGGCCGGCTTCGCTGATGTATTTGTTGACGCGCATTGGGAATCCTGGTGTAGGAGCGCAAACCAACGCCGCGCTTGAGCAGCTGCAGCGCCACGATCGACAGCGCGACCACGAACCCGATCATCACCACGAACGCCACGCCGACATGCACGTCGCTGATGCCCAGCACGCCGAAGCGGAACGCGTTGACCATGTACAGGATCGGGTTGATCCGCGAAATCGCCTGCCACGGTTCGCCCAGCATGTTGACCGAATAGAACACGCCGCCCAGATAGGTCAGCGGGGTCAGGATAAAGGTTGGCACCAGCGCGATGTCGTCGAACTTCTTCGCGTACACCGCATTGACGAAGCCGGCCAGCGAGAAGATCGTGGCGCCGAGCAGCACCGACAGGAAAGTGATCAGCGGATGCATCACGTGCAGCGAGGTGAACGCCAGCGCGATCAGCAGCACCATGACGCCGACGACCATGCCGCGCGCCACCGCGCCGGTGACGTAGCCCAGCAGGATCACCCAGTTCGGCATCGGCGACACCAGCATCTCCTCCACCGCGCGGCTGAACTTGGCGCCGAAGAACGAGCTGGAGATGTTGGCGTAGCAATTGTTGATCACGCTCATCATGACCAGGCCGGGCACGATGTACTGC
This sequence comes from Rhodanobacter sp., assembly GCA_041690935.1. Taxonomy (GTDB): domain Bacteria; phylum Pseudomonadota; class Gammaproteobacteria; order Xanthomonadales; family Rhodanobacteraceae; genus Rhodanobacter. The sequence goes on from JBEPVP010000058.1 coordinate 4,332, forward strand.
ATGTAGCTGAAGCCACCTTGGATCGTGCCGATGCGGCTGCCGATCAGCTTGCCGAAGATCACGAAGTACAGCGTCATGGTGATCGCTGGCGGGATCAGGGTTTGCGTCCAGATGCGCACGATGCGCACGAGCTCGCGGCGCACCAGGGTGTTGAGGGCGACCAGGTTGGCGGCGGTGTTGCTCATGCAGCCTGCTCCTTGCCGTTGCGGCCTGGCTCTTGCCGGCCGTTCTCGACCAGCCGCACGAACAGCTCCTCCAGCCGGTTGGTCTTGTTGCGCATCGAGGTCACCATGATGCCGTGGGTGGAAAGCGCCGCGAACAGTGAGTTGAGGTCGTGCGAGCGGGCCATCTCGGCCTCCAGCGTGTGTTCGTCGCGACGGCGCAGGGTGACGCCGGGCAGGTTCGGCAGTTCGTCCGGCATCGCCGCCACATCCAGCACGAAGGTCTCCACATCCAGCGTCGCCAGCAGGCGCTTCATGCTGGTGTTCTCGATGATCGTGCCGTGGTCGATGATCGCGATGTTGCGGCACAGCGACTCGGCCTCCTCCAGGTAATGCGTGGTCAGGATCACCGTGGTGCCGGCCGCGTTGATGGCGCTGACGAACTTCCACATCGAGCGACGAATCTCGATGTCGACGCCGGCGGTCGGCTCGTCCAGGATCAGCAGCCGCGGCTCGTTCATCATCGCGCGGGCAATCATCAGCCGCCGCTTCATGCCGCCGGACAGCGTGCGCGCCTGCATCTGCGCCTTGTCCCACAGGCGCAGCTCCTTCAGGTATTTCTCCGCCCGTTTCGCCGCTTCCTTGCGCGGGATGCCGTAGAAGCCGGCCTCGTTCACGCAGATGTCGAACGGTTTCTCGAACTGGTTGAAGTTCATCTCCTGCGGCACCAGCCCGATCAGTCGCATCGCCGCGCTGCGGTCCTTGTTCACCGACACGCCAAACACCTGCGCATCGCCGGAGCTGGAGTTCACCAGCGAGGACAGGATGCCGATCAGGGTGGACTTGCCGGCGCCGTTCGGGCCGAGCAGGGCGAAAAAGTCGCCGGGCTGCACGGTCAGGCTGATGCCTTTCAATGCTTCGACGCCATTGCTGTAGGTCTTGCGCAGATTGTCGACGACAAGCGCGGGGGCGGTAGCTGGATACGGCGGGGACATGGGCGGCACCGAGGGAATTAGCCTTTATTATAGCGGGCTACGCCCCGCCGTCCGGCCCTGCCCGACAGCACACACTGTTTCCGGAAACCTTCCATGGCCGACCATTTCCAGCTCCGTCTCGTCGACAGCCGCATGCTCGCATCCAGCGTGCGCCACCTGGTGTTCGAGCGCGTCGACGGCCAGCCGCTGGCATTCCAGCCCGGCCAGTTCCTGCAGGTGCATTTCCACTACGACGACGGCAGCGCGACCAAGCGCAGCTATTCGGTCGCCACCATCGGCGACGGCAGCTCGCCGGTGCCGTACATCGAGATCGCGGTGAGTTACGTCGAAGGCGGCGCGGCCACCCAACTGCTCGGCGAACTGCCGCCGGGCGGCCTCATCGATGCCAGCGGCCCGTACGGCCGCTTCTGCCTGCAGGAGGTCGACACCCACCCGCGCTACCTGCTGCTCGCCACCGGCACCGGCGTCACCCCGTACCGCGCCATGCTGCCGCAGATCGCGAAGCTGCTGGCGAAAGGCGACCGCGAAGTGGTGCTGCTGTACGGCGCCCGCACCGAAGCGGAGCTGCTTTACGGTGAGGAGTTCGAGGCGTTCGCGCAAACCCATCCCGGCTTCCTCTTCCACGGCTGCCTCAGCCGCGAGGCCCGCACGAACCCGCGCTCTACCGACCGCAGCGGCCACGTGCAGCACGTACTGGCGGAGCTGGGTCCGCACCCGGAGCGCGACATCGCCTACCTGTGCGGCAACCCGAACATGGTCGACGCGGCGTTCGCCGTGCTGAAGGAGTTCGGCTTGCCGGTGCCGCAGATTCGGCGGGAAAAATACATCAGTTCGCGTTGATCAAGTTTGATCCGGTAACGCCGATACCATCCACAGCCCACTGTTTCCGCCTGTCACGGAACGGAGGGCGCCCGTTTCACGATTTATCACGGCCGGTTCACCCCAAGCGCGCATATATGGATGACCTCGGAAACCGGACCTGACCGCGGCCCGGCCTCCGGATATCACTCCATAGTGTGACCCTCGTCTCACTCCGGTGAGTTGGCGGTGCCGGCGCCGTCAAGATCGTACCGAGTCGGCCGAGAGCCACCTATGAGGTCCCGCAGTCTGCGGGAGCACCTCAAGAGGTGAACGGCATGACAGGTCCGATTTTCAGCTGCACGTTGGTGGGATGCGTATTCGCAATGAGCCTCATGGCCCAGAGTGCGAAAGCGGCCGATGGTCGGATCGTGTTTTCCGGCGCCGTCGTTGAACCGACCTGTCGTGTCGACCCGCAGAATCCCGATATCACGCGCCAGCTTGCCCCAGCGGCCCGGGCATCCGAGCGCGTTGCCTGCGCTGGGGCCTCGGGCGTCACGTCTGCCATGCCGCAGGCCTACACACTGACCGTCGCGCAGCTTTCCACTGAAACGCCGGACCATCTGCTGCGGTATTTTGCCGGTTATGTGGAGACAGGCAGCACCGATATGGCGGCCGCCCGCATGGTCACCCAGACCTACGACTAGTGGGACGCGGCCAGACCCTGCGTTGGTCTGGCGCGGCTTATTGGTACGACAGGGTGAAGGTCGCGTTGGCCTGGACCGGCCCAGCCGTCACCGGCGTACCCGTCTGGAAGTAGCGCGCAAAATAGTTCACGGAGAGGTTGCCGTTCGGGGTCGCGCCGACAACCTTCGCGCTGCCGAAGTTCACCGGCGTGATGCCGGTTCCATCCAGCACCTGCACGCCGACCCTTTTGGCTCTTCCTCCGCCGGCGGTTGGAGAGATGACGCCCGGGTTGCCTGCCATGGCCGCGGATGAGTCCAGCTGGATCCGCAAAGTCGTGCCGGATGAACAGGTCAGCCCGATCGCAAAAGGCGTGGTGCCGGCGACTGAACCAACACCGGTGAAGACGGCGCTCGATACGGTCGGCAACGCGACGGTGATGCTTTGCGTGGTGACCGTACAGGCCGGCGCCACAAAGGTGGTGGTGTTCACGATCTGGATGACGGCATCCGTGATTGGTGCGCCAGCGGTGCCAGCCAGGAATCTGGCGAGCTGGCCGGTCTGCAGGAGACTGCCATTGGTGATGGGACCAGTCTTGACCAGCTCGATCGTGACGGCGTCCGACTCCTGCCACGAGTTGCTGCCATCAAGGCTGAAATAGGGGTAGGGGTAGATGTAGGATCCTTTCTGCGAAATCCGGTAGTCCACGCCGGCGATTCCGCTGGGAAACAGGTTCACGTTCTGGGCCGGCGTGCCGGCGACGATGTTCTGCAGCCCCCATCCGTTGCCGTTGCCGCTACAGGTGAAATAGATGGTCGGGCTGATGCCGACGGGCGCGGATGTGTAAATCGTGTCGCCAACGACGGCATTGGGATCGACCGTGATCGTTGCAGGCAGGGTGACCAGGTAGGTTCCAGTGCTGCTGCCGTTGCTGAAATTGCAGTTGGCATGGGCCGGCGCGCTCATCCCCAGCATGAGCCCCAGCACGAGGAGGGCGGCATGAGCGTATCCGACGAGCCGGCGCTTGCCCTTGTGTCCATCACCTGCGGCCCGTCCGGGGTTCCATCGACGTATGGGGATCATGGTTGCTCTCGGTCGGTTTTCGCGATGGCGGGTGTTGTCATCTGACAGGTGGCGTTTACCGTCGAGTAGCCGCCCGCTGTCCTCGCCGTTGCTGCGGGAGCTGCTCGGTACTCGAATGTGCAGGCGCGCGCTTCGCCGGCATCGTCTCGCCACCGTACGGTCAATGCACCCGCATCGGTGACACCGCGCAGCAGGATGTGTCCGGCCTGGCCCACCACGCCAAGTACCTGGCCACTGGCGTCGATCACTTCGGAACCGAACGGCACTGCGCTGCCATCGGCCATGTGCACCTGCACGATCAGCATGCGCCCGGCCTTGGTCTTGAATCGCAACATCACCACGGATCCGGCATAGGGCGCGACCTGGGCGCTGGTGGCCTCCAGCTGCACATTGAGCGGCATGCCCTTGGGGTCCAGCTCGACAGTGTTGAGGTTGTACGGCGTGAGGTATGGCACCAGTGCGTGGCCGGAGTGATCGACCCGCAGCCCCACCGTATTGTTGACCCGGGCTCCCGCGGCATCTGGCGCCACCACGATGCCGACCGTATCGCCGATCGACTGGCCGAAACTGATGCCGCCGGGATAGGCCACGATGGCACCGGATGCCCCGAGCGAAGCCTGCGAGTAACCGCTGCCGCTGCCATAGCTGGCATTGAGCTGTGCATAGGATCCACGGTAGCCGCCGTAGAGACTGGCCGCGTCGCCGACGCCGTCGCCATGCGAGGCGGTGGCGCCGTAGTTGAACCGGTTGTCGACGCCGGCACTGCCGTTGATGGTCAGCTGTTCCAGTGCGCGGCCGCTGTCGTCGCGATTGAGATTGCCGGTGAGGTTCGGCGCGTAGGCGTGCTCGCCCAGCGGCAGCGAGAAGCTGATGAAATACTGGTTTCGGTAATGCTGGTCGAGGTCGCGCACGCGGGTAGCCGAGACGCTGTAGCTCAACCGGTGGAAGCGGTTGTTGTAGCCGAGCTGGAACTGCAGATCGGTACCGGTGCGGTTCCAGTAATCGCGCGCCGAACCGGTGGCGTACAACGCGCCACCGGTGGTGCCCAGCTGCTGGTTGAGGGTGAGGTCGAAACGACTGCGCTGGCGGTCAAGCCGCCCGGTGACGGGATCGACCCCGCTGCTGCCCAGCAGCAAGCGACGCTGCGCCGGCGTCAGCACACCCGGAAGATTGGTCGGATCAGCCCCATTGAACTGCGCCAGCAGCAGCGGATCGGTTCCCGCCGGGTAGAGGCCGCCGCGCGCGTAGTCGCGCGCCAGCATGGCGTCGCGCAATCCCAGGTAGCCGCTGGTGGAATAGCGGTAGGTGGCCACCGTTAACGACGTGTTGGTTTCGGGCAGGACCTTGCTGTAACTCAGGCGCAGACTCTGTCCGGTCAGGCTCGACTGGCCGGGGATGAGCGTATGCGCTGCGGTCAGGTCCATCGCCAACGCGCCGTAACGAGTGTTCAACGCGCTTCCGATCTGGGCTGCGCTGTAACCGTTCGTGCCGACGAGGCCGGCGTAGCCGGTCAGCAAATTGGTGAAGCCGTGTTGCACGGTGGCCTGGGCCAGCAGCGGGGTGTGCAGCAGGGACGCATCGCGGAGCTGACCGAGCGCGATGCTGAAACGGGAGACGCCCGGGCGCAAAAGCTGTGGAACCGATGCAAATGGAACCGAGAAGGTATTCACCCGTCCGTTGGCTTCGGTCACAGTGACCTGCAAATCGCCACCGTAGCCGGTCGGGTAGAGGTCGTCGATGACGAATGGTCCCGGCGAGACAGTGGTTTCGTAGATCACCACTCCGTTCTGCCGCACGCTTACCTTGGCGTTGCTCTCGGCCACGCCGCGTACGGTAGGCGCGTAGCCGCGTAGCGAGTTTGGCAGCATGCGGTCATCGGTGGCGATGCTCACGCCACGCAGTCGGATGCTGTCGAACAGGTCGCCACTGGTGTAGGCATCGCCCAGTGTAAGCGCGGCATGCCAAGCCGGCAGGTCGCGACGCGCGTAGGTATCGATGTTCTGCCACTGCTTGCGCGAAGGCTGGCCGGCCACGCTCGACTGCCAGTTCAGCGCCGCGTCCTCGCGCAGATGCCACAGGCCCAGATTCGCACCGGCTCTGAGTCCGAGATAGGCGGAGGTCTGGGCGAAGCCGGCGTTGTTGCTGCGATAGCTGTTGAAGTTGTAGTTGAACAGCATGGCGGGCACGCCAGCGTCCCAATTTTCCGGGCTCACGTAACCACGCGGAAGATGCCCCAGCCAGGCTTGTGGCACGCTGGCATCGAGCCGCAGGCTGGACTGGTCGAACGTCAGGCTGGCTCCGGGAATCAGGCTTGCGAGGTCTGCGCACGGGTCGACGCCGGCAGGTGCTGCCGGCTGCTTGCCCGGGAGTTTGTCCAGCGGCAGACCGAGCTGCTCCAGCAGCGCGGCACTGACGCATGCCGTGGCGCTCGTGTCGGGCTTTCTGGCGGCAAAGCGGACATCGCTGCGGCCGATCCAGCGGTCATTGAGGTAGATGTCCACCCGATACGTGCCCGGCATGATCGGGTTGCCACGCTCGAAACGTGACAGGTCGGTGGTGTTCTGCCCCGCACCTGACAACATCGTGCGGTCGAATTCGGCTTCAGCCGGGCTGCTCCCCTCGGCCATGGCAGCCGTCGTCGCCGACAGCGCCGAGCTGGCGGCATGGCCATTCCGGGTGAAGCCCAGAAGCGTGCAGGCGATGGCCACGCCCAGCACACTGCGCTTGCAGGCGGCAAAACCGCTGTCAGCAAGCGCAGTGTGGGCGGCGGCATGCCTTGAGGTCACGGCGTGATCGTGGCCGTGAGTGGCGCGAGAGCGCCGTAGTCATTGATCGTGTTGAAACGGATCGGAGCACCTGAAGCCGGCGGCCGCTGGAGCTTGGGCACGGCCAGGCGCAGGTCGGTCTTCGGTGCCACCATGCCGGTGTCCACGGTATAAGGTGTCCCGGCGACGTCCACCACCAAGTCGGCAAAAGTGAGGTAGTACGGTGTTGGGTTGTGCACCACCAGCGCGACGCCCTTGTCGTCAGTGGCTGCCTTGAAAGTCAGCAGGGCCGGTGCCTTCGTCGAATCGCCTTGCAGATCGGCGGGACGATAGAACAGCTTCAGCCGCGACCTGATCGCCAGTTGCAGGAAATTCATGTCGGCGGCCTGTGGGCCGCTCGGCTTCGGTGGCACTTCGAGCACATTGAGCCAGAACAGCGACTCCCGATCAGCAGGCAACTGCCCTTGCATGTAGATGATGCGCAGGCTCTGATCCTTGTGCGGCTCCATGCGGAACAGCGGCGGGGTAATCAGGAACGGCGTGTCGACCTTGTCCGGTGTGGAGTGCATATCGCCGCGATCGATCCAGGCCTCCACCAGCGCAGGCTTGGTGTTGTCATTGGTCAGCCGTACGGTGACCTCCCCGTCTCTGGCCGGAAAGACCACGCGGGTGCCGGCGATCAGGACGCTGGCATGTGCAGCGGAGATGCAGAGGCACAACGCGAGGAAAGCCGCGCCCGCGGCGCAGACTGAATTCTTCATCGGGAGCAACCTCAATGGATACGGCTCATCAAAGCGGCCACGCACCATCCAGCAATCATTGATAGCTGGATGGTGCGTGGGATGCTGCTTAGTTGTAGACCATCGAGAACGTAACGCTGGTGGCTACGCCACCGGCGCCAGCAACGCCGGTGGCGTAGTAGCGGGCGAAATAGTTCAGCGTGGCGATGCCACCGGCCACCGCGAAGGAGCCGACGCCGGTGGTCGGCGCTGCTGTTCCGATGACGATCGGCGTGGTGCCGTCGCTGTTGACGAGCTGCACGTTGACGTTGGTGGCGACACCGCTGTTGTTCAGTCGACCGGCGGCATTCACGTTCGGGCCGGCCTCAAAATAGGTCGCGGCCTTGGTCACGCCTGCGCTGCAGCCGGTCAGGCCGATGCTGAATGCGGTTTGGCCGGCCGTGTTTCCAGAGGCGCCAAGCACGGTGGTGGCCACCGTCGGCAGGGTCACGGTGGAACCCGTGGTGCCGGTGACGGCGACGGTGCAGGTCGCTGCGTTGACTTGGCCATTGATCGTGATCGTGCCATCAGAGGCGGAAGCGGTCTGCGGAGCCAAGGCAGCAATGCCGAAGCCGGCGATCAGTGCAGCCGAGAGAAGAGTCTTGTTCATGCGTATTTCCTTTCTAGAGTTGGTTTTAATTACTGGTTCAACGCGCTTCTGGACAAATCTGGTTGCGCTACCCGACTGCAGCCTTGCGCTTGGTGTGACGAACGGGACAGCAGCAAGCTGCATGCCAAGTCTCAATGAAAACGGTTACGCCAGCTTCGTGGCCGGCTTGCGGTGCCAGGATCTGGGATTCAAGAAGTCAAACCCGATGCCTTTGTAGGGCGAACCTGACGAATCATGTCAGCGGTAGATGCCAACTGCGTCACATTTTTTAACGTTTTCGTCACGCCAACTCTACGCGAATACGCTAAGAAACGGTGAATTGCGGCGGCAATGTAAAGTTTACTTGACAATAAATCGCATTGTTCTCATGCTGGCATTGTCAAGGTCGCTTGACATATCAGACAGGAGAATGGCCATGCGCAGGTTTCGTGTGTTGCACCGGATGATTTTCCCGTTGCTGGTGCTGGTGTTCGCAGGCAGCGCGGCGGTGCTGGCGCAGCCGCCGGCCGCGACCAGTACGGTCGGTACCCTGAAAGTGGAGCGCCATGGCGACCACGGCCAGCCGGTGATCCTGATTCCCGGGTTGCAGGGCGGGCCGTGGGTGTGGCAACAGGCGATCGAGCGGCTGCAGCAGGATCACGTGGTGTATGCGCTGACCCTGGCCGGCTTCGATGGCATGCCCGCGCCGACCGACGGCGGCAATCTGTTCGATCGCGCCGATGCCTCGCTGCTGCAGCTGATCGAGCAGCAGAAGATCACCAAGCCAGTGCTGATCGGCCACAGCCTCGGCGGCACGCTGGCGCTGCGCTTTGCCGGCGAGCATGCCGAGCTGATTTCCGGCGTGGTGGCGGTAGATGGGCTGCCGATCTTTCCCGGCATGGAACGGGTGGGCGCGGAACAGCGTCAGGCGATGGCGGCGCAGATGCGCACCACGATGGCGGCGGCGACGCCGCAGCAGTTCCAGGCGCAGACGCTGGGTTATATGCAGAAAGTGGGCGTGATCGATCCGGCGCTGGCCGCGCGTTACGCGCCGATGAATGCGCGCAGCGATGTGCGGGCGAGCGCGCAATACATGGCCGAGGATCTGGCGGCCGATCTGCGCCCCGGGCTGCAGCACGCGAGCATGCCGATCCTGGAGATTTCGCCGTACTACGCGGCGGATTTCAGCCAGCCGCCGATGCAGCTCAGCGAGACGCAGAAGACCGCGTACTACCAGAGCCTGCTGGCGAATGCGCCGAATGCGAAGGTGGTGTCGATCGCGCCATCGCGGCATTTCGTGATGCTCGACCAGCCGGCGAAGTTCCAGCAGGTGCTGGCCGCGTTCCTGAAAACCCTCTGAGGTTCCGCCCATGCCACGCTTTCAGTACAAGCACTACCAGCGGCATCTGATGCTGGCCATGACGGCGTACGTCGGCTTCATGCTGCTGGTGTGGCCCATGGCGCGCACGGTGACCAGCCTGCCGTTGAAGGTGTTGCTGGCGCTGGCACCGGTGTTGCCGATGCTCTATGTGATCTGGCTGATGGCGCGCCGCATCCGCGACAGCGACGAACTGGAGCAGCGCACGCATCTCATCGCGCTGGGCGTGGCCACGGCGGTGGTCGGCGCGCTCAGCCTCGTGGGCGGGTTTCTGGCATCGGCGCAGGTCGTGCAGCTGGACGGCAGCATCCTGATCTGGGTCTTCCCGGTGATGATGCTCAGTTACGGCGCCACGCGCTGGTGGGTGGCGCGCCGTTACGGCGTGAGCCTGTCGTGCAGTAACGAAAACGGCGTGCCGATGTACCTGCGATTTCTGCTGGTGGCGATCGCGATTGCAGCGCTAGGCGTGGTTTGCTGGTCTTCGCTGGACGATGGCAGCCGCGGTCTGCTGTGCGGCATGGCGGGCGCGTTCGCGCTGCTTGCCGTGGTGCTGGGTATCGCGCGCTGGCACGCGCGCCGCACCCGGGCGCAGGAACGGCCATGACCATGCGGGCTGTGCACAAGCGCTACCTGCGCGAATTCATTCCGGCGATGTTTGCCTATGTGGTGTTGATCCTGCTGTACGGCTTTCTCGTGCCACGCACGCAGAGCATCGCGTGGCGCGCCGTGCTGGCCTTGCTGCCGCTGTTGCCGATCCTGCTGGTGATCCGCGCCCTGGTCCGCGTCATCCGCGACCAGGACGAACTGGAACGCCGCATCGATCTGGAAGCGATCGCGATTGCCGCTATGACGACCGGCTTCGGCTTCTTCAGCTTCGGGCTATTGCTCAGCGCGGGCGTGGTCACGCGCGTGCCGGCTGACGCCATCGCGATATGGGTGTTGCCCTGCCTGTTCGGCAGCTTCGGCGTGGCCAAACTGCTGGTTGCCCGGCGCTACCGGACCCATGAATAACCACGTCCGCGAACTGCGCGGCGAGCAGAGCTGGTCGCAGGCGGATCTGGCCGAGCGGCTGGATGTGTCGCGGCAGACCATCAACGCGATCGAGACCGGCAAGTACGATCCCAGCCTGCCGCTGGCGTTCAAGATCGCTCGGTTATTCAGCCGTCCGATCGAATCAATCTTTGTACCGGGTGAGGAGTGACACGCATGGTGTTGAAGGGACGTACCGTGATCCGCATGGGCGCGGTGGTCGTGGGGCTGGGCGCGCTGGCCTGGAGCCAGTTCCACCACACACCGCCACCCACGCCACCGGCCGCCACGGCCACTACCGCGGCGGCGAAAGCTCCGCCGCCGGCGAAAGCGCAAACGTGGAAACTCGGCGCGCTGACGCTGACCGCGTGCGACCTGGCGCAGCCCAACAGCGCGCTTAGTACGGCCGCGTGGTGTACGGATTTCCCGGTGCCGGAGAATCGTGCCGATCCGCACAGCCGCACGATCAAGTTGAAGCTGGCGGTGTTGCGCGCCAGCGCCCAGGTGGCAAGCAAGGACATGCTGACGTTTCTGGCCGGCGGTCCGGGCCAGGCGGCCACCGACTCGGCCAGCCAGATCGCGGCGATGTTGAAGCCATTGCTGGCGCATCGCGATGTGCTGCTGCTGGATCAACGCGGCACCGGCGGCTCGAACGCGCTGACCTGCAAGGATTCCGATGACGCGGTCACGCTGGACAGTGACAGCACGTTCGATGCCGGCAAGCTGCGCAACGCGGCGGCCGATTGCCTCAAGCAGCTGGCGGGTCGCGCCGATCCGCGCTACTACACCACCACGATCGCGGCCGAGGATCTGGAAGCCGTGCGCAAGGCGCTCGGTTCGCCGCAGTTCGACCTGGTCGGCGTGTCCTACGGCACGCGGATGGCGCAGCAATATCTGCTGCGTTATCCGCATGCGGTGCGCAGCGTGGTGCTGGACAGCGTGGTGCCGAACTCGCTGGCGCTGGGCGAGGATTTTGCGCGCAACCTGGACGATGCGCTGAAGGCGCAGTTCGCGCGGTGCACCGCCGAACCGGCCTGCAAGCAGCAGTTCGGCGACCCGGACCAGACGCTGTATCAATTGCGCGACGCGCTGCGGGCGAATCCGCACGAAGTCAGCTTCCGCGATCCGCAGAGCTACCGCACCGTCAAGCGTGTCTTGAACGAGGACGCGCTGGCCAGCGTGGTGCGGATGTTTGCCTACACCCCGGCCACCGCCGCGCTGCTGCCGTTGTCGATCGATGCGGCCGCGCACGGCGATGTCGGTCCGCTGCTGGGCCAGGCGAAGATCCTGTCCAATGACCTGTCCGAGTTGATGGGCAGCGGCATGCAGTATTCGGTGATCTGCAGCGAGGACGCCGATCTGCTGGTGCCGCGCCCACAGGATGCGCAGACCATCCTGGGCACGCGCATGGTCGACGCGCTCAAGGCGGTCTGCTCGGTATGGCCCAAAGGCGTGCGCCCGGCCGACTTCCATCAGCCGCTGCAGACCGACAAGCCGGTGTTGCTGCTGGCCGGTCAATACGATCCGGTGACCCCGCCGCGCTACGCCGAGGACGTGGCCAAGGGCTTGCCGAATGCGCGGGTGTTGTTGCTCAAGGGCCAGGCGCACAGCGTGATGGCGGTCGGCTGCACGCCGCAGCTGGTGCAGCGCTTCGTCGAGCAGCTCGATCCGAAAACACTCGATGCCAAATGTCTGGACCGGCTGCAACCCACCCCGATCTTCATCGACTTCAACGGAGCCACGCCATGAAAAAACAATACATGCTGGCGAACGCCGTGCTGTGGGCTGCGGCCATCATCGCCTCGGCTGCGCTCGCCGCGCCGGTGTTCCTTTCCCTCGTCCTGCTGCCGTCGCTGGCCATGCTGTCGCTGCTGACGGCCGGGCGACGCGCATGTTTCCAACGGAGTGACTTGTCGTGATCGAAGTGAAGGATCTGCACAAGGCGTTCGGTGCGGTGAAAGCCGTCGACGGGGTCAGTTTCACCGCCCGCGACGGCGAGATCACCGGCCTGCTCGGTCCCAACGGCGCCGGCAAGACCACCACGCTGCGCATGCTGTACACGCTGATGGCGCCCGATCGCGGCCAGGTGCTGGTGGACGGTATCGACGCGGCGGTCGACCCGCTCGGCGTGCGCCGCCAGCTCGGCGTGCTGCCGGATGCGCGCGGCCTGTACAAGCGGCTGACCGCGCGCGAGAACATCGACTATTTCGCGCGCCTGCACGGGCTGCCGGAGGATCTGCTGAAGCGCCGCCGCGACGCGTTGATCGAGGCGCTGGAGATGGGCGACATCGCCGACCGCCGCACCGAAGGCTTCTCGCAGGGCCAGCGGGTGAAGACCGCGATCGCGCGGGCGCTGGTGCACGACCCGCGCAACGTGATTCTCGACGAACCGACCAACGGCCTCGACGTGATGGCCACGCGCGCGCTGCGCCAGTTCATGGAGAAGCTGAAAGCCGAAGGCCGCTGCGTGCTGTTTTCCAGCCACATCATGCAGGAGGTCGCCGCGCTGTGTGATCGCATCGTGGTGATCGCGCACGGCCGCGTGGTGGCCGACGAATCACCGGATGCGCTGCGCGCGCAGACCGGCGAGAACAATCTGGAGGATGCCTTCGTGAAGATCATCGGCAGCGACGAGGGTTTGGCCGCATGAATACCGTAACCCGCAAGACCCGGCGCAGCCGCGCCTTCCTCACCGTGTTCCTGAAGGAGGTGAAGGAGAACCTGCGCGACCGGCGCACCCTGATCAGCGCGTTCCTTACCGGCCCGCTGCTTGGCCCACTGTTGTTCGTGATGCTGATCAACGTCACCCTCAACCGCGAACTGGACAAGGCCGAGAAGCCGCTGCCGGTACCGGTGATCGGCGCCGAATACGCGCCCAACCTGCTCGACGCGCTGCGCGCCGGCGGCGTGGTGCCAGGTGCGGCGGTGGCCAGCCCGGAGCAGGCCGTGCGCAAGCAGGATGCCGACGTGGTGCTACGCATCGCCTCCAACTACGGCAAGGCCTGGCGCAAGGGCGAGCCGGTGCAGGTGGAGCTGTTCTACGACTCCTCGCAACGCGACGCCAATACCTCGGTGGAACGGGTGACCCAACTGGTCGAAAGCTACGCGCGGCAGCAGGGCGCGATGCGGCTGGTCGCGCGTGGACTGTCGCCGAGTACCGCGTGGCCGCTGCAGGTGGCGCGGCGCGACCAGGCCACGCCGCAGTCGCGCGCGGTGCTGATGTTCGCGATGCTGCCGTACTTCTTCGTGATCACCATCTTCATGGGCGGCATGTATCTGGCGATCGACCTCACCGCCGGTGAGCGCGAACGGCAGTCGCTGGAGCCGCTGTTCGCCAACCCGGTGCCACGCTGGAAGATCCTGTGCGGCAAGCTGGCGGCGATCTGCACGTTCTCCACCGCGAGCCTGCTGATCACCCTGCTGGCGTTCGCCGTGGTCGGGCACTTCATTCCCGCCGAAAAGATCGGCATGGAGCTGGACCTGGGCCTGCACTTCGCGGCGTACGTGCTGTTGCTGATGCTGCCGCTGGTGATCCTGCTATCCGCCTTGCAGTCGATGGTCGCCGCGTTCGCGAAGAGCTACCGCGAGGCGCAGACCTATATCTCGTTGCTGATGCTGCTGCCGATCATTCCCAGCGCGGTGCTGGCGTTCATGCCGATCAAGGCGCAGGCGTGGATGTACGCGGTGCCACTGCTGGGCCAGAACCTCGGCATCATGCAGTTGTTGCGCGGCGACGGTGTCACCGTGCAACAACTGCTGCTGTGCCTGGCTGGCAGCCTGCTGGCGGCGCTGCTCGCCGTGCTGGCGACGATCCAGCTGTACCGCTCCGAACGGCTGGCCATTTCGGTCTGACGTCACTGCTTCGTAGGGCGGGCACGGGCCCGCCGCTCCTGGCATGACGTCGTAAAGCTAGAGCCGGCGGGCAGTGCCCGCCCTACGAAGCCGAAAGGGACGCACGGTCTGCGCTCGATCAGCGGCGCACGCCAACCTCGCTGGCGCAGCCGCTCTTGAGCAACTGGTGTGACGGATCGTAGATCTGCACGCGGGCGGCGGTGCTGAAATGATTGGCGTCGTTGCTCAGGGTGATGGTGCGCTGCACGTCCTGCGTGCCGGCATAGCTGCCGTCCGGGTTGAAGCGGAAGAAGCTGAATGACGACGCATACTTGCGTGGGCCGATGTAGTGCCACGTGCCAAGGCTGGGATAACGCAGCGCGGGTGACATGTTCACGCCGAACTCGATCTGGCTGCCGTCCACCGCATACTGGTTCATCGCCGGGAACGTCACGATCGCGTTGCCACTGACGCAATCGCGAAGTGTCACCTTGACATCCCACACACCGACCAGACGCAGCCGTGCCGGCAGCCAGGACGCTGGCG
>JBEPVP010000059.1:0-18862 GCA_041690935.1 Rhodanobacter sp.
ATAAGAGACAGGAACAGGAGCGGGTGGAATCGGTGATCGGCGCGTTGCGCCACTGGACGCTGACCGGCAAACTGGCGCGACGTTCGCCGGAGCTGGTCGAAGCCAAACGCGGCGCCGCCGGGCGATCCCTTGGAATCCTGGAGGGCGAACTGTCGACACGGGCATTCCTTGCCGGCGATCACTACACCATCGCCGACATGGCGGTGTTCGCCTATGCCAGCCGGGCCGAAGAGGCCGGGCTGTCGCTGCGGCCGTACCCGCATTTTCGAGCCTGGATCGCGCGGGTCGAGGCGCAACCGGGCTTCCTTGCCGCGATGCATCCGTATTCGATCGATCCGCATTCGACCCGCGAGCTGCCCTAGCCCACGCCTTTCGCCACGGGCGGCGGCAACCCGGGCAATGGCATACTCGGGGTTTCCCGCCCGAGAGTTCCTCATCCCATGCGCCTGCTGCCCGCCCTCGCCTTCGGCACGCTGATGTTGCCGCTGGCCGCGTACGCCAATGACCCGAACTCGTACGCGCAGCCCGACCAGGTGCGCGTGACCCACCTGGATCTCGATCTGCACATCGACTTCCCGCAGCGCCAGCTCGATGGCCAGGCCACGCTGAAGTTGGACTGGAAGAATCCGCAGGCGCAGTCGCTGGTGCTGGACACGCGCGACCTGAAGATCGCCAAGATCGAAGCGCTCGGCGTGGACGGCACGGCGACGCCGCTGAAATATGCACTGGCGCCGCGCGACAAGGTGCTGGGCAGCAAGCTGACCATCGCCACGCCGAAGCATCCGGCGCAGGTGCGCATCGTTTACACCACCTCGCCCGCGGCGTCCGGCCTGCAGTGGCTGACCCCGGCGCAGACCGCGGACAAGAAACTGCCGTTCATGTTCTCGCAGTCCGAGTCTATTCACGCGCGCTCATGGGTGCCGCTGCAGGATTCGCCGGCGATCCGCTTCACCTACGACGCGCATGTCAGCGCGCCGGAAGACGTGCGCGTGGTGATGAGCGCGATCAACGATGCGAAGCATCCGCTTGACGGCGACTTCAGCTTCGATCAGCCGCATCCGATCCCGTCCTACCTGCTGGCGCTCAGCGCCGGCGACATCGCGGCGCGGGAAACCGGCCCGCGTTCGGCCGTCTATGCGGAACCGTCGGTGGTCGCCAAGGCCGCGCATGAATTCGAGGACACCGAAAAGCTGATCGCCACCACCGAGCAGCTGTACGGCCCGTATGCGTGGGGCCGCTACGACATCCTGGTGCTGCCGCCGTCGTTCCCGTATGGCGGCATGGAAAATCCGAACATGACGTTCGCCACGCCGACGGTGCTGGTCGGCGACAAGAGCCTGGTCTCGCTGGTCTCGCATGAGCTGGCGCATTCGTGGTCGGGCAACCTGGTGACCAGCGCCGCGTGGCGCGACATCTGGCTCAACGAGGGCTTCACCACCTATGTGCAGGGCCGCATCACCGAAGCGGTGTACGGCAAGGCGCTGGCCGACGAGGAGGCGCTGCTGTCCGCCCGCGCGCTGCAGAAGAGCATCGGCGCGATGCCGACCAACGCGCAGAAGCTGGCGCCCGATCCGCGCGGTGTCGGCGCCGACGATGCGCTGTCCGACGTGGCCTACGACAAGGGCTCGTGGTTCCTGCGCACGCTGGAGCAGCGCTTCGGCCGCGCGGCATTCGACGACTACCTCAAGGGCTACTTCAACCACTTCGCCTGGCACAGCATCACCACCGAGCAGATGCTCGACTACATGAAGCCGAACCTGATCGAAAAGTACCCGGGCAAGATGCGCTGGGACGAAGTGAAGGCATGGGTTTACGGCAGCGGCATCCCGAAGGATGCACCGCTGCCCGACTCGCCGCGCTTCAACGCGATCGACCACGAGCGCGCGGAGTTCCTGGCCGGCAAGCAGGCCGCCGACAAGCTCGACGCGAAGGGTTGGAATACCCAGGAATGGATGTACTTCCTCGACCGCCTGCCCGACGTCGCGCCGCTGGACAAACTGCGGCAGCTCGACGCCGCCTGGCACCTCACCGGCACGCCGAACGCGGAGATCGGCATGCGCTGGTACAGCCACGCGATCGCGGCCGGCGATAAAGACGTCTGGACGGCCGCCGCCGAACACATGACGCGGATCGGCCGACTCTATCTCACCACGCCGCTGTACAAGGCTTTCGTGAAAACGCCGGACGGCCTGGCCTATGCCGAGCAGGTGTATGCCAAGGCGAAGGACGGCTACCACCCGATGACCCAGCAGGCGGTGGAGGGCATCATCGCCAAGGCGAAGAAAGCGAAGCACTGACTGGCGACCGAAGGGAGTCCGGGGGTTCGCTTTTGACCTGCAAGCCGGGATCAAGAGCGACCCCTCCCCAGCCCTCCCCTGCCTTGCAGGGGAGGGAGTACGGCCCGCCACGATTCATTCAGGGAACCCATCATGCGCCCATCAACACACACCACCAGCCCGCTCTGGAAACGCATGCTGCTGCGCCGGCTGAAATTCCTGGCGTGGCTGGTCGCGTTGCTGGTGACCGTGCTGGGCGGCAGTTACCTGTTCGCGCCGCCATGGCTGATGCAGGCGAACTTCAAGCGCGAGGCGATGGCCGCGCACCTGGACACACATTCGGTGCAGGCCGGCGACACGCGCTGGGTTTATTACGAAGGCGGTGACGGCCCGACCATCGTGCTGCTGCATGGCTTTGCCGCGGACAGGAACGTATGGCTGCCGGTGGCCAAGCTGCTGACGCCGCATTTCCATCTGATCATTCCCGACCTGCCCGGCTGGGGCGAATCCTCGCGCGACGCCGGCGCCAGCTACAACATCGACGCCCAGGGCGCGCGGCTCGATGCGTTTGTGCAAACCCTGCGCCTGCAGCGTTTCGTGCTGGTCGGCCATTCGACGGGCGGGGCGGTTGCCACTGCGTACGCCAGCGAACATCCCGACCACGTCGCCGAGCTGGCGCTGGTCGATGCGTTTGGCCTGAAGGCCACGCCGAACGCGTTCGACCGCGCCGCGCTGGCCGGCAAGAACCCGTTTGTATACGACGACCGCGCGGGGTTTGCCCGCGCCACCGCGCTGGCCTTCGAAAAACCGCTGGATCTTCCCGGCCGTTTCGTCGACGCACTGGTTGAGCGCAACCAGCAGGACCACGTATTCATCGAGCGCACCTTCAACGAGTTGCGCCAGCCATCGCAGTATCTGTCCGTGCAGAACCGGCTCGGCCAGCTGGACATGCCGGTGCTGGGCCTGTGGTGCCGTGGCGACCGGATCACCGACATCTCCGCGCTGGACAGCCTGCGCAACGGCCTGAGCGCCGCCAGCACCATCAGCACCAGCGTGATCAGCGGCTGCAACCACATGCCGATGCTGGAAAAACCCGAGCAGACCGCGCAGATCCTGACCGGCTTCGCACTGTCGCATTGAGCCGCGGCACGGCAGCGGCGGTCATCGGCTCAGGTGCCGGTCAGCCTGGCACAGCACATCATCGTGAATTGGCGGTGACAACATGGGAGAATGCCCGCTTCTCCCGCGGCCTCGGGGTGCCTTCCTGCGTGAAAACCGAACTATGAAGCAAAGTCTCTTGCGCGCGGGTGTGGATGCGATTGTGCGCATGTGCGCTACCCGCACGAACTACTGGGTCGAAGTCGGCGTGGATACCGTGCTGGCGCTGTGGCTGGCCGTGGCGGGCTGGCGACTGCATGCCGGTGGTCCGCTGACCGCGCTGCTGGCGTTCGGGCTGGGCCTGTTCGCCTTCAGTTTCATCGAATATTTCTTTCACCGCTGGATGTTCCACACGCGTGTCCCGCTGTTCGAGCAGGGCCACCGCACGCATCACGAGCGGCCGCTGGGCTACGACTCGCTGCCGTTCTTCCTGCCGCCGGCAGTGCTGCTCGCGCTGGCTGGCCTGTTCGTGCTGATCCTGCCGACCGGCTTCGCGCTGATGCTGGCCGCTGCGATCACGTTCGGCTACATCATCTACGGATTGAGCCACTTCATCATCCACCACGTCCGCTTCAAGCAGCCGCTGCTGCGACGCTGGGCCGGCGCGCACCACGTCCACCACTATCACCCGGACAGCAACTTCGGCCTCACCACGCCGCTGTGGGATGTGCTGTTGGGGACGCGCTACGTGCGGCAGGCGCGCAAGGGCTGAGACTCACCTCGCGGCGGCGTTGCCCTCAGTCGGCGACGTCAGCGATCAGCCGGTCGAGCTCCGATTTCAGGATCGCACCGTGCTGGCGCAGCCAGTTGCGTTGCTCGCGCCAGTCCGGAAACAGGTGTTCCACCTGGGTCCAGAACCTTGGGGAGTGATTGCGCACCTTGAGGTGACACAGCTCGTGCACCAGCACGTAGCGCAGCGCGGCGGGCGGCGCCAGCGCCAGCGCCAGATCGAGGTTGATGCGGTCGCGCGTGTCGAGGCTGCCCCACAGGCTTTTCATCGGGCGGATCCTCAGCGCCGTCGGCGCCAGCCCCAGCTGCGGCACGTAGCTGGCGAGCCAGCGCGAGACGTCGCGACGGATCAACGCTTCCAGATGCGAGGCGAGCAGGCCGCGGGCGATCGGCAGCGCGCGGGTATGCGGGCGCGGGATCAGCAGGGTCAGCCCGGTCGCGTGCGACTCGATCTTCGGATAGGCGCCTTCGGCCCAGTCCAGTTCCGCCAGCTCGCCGCGCAGCGGAAAGCTGCACGGATAGCCCACCCGCAACGGCGGCAGCGGCTTCACGATCAGGTTGAGCTCGTCGAGCTTCTGCTCCAGCCAATCGGCGTGGGTGCGCAGGAATGCGCTGACCTGGGCCGGGTGGGTGCCATGCGGATAGGACACCCGAGCACCCTTGGCCGAGACGGTGAGGCGCAGCCGGCGCGCGCGCGGATGAGCGGCCTTCAGCACCCGAATGATGCTGCCGCCACCCATTGCCAGTTCCAGCCAATCGCCTTCCAGATGCTGCGCCATGATGCTGCCCGTTGGCACCTCGCCCTGTTTCGTGAACGTGGGGAAATCCGCCCCGCGTGCCAGCGGCCGGACGCCCAGTATGGCGCGCCGGCCGGTGAAACGGGGGGGATTTTTCGTTCAGCTATCGGCGGGACGGGGCAAGCCGAACCATTCCTGCAGCTTGTCCAGCAGGCGCTCCAGTTCCAGCGACAGCAGGGCGAAACTGGCGTCCAGCTCGGCCTGGGCGTCCTGCTGGCTGTCGCCCAGCTCGTCCATCACCACATCGAGGAACTTCAGCTTGCGGATGACCAGGTCCTCGCCCAGCACGAAGCTGATGCGGTCGTCGAAGATCAGCCCCAGCAGGAACACCTGCTTGCCGTTGCGCAGGTGCTCCTTGACCTCCTCGGCATCCAGATCCTGCCGGCGGCAGCGCGCGATCGCGCCGGTGGCGGTGGCCGGGTCGCGCAGCTCGCATTCGTCGCCCAGGGCCAGGCTGGCCGGCAGGTTGCCATTGGCCAGCCAGTCGGTCATCAGCACGCGCGGACCTTCCTCCGGCGCCAGCGGCACCGCCGGAAAGCTGCCCAGCGCCTCGCGGATCTGGGTCAGCGCGTTCTCGGCGGACTTGCGGCTGGAGGTGTCCAGCACCAGCCAGCCGTTTTTCTTGTCGACGTAGGCGGACATGCGCGAATTGCGCACGAACGCGCGCGGCAGCAGTTCGGTCAGCAGGTCGTCCTTGATCCGCTTGCGCTCGCGACCGCCGACCTTGCGACCTTCCTCCTCGGCGATTTTCTGCACCTTGCGATGCAGTTCGTCGTTGATCACCGCGGCCGGCAACAGCTTGTCCTCGCCGCCGACGGTGAGCAGGGTGCACTGTTTCACCGCATGCGTGAGCGGCTCATGCTCGCCGCGCCCGACCGGCGGCACGAAGCCCTTGGTGAACATTTCCAGCGGGCCACACGGGCGCAAACGGTGCTCGGCCAGCACTTCGTCCAGGCGGCTCAGATCGGTGGCAACGGCGGAGGAAAAGCGGAACAGGGTGAGATTGCGAAAGAACATGGGTATCCGAAGTTTGATGGCCCGAGGGCGGGTTTTTGCCGTCATTCCGGCACAAGCCGGAAACCAGTGACTCGGGCTTTCCGCAAGGGCACTGGGTCCCGGCCTTCGCCGGGATGACGGATATGGGGAGGTGTCAGCGGCAGACGGTGGCCACGGCAGCGGCCACGGTATCGAGGTTGGCCCGGTTCAACGCGGCCACGCAGATGCGCCCGCTGTCGAGCGCGTAGATCGCATATTCGTCGCGCAGCCGGTGCACCTGCGCCTTGCTCAGGCCGGAGTAGGAGAACATACCGGTCTGGCGGTTGATGAAGCCGAAATCCGGCGCGCCAAGTGCCCCCAGCTTGTCGACGAAACCCGCGCGCATCGCGTGGATGCGCTCACGCATGCCGCCCAGCTCCTGCTCCCAGCGCGCGCGCAGCTCGGCGCTGCCGAGTACGCCGGCGACCAGCGCGGCGCCATGGGCGGCCGGACTGGAGTAGTTCGCGCGGATGGTCTGCTTGATCTTCGACAGCAGCCGCGCCGCCTCGTCGCGATCGGCACCGACCATCGACAGTGCGCCGACCCGATCGCCGTACAGCGAGAACGATTTGGAATACGAGTTGGCGACCACGAATGCCTCGATCCCGGACGCGGCCAGCAGGCGCACCGCGGTGGCGTCCTGTTCGGTGCCCTGGTCGAAGCCCTGGTAGGCCATGTCGACGAACGGCAGCAGCCGGCGCTCCTGCAGCAGCGCGATCAACTGCGCCCACTGCGCCGCGTCCAGGTCGACGCCAGTCGGGTTGTGGCAGCACGCGTGCAGCAGCACCACGGTGCCGGGCGCAAGCCGACCCAGATCCTCCAGCATGCCGGCGAAATCCAGACCGTGGCTGGATGAATCGTAGTAACGATAATCGAGCAGCTCGAAGCCGGCGGTGCGAAACACCACATGATGGTTGCCCCAGCTCGGATTGCTGATCGCGATCTTCGCGCCCGCCCCGGCCACCTGCCTCAGCAGATCCGCGGCCACCCGCAGCGCCGCGCTGCCGCCGATGGTCTGTGCGGTCGCCACGCGACCGGCCGCCAGCAGCGGCGATTCGGCACCGAACACCAGCTGCTGGGTCAGCTGGTTGTACGCCCGAAGGCCGTCGATCGGCAGATAGCCGCGCGGTTTCGCGGCGGCGGCCAGCGCCAGTTCCACTTCGTGCACCGACGGCAGCAGCGGGATACGGCCCTGCTCGTCGACGTAGATGCCCACGCCCAGATTGATCTTGCCTGGACGAGGATCGGCCAGATAGGTCTCGGTCAGACCCAGGATCGGATCGCCCGGGGCCATTTCAACGGAAGCAAAGAAGGACACGGTGGTTACTCGGCAGGTTGATGGTGGCGGAATATTCAAGCTTGCGTGGCCGCGGTCTCACCCGCTGCGTCTTCAGGCCGTGCGGGAGTCGCGGCCGCCGGCGCGCCGAACGTGAAGTCGAACAACCCCGATCGGCCAACCGCGATGGTGATACATGGCCCAGCGCGCCAATCGGGCGGTAAGGAACCCCCATTGTAGCGGGCCAGCGGCCTGCTTCCGAACCGGCAAACAGAGTTAAACTAGGGAACCGCCCCAGCCGCCGCGACACGTCTCACAGGTACAGGCCATGCAGGTTCAGGATCACGCCGAAATCGTCCATCTGCTGGCCGAACTGCGAATGGAACACCGCGACCTCGATACCGTGATCGACCAGCTGTCCACCGCGATCGGCCGCGACGAACTGCAGCTGACCCGGCTGAAGAAACGCAAGCTGCTGCTGAAGGACAACATCGCCCGGCTCGAGAGCAGGCTGATCCCCGATCTCGACGCCTGAGCCCACGCCTGCCGGACATCCGATGAATCCGTTCACCTCGATCCACCTGCACGACGAACATGTCGTGCTGGAACCGCTGAACCTCGACCACGTGCCGGCGCTGGAGGCGGCCGCCGCCGACGGCGAACTGTGGAACCTCACGGTCACCAGCGTGCCGGCCCCGGGCCAGGCGCGCGGCTACGTCGAGAAGGCGCTGCAGGGCCAGTCTGACGGGCTGATGCTGCCGTTCGCCGTGCGCGAGGTCGGCACGGGCGAGATCGTCGGCAGCACGCGCTATTACCAGATCGAGCCCGAATTGCCGCGCCTCGCGATCGGCTACACCTGGTATGCGAAGCGCTGGCAGAAAAGCCACCTCAACACCGCGTGCAAACGGCTGCTGCTGGCGCACGCGTTCGAGAGCCTGGGCTGCGTGGCGGTCACGTTCCATACCGATGAGCAGAACGAGGATTCGCAACGCGCGATCGAGCGCCTCGGCGCGCAGCGCGAGGGCGTCCTGCGCGCGCAGATGCGCCGCCCCGACGGCAGCCTGCGCAACACGGTCTGCTTCAGCATCCTGGCCGAAGAATGGCCGCACGTGGCGAACTGGCTGGACATGCGCCTGAGCCGGCTGGCCACGCTTGGGTGAGCAGTGAGTGCAGAGGAATGAGAAACGAGTGAAAGCCGCTTCCCTGGGGCACAGACACCCGACGACAGGCCCCTCGTTTCTCACTTCTCTCCACTCGTTTCTCGCACCCTTTACAGCAACCGATTGACCAGTCGGTCGAGCCGGGTGCGATTCAACCGCTTCAGCTGCTTGCGCACCACCGCCGGGTAGTGCCGCGGACTTTCCAGCGCGTGGTAGTCGGCCAGCCGCGTGGCGTGGCTTTTCAACGCTGCCCACTCCGCCTGATGCATCGCGTGCAGTAGTCGCGCGGGGTCGCGCAGGATCAGACCGTTCTCCAGATCCAGCGCCCATGCGCGCGGGTTGAGGTTGTTGCCGGTCAGCACGGCCACGTCGTCGTCGATGAGCAGACCCTTCAGGTGATAGCTGTTGTCGCCGTCGCGCCACAGATGCAGGTTGAGCTGGCCGCTGTCGATGTGGCGGCGATGCGCCCGCGCGAAACGGCGCAGGTTGTTCTCGTACAGGTACGGCAGCAGCCCGATGGTCTTGAACGGCTGCCCCGGCGGGATGTAGAAATCGTTGGCGGTCTTGTCGCCGACCATGATGTCGATGACGCAGCCCCGGCGCAGCAACAGGCCCAGCACCAGCCGTACCGGCCGCGGCAGGTTGAAGTACGGGGTCAGCAAGATCAGCCGCTCGCGCGTGCCGCGCAGCAGCGCCAGCAGCACCTCGTTGAGCGTGTTGTCGCTGCGGCCAAAGCCGAGCAGCGGCGTCACCGCCACGTCGTCGGCACCCAGCGTCGCGTGCGGCACGTCGTAAGCGGCGCGCTGCAGGTCCTGGCGAAATTCACGGATGGCTGGCTGCAGCATTTTCGTGGACGGTACGTCCGCCACATTCAGTCGTCGCACCGCCGCGCTGTCGACAAAATGGCGCTGCACGAACGCCGCCATCGCATCGGCCAGCCCACGATGGCGCAGCAGGTGGTAACGGTCGAGCCGGTAGCGCCCGTGCTGCATCAGGTAGACGTCGTTGAGGCTGGCGCCGCTGTACAGCACGGCGTCGTCGATCACGAAACCCTTCAGGTGCAGCACGCCGAACAACTCGCGGCCCTGCACCGGCACGCCGTAGATGTCGACGCCGGGGCCGAGCCGTTCCGCGTACTCGCGGTACATGCCCGCATTGCCGGCGCTCTTCTGCTTGCCGATCAGGCCGCGCTGCGCGCGGTGCCAGTCGACGAAGACGGAAATCTGCAGCGCCGGCTGGCGGGCCTTCGCCGCATACAGCGCATCGAGCACCTCGCGACCGCCATCGTCGTCCTGCAGGTACAAGGTGACGATCACGATGCGCCGGGTCGCCTGCGCGATGAATTGCAGCAGCGTCTGCCGGAACGCCGCCGCATCGGGCAGCACCTCGATCGCGCTGGCCGGCACCGCCAGAAACGGCAGCGCATCCAGCACGGACGGTGCCTTGCGCTGACGCCGGAAAGGCAGCATGCGCCGCGCGAGCCGGGCGGGAGAGGAGATCAACTTGTTCATGGGCATATCGATACGCTACAGAGTCCATCATCGCAAACCGCGGCGGATGCGCCTACCTCGCGACGTCGGAGGAGCCCGGATCGGCGCGAAACAAAAGCGCCCCGAAGGGCGCCTGGGGTGTTCCGACGTCGCCGCGGCTCAGTGGCCCTGCACCGGAAAGGTCTGCGCGTTGCCCGGCGCGGAAGCGGAGCTGGCTGGCGCGTTCGGCGCACGGGTCGGCGTGACTTGGTGCGCGCCGCACTGATAGGCGCCCCACGGCTGCGAACCGTCGGTGGGTTCGGCCAGCGGCTTGATGGTGTCCGCGTGCATCTTGGCCGCCTCGTTGCGCGCCAGCACTTCCAGTTCATCGCGCACGGTGATGGTGTTGCGATCGACCGGGCCGACGTGATCCATCACCGACACGGTGACCTTGCCCAGATCGCGGCAGCTGGAAACGTCGCCGCTCCAGGCGGTGCGCACGTTCTTGGCGGCGTCGTCCATGGTGATGCCCCAGTTGCAGGCACTCAGCAGCACGACGGGGGCGAGCAACAACAGGGTCTTGCGCATGGGTGGCTCCGCGGCAGTGACTTGAAGGAAGGCCTTCATCCTAACGCGGGGACGCGATGGCGTCCCCGAATGGATCCAAAACGCAGCGGCCGAACCTGGTCCGCCGCTGCGCGTGGGCTTACCTGGTGGCCTTGGGCGTGTCAGCTGCCGGCTTGCCGTCGGCATCGAGCACTTGCACCTGGCCGAGTTTCAGCGCGCGGATCGGTGCCTCGATGGTCTTGAGGTCGCCCACGATCACCCAGGTCAGCTGGTCCGGATGGATGATCTCCTTCGCCGCCGCTTCCACCGCGGTGTCGCTTTGCGCCTCGATGCGTGGCTTCAGGGTCTGCACGTAATCGTCCGGCCGGTTGTACTGGGCGATGCCCTGCAGTGCGCCCATCACCGCCGAGGTGGTCTGGTAGCTGCCCGGCATGCTGCGCACGTCGCCGACCTTGATCTTGCTGATCTCCGCAGCGGTCAGCGGCTTGTCGCCGATCACGCCCTTGGCCTCCTGCAGCATCTCGGCCACCGACGCGGCAGTCTTGTCGGTCTGCACCGGCGCATACAGCATGAACGGGCGCTGGCCCTTGGCGTTGCTGAGGAAACTGAAGGCGCCATAGGCCCAGTGCTTGTCCTCGCGCAGGTTCATGTTGAGGCGCGAGGTGAAGCTGCCACCGAAGGCCCCGTTCATGGTCTGGATTTCCAGATTGTTGGGTGCCTCGGTCGAGGGCGCCAGACTGCCGGCGAGGATCAGGCTCTGCTGCGCGCCGGGACGGTCGATCAGGTACACGCGCACCTGCGGCGGTGGCGCCACCGTACCGATGTTCTTCACCGGCAGCTTGCCGGCCGGCGCCTTCCAGTTGCCGAACACCGCGTTCAACTGCGGGATGATCTGCGCCAGCGTGGTATCGCCGGCGACCAGGATCCGCATGTTGTCCGGACGGATGAAGTCGCCCATGAACGCGCGCATGTCGCCCGCGGTCAGCGCCTTGATCGACGCTTCGGTGCCGGAGCCGGTGAACGGGATCGCGTAGGCGTGACCCTTGCCGTACAGCAGCGGCGGCAGCGTGCGCAGCGCGATGCCGGTCGGCTGGCTCTTTTCCTGCGCGATGCCGGCCAGCCATTGACCGCGCAGCCGGCTGATGTCGGCTGCGCGGAAGGCCGGGTTGCGCACGATGTCGGTGAACAGCTCCAGCGACGGCTTCAGCTGGTCGTTCAGCGCATTCAACGAGGCGTTGCAATAGTCCAGCCCGCAGCCAGTGGCGATGACCGCGCCGAGGCGTTGCTTGCGCTTGGCGATCTCGACCGAATCCAGATCCTGGCTGCCCTCGTCGAGCATCGACATGGTGAAGCTGGAGGTGCCCAGCTTGCGGCCCTGGTCGGCTGCGTAACCGGCATCGAACAGCAACTGCAGCTGCACCGCCGGCACCGTGTGGCGTTCGGCCAGAATCACCTCCACGCCGTTGTCGAGCTTGCCGCGCTGCAGGGTGGGGAAGCTGAGGTCGGGGAACGTACTGACCAGCGGCACGCCCTTGCTGCGGTCGACGTCGCTCTTGACGGTGGTGTAGTCGCCGCTGGCCGACAGCACGGGTGCCGGTGCCCCGGTGGCCGCCGCGCGGCCGGTGGTGTCCGCCGCGTCAGCAGCTTCGACCTTGCCCGGCACCACGGTCAGCGTGTAGTCGCCCCTGGCGATCCACTGGTTGGCCACCTTGCTGACGCTGGCCGGCGTGGCCGCCATGAACTCGTTGAAGTCTTTCAGGTAGGCGCCCGGATCGTTCCGGTAAAGCTGGCCTTCGGCCAGGATCGACGCCTGCGTGTTGACGTTCTCCAGCCCGCGCACGAACGACGCGCGGGTCTGGGTCTTGACCCGTGCCAGCTCGTCGGCAGTCGGCCCGTCCTTGAGGAAACGCTGCCACTCGTCAGCAATCGCGGCATCGACCTGCTTCGGATCGACGCCCTTCTTCACGTCGACCCGCAACTGGAACAGGCTGGCCAGCACATGCTGCTCCACGTCGACCGACACATCGTCGGCCAGCTTGTCCTGGTAGACCAGCCGCTGGTACAGCCGCGACGTCTTGCTGCCGCCCAGCACGGCGGCAGCCAGCTCCAGCAGGTTCTCGTCGTGACTGCCCCGCGGCGGCACGTTCCACTCGCGATAGATGCGCGTCTGCGCCACGTTGTCGGTCATCGTGCCGTGCGTGGAAACCTCGCGCGGCGCCACCCACGGCTGGGGCCGCGGCACCTGCGGGCCGGCGGCGATGTCGCCGAAGTACTTCAGCATCTTAGCCTTCGCCGCTGCCGGCGTGATGTCGCCGGACAGCACCACCACCGTGTTGGCGGCGCCGTAATAGTCGCGGAACCACTGCTTGACGTCGCCCAGCGAGGCCGCATTCAAGTCGGCCATCGAGCCGATGGTGTCGTGGTGATACGGATGGTTGGCCGGGAACGCCGCGGCCTGGATCAACTCGCCGGCGCGACCGTACGGCTGGTTCTCGCCTTGGCGTTTCTCGTTCTGCACCACGCCGCGCTGCTCGTCCAGCTGCGGCTGGCCGATCGCGCCGAGCAGGTGGCCCATGCGATCCGACTCCATCCACAGCGCCATGTCCAGCGCGCTGGTCGGTACCGTCTCGAAGTAGTTGGTGCGATCGAGCCAGGTGCTGCCGTTCTGGTCGGTGGCGCCGGCCAGCTCGAACGGCTTGAAGAACTCGTCCTTGTGATTTTCCGAACCCTGGAACATCAGGTGCTCGAACAGGTGTGCGAAGCCGGTCTTGCGCGTCGGCTCGTACGAGGAACCGACGTGATACCACATGCTGACCGCCACCACCGGCGCCTTGTGATCCTCATGCACCACCACGGTCAGCCCGTTCGGCAGGGTGAAGCGGTTGTAGGCGAGCTCGGGAATCTTCTGCGTGGCCGCGGTCGTCGCGGCGGTCCCGCTGGCAGCCAGCGCCAGCGGCAGGCCGCCGGTCAGCGTGAGCAGACCGGCGATGAGCACGGCGAGTGGTTTCTTTGCCACGGTGAACCTCCTGCTTCACGAACGAGAACCCGCAGGCTAGCGGTGCCACCCACCCATCGCAAATGACTTGCGGCACGGGGGAACACGCCCTGCCGACGGCGTGTCCGGCTGTCCGGCTACGTGCGGCCGGCTGTCCGCGGACAACCAAGGCGACTGGGCGACCGCGTCGCGAGGCGATGAAAATCAATGGCTTGTCGAGAAAACGCGGCTTGGCACGGGGATTGCTCCAACTGGGCTACAGGGTTCTTCAAATCACGGGAAACATGATCATGAAATTCGAAACATTGATGTTGCGCGGCCTGTTCATCGCCTGCATGGCCGTTTGCGGACTGATCTTCGGCGCCATGCTGACCACCACCCCGGCCTCGGTGCAGCTCGCCGCGGGCAGCAGCATCCGCACCATCCTGCTGAGCGCGCCAAGCAGCTGCGTCCTGCCGCCCGATGGCGTGGTCTGCCCGCAGCCGCAGGGCTGAACGCGTTCGCGCCGGGCTGGGCGGACACGCGATAATGGCCGGATGCTGCATGTCATCCTGTTCCGCCCCGAGATCCCGCCGAACACCGGCAACGTGATTCGCCTGTGTGCGAATACCGGCGCCGCGCTGCATCTGGTCCGGCCGCTCGGCTTCGCGCTTGACGATGCACGCCTGCGCCGCGCCGGACTGGACTACCACGAGTACGCCAGTGTGGCGGTGCATGACGACCTCGCCAGCTGCCTTGACGCGATCGGCACGCCGCGCGTGTTCGCCTTCACCACCCGCGGCCGCGTCGCCCACGTCGATGCGCGCTTTGCCGATGGCGATGCGCTGCTGTTCGGCTGCGAGACCGCCGGGCTGCCAGCCGACGTGCTCGAGGCGATTCCCGCCGACCAGCGACTGCGCCTGCCGATGTGTCCGGACAGCCGCAGCCTGAACCTGTCGAACACGGTCGCCGTAGCAGTGTATGAAGCCTGGCGCCAGCTCGGCTTTGCCGGTGCCGCAGCCGTCTAGCAGCGGCCGCCGGGCTACAATCGCCGGATGACCGCCGCCACTCCCAACTCCTGGTTGCCGCAACCGCTGCGCAAGCTCGCCGGCCGCGCGCTGGAAACCGCGCTGAACCACGCGCTGTCGCTGGATCCGGACACGCAGCAGCGGCTGGCCGCGCTGAACGGCCGCAGCGTGCAGCTGCACCTGCGCGGACCGGAAATCGCGCTCTCGATCACCGTCGCCGAGGCGCGCCTGAATGTCGGCCCGCCGCAAGACGACAGTCAGTTGAAGGTGGCCGCCACGCCCGGCAGCCTGCTGGCGATGCTGTTCCGCCGCGACGACGACGGCATCGCGCCGGGCAAGGTGGAGATCGCCGGCGACGCCGAGCTGGCGCGCCGACTGGAAAAGCTGGCCAGCAAGTTCGCCCCGGATTTCGAGGAGGCGTTCGCGCGCAGCTTCGGCGACGTGCTCGGCGTGCCACTGGCCAAGGCCGTGCGCAAGGGTCTGGCCCACGCGCACGAAACTGCCAGCCATCTCACCGAAGACAGTGCCGACTGGCTGCGCGACGAAGCGCGCGTGGCGATGGCACCGGGCGAAGTGGAGGATTTCCTCGACGGCGTGGATCAGCTGCGCGAACGCAGCGAACGACTGGAGGCCCGCGTGCAGCGGCTGGTCCGGCGCCTGCAGGACAACGCCGCGTGACGCCGCTGAAGGTGGTGCCACGCCTGCTGCGCGTCGCCGCGGTGCTGCTGGCGTACCGCCTCGACGAACTGGTCGACGCCACCCATCTGTATCGCCCACTGAAACTGCTGCGCCCGCTGGTGGCGCGGCCGCGCATCGATGTGCGCACCCTGCCCCGCGGCGAACGGCTGCGCCATGCGCTGACCGAACTCGGGCCGATCTTCGTCAAGGCCGGCCAGGTGTTGTCGACCCGGCGCGACCTGGTGCCGGCCGACATCGCCGATGAACTGTCATTGCTGCAGGATCAGGTCGCACCGTTTCCCGGCAGCGAAGCGCGCGCGATCGTGGAGCGCGAACTGAAATCGCCGATTGGCCATCTATACGGCCAGTTCGACGAGACCCCGCTGGCTTCCGCCTCGATCGCCCAGGTGCATGCAGCGACCCTGCACGATGGCCGCGAGGTGGTGGTGAAGGTGCTGCGCCCCGGTATCGACGCGCAGATCGCGCGCGACGTGAAACTGCTGCGCTCGCTCGGCGAGCTGGCCCAGCGCTGGCATCCGAACGCCGACAAGATCCGTCCGCTCGACGTGGTGGCCGAAGTCGAGAAGATGCTGGAGAACGAGCTGGACCTGCAGCGCGAAGGCGCCAGCGCCAGCCTGCTCAAGCGCAATTTCGACAGCGGCGTGGATCTGTACGTGCCGGCCGTGCACTGGGGGCTGACCAGCGCGCGCGTACTGACCCTGGAACGCGTCTACGGCATCAGCAGCGACGACATCGCCGCGATCGATGCCGCCGGGCTCGACCGCAAGGCGCTCGCCGCCAAGGGCGTGCGGGTGTTCTACGAGCAGGTGTTCCGCGACAACTTTTTCCACGCCGATGCGCATCCCGGCAACATCTGGGTCGACCCCGCGCGCACCGGCGAGCCACGCTTCATCGCGCTGGACTTCGGCATCATGGGTTCGCTGCCGGAAGCCGATCAGTACTGGCTGGCGCAGAACTTTATCGCCTTGTTCGAACGCGACTACGCGCGCATCGCACAACTGCATGTCGCGGCCGGCTGGATGCCGGCCGATGTGCGGCTGGACGAACTGGAAGCGGCAGTGCGCACAGTGTGCGAGCCGTACTTCACCCGGCCGCTGTCGCAGATCTCGCTGGCCGAGCTGGTGGTCAAATTGTTCCAGACCGCGCGCCGCTTCGAGCTGACCCTGCAGCCGCAGCTGATCCTGCTGCAGAAGACCCTGCTCAACATCGAAGGCGTCGGCCGCATGCTCGATCCGGATATCGACATCTGGGCGGTGGCGCATCCGGTGCTCAAGCGCATCCTGCGCGAACGCTACAGCCCGTTGCGCACCTTGCGCGACATGCGCAAGCGACTGCCCGAATGGCTGCACAACGCGCCGCAATTCCCCGAACTGGTGCGCGACGCGCTGCGCCAGATCGGCCGCGGCGAGCAACGCAGCCTGAGTGATCCGCAGGCCTTGCAGCTGTCTCTGGAGAACGCCCGCCGCCAGCAGAAGCTGCTCGCTTGCGGCCTGCTCGGCAGCACGCTGCTGATCGCCGCCGCCCTGCTGTGGACGCTGGCGCCGCAACGCGGCCCGTTGCCGCCACTGGGCGCCGGCTTCGCCGGCCTGCTCGCGTTTGCGATCGGCTGGCCGCGCTTGCGCTGACGACCTTCGCCGACCACTTCTTGTAGGAGCCCGCTAGCGGGCGATGCTCTTGCGATTCCCGATCAAAAGCATCGCCCGCCAGCGGGCTCCTACAAGAAACCACACCCATGCTCGACATTCTCTACCAAGACGACGCGCTGATCGCGGTGAACAAGCCGGCGGGTCTCGCCGTGCATCGCTCGAAGATGGTCGGCAATGCCGAGGAGTTCCTGATCGACCTGCTGCGCGAGCAGATCGGCGACAGCGTGTACCTGGCGCACCGGCTCGACCGTGCCACCAGTGGCGTACTGCTGGTCGCGCGCTCGCGCGACATCGCCGCGGCGCTGGGCGAGCAGTTCATGGGTCGCTCGGTGCACAAGCAGTACCTGGTGGTGGTGCGCGGCTGGCCGCAACCGACGGAAGGCGTGATCGACTACGCGCTGCCCGGTTCACGCGAAACCGGCCCGCGCCGCGAAGCGCGCACGCACTACCGGCAGCTTGCCACGATCGAGGTGCCGATCGAACTCGGCCGCTATCCACAGCAGCGTTACGCGCTGCTGTTGGCCGAACCGGAAAGCGGCCGCTTCCGCCAGATCCGCAAGCATCTGGCGCACATCCACCATCCGGTGATCGGCGACTGCCAGCATGGCCGCGGCGACCACAACCGGTTGTACAAGCAACACTTCGGCTGCCACCGGATGCTGCTGCACGCGTGGCGCTTGCGCTGCGCGCATCCGGTATCGGGCGTGACGATGCAGATCGAGGCGCCACTGGACCCGGCGTACGCGGATCTGCTCGTACGCTTCGGCTGGGCTCTGCCGAATTAGGAACGAGCGATAGAGCGAGAAACGAGAGAAAGACAAAGCGGTGCCGTCGCCTCCGCCACTCGTCTCTCACTCCTCGCTTCACTACTCACTCCTCGCCTCGCCCCTTACACTGCAACGCATGTTGATCATCAGCCGCAGCATCTCCCTGCCCGATTCCGAACTGGTCGAGCGCTTCCTGCGCGCTGACGGCCCCGGCGGGCAGCACGTGAACCGCACCGAGAGCGCGGTGGAATTGCGCTTTGACGTTACCAACTCGCCATCGCTGCCGGAGGAAATCCGCGCGCGTTTGCTGCAGCGGCGCGATCGCCGGCTGACCAGCGAAGGCGTGCTGGTGATCCAGGGCCGCCGCTTCCGCGACCAGGTGCGCAACCGCGACGACGTGCGTGAGCGGCTGGTCGAAGTCATTCGTGGCGTGCTGGTGCCACCGAAGAAGCGCCTGGCCACCAAACCGACTCGCGCCTCGAAGGAGCGCCGCCTGGTCGGCAAGCAACAGCGCGGCAAGATCAAGCAGGCGCGTTCGCGCAAACCGGATCTCGAATGAAGGGACGGCTGCCGAAACCGCAGCAACTGCCGCCGAAGATGCCGAAGCTTGCCGACAATTGGCGACGCCGACTTTGTCGCAGCGTGCTGAAGCTGTGCGGCTGGAGTCTGGTGGGCGAGTTTCCCAACGTGTTTCGCGCGGTGCTGATCGCGGCGCCGCACTCGTCGTGGTGGGACGGCGTGTGGGGTTTGTTGCTGAAAGTCGGCATCGGCGCCGAGATCCACTTCATGGGCAAGCAGGAACTGTTCTCCGGCCCGCTGGGCGGACTGTTGCGCAAGCTCGGCGGCATGCCGGTCGATCGTGCCGCCGCGAAGGGGGTCGTGGAACAGATGATCGACCAGTTCGGCGGACACGAACGGCTTTGGCTGGGCATTGCCCCGGAAGGCACACGCAAGCCAGTGAAACGCTGGAGGAGCGGCTTCTGGCACATCGCCCACGATGCCCGCGTGCCGATTGTCACCGCCTGGTTCAACTATCCCGACAAGACCATCGGCGTGGGCCCGCTGTTCCACACCAGCGATGACATGGAAGCAGACCTGGTGCGCCTGCGCGCGTTCTACGCGCCGTTCCGAGGCAAGCACCGCAACGTATGAACACATCGCGGTGCCGCTGGTTTCCACAAAGGGGACGACAGCTTATTCCTGCAGCAGCAGGTATTGGCCATCCTTGCCGTAGCGCTGGGGCTTTTTGCCGACCTTTGCGCACAGCGAGTCACCACAGCG
>JBEPVP010000060.1:0-18701 GCA_041690935.1 Rhodanobacter sp.
GGCGAGGGCTGAGCGAATATGTGATACGCCAGGGACTGCCGCTGAGAGGACGGCGGGAAGATATGGCAGCACTGGCCCGGCGCGGTGAAATTGTGGTCGACGGTATTGGCCAGCCGGCCGTCTGTTGGCTTGGCGTACCACTGCTGGTGAACGACGAGGTGATCGGCCTGGTAGCCGTGCAAAGCTACAGCGAAGCGGTCCTCTACAGCGCGGCCGACCAGGAGCTATTGGGCTTCGCCGCACTGCAGATCGCCAACAGCATCTATCGACGCCGCTCCGCGGCGTCGCTATACCAATCGAATGTCCAGCTGGAACAACGAGTCGAAGAGCGTACGCACGAATTGCTCGAGCAGATAACCCAGCGCGAGGAAGTGCAACAGCAGCTCAAACATCAAGTGATGCACGATCTGCTCACCGGACTGCCCAACCGCGGGTTCCTGCACGATCGACTCGATCGCGTGGTGGCCCTGATGCACCGCGATCCCGGCCGGCATTGTGCGTTGCTGTATCTCGATGTCGACCGCTTCAAGGCCGTCAACGACAGCCTCGGGCATTTTTCCGGCGATACGTTTCTGAAGGAAATTGCCGCCCGCCTCATGACCTGCGTGCGGGAGCCGGATGTCGTGTCGCGGCTATCGGGTGACGAGTTCGCGATCCTGCTGGAGGACATCGACATTCCGGCGGCCGCAACGCTCGTCGCGCAACGGGTGCTGAAAGCCATCAGCATGCCATTCCACATTGCCGGCAAGGAACTGGAGCCTTCCGTCAGCATAGGCATCGCGTTCGGCGACATGAATTGCCACACGGCCGACGGGCTGCTGCGCGACGCTGACATTGCGCTGTATCGGGCCAAGGAAGGGGGACGCAAACGTTTCGAGCTGTTCGACGAAACCATGGCCAGGAATGTCGTTGACGTACTGACGATGGAGGGAGAGTTGCGGCAGGCGCTCCTGCACGACCAGTTCGAGCCCTATTTCCAGCCGATCTGCCGGCTCCCGGACGGTCACGTGGTGGGCTACGAAGCGCTGATCCGCTGGAACCACCCTCAACGCGGCTTGCTCAATCCGGCCGATTTCATTGAAATCGCCGAAGACACCGGACTGATCGAAGCGATCGACTGGCGCATGTTTGAAATGTGCTGCAACCTGTTCGTTACGCACGATCGTGATGACACGTTCATGACGCTCAACGTTTCGGCGCTGCATCTGAGTCACAGTGACTTCGACGTGCGCCTGATGCAATTGCTCGAGCGCACCGGCATGCCACCTTTGCGCCTGATCGTTGAAGTAACCGAGGGGTCGCTCTTGCGCAATCCCGAGCAGGTTCGAGCCATTCTCGAGCGCTTGCGCGCGGCGGGCGTCGGAGCCGCCCTGGACGATTTCGGCACAGGCTACTCATCGCTCAGTTATCTGAACTCGCTGCCTCTGCGGATGTTGAAAATCGACTACGCCTTCGTGCGCGAGCTCGGCAACGTCAGCAACGCAAACAACACCACCGTAGTAGCGGCGATTCTGGCCCTGGCCCGCGCGCTCAACATTCAGGTTATCGCCGAGGGGATCGAAACCGACATCGAGCGCATGACGCTGCTGACGATGGGTTGCGAGATGGGGCAAGGTTATCTGTTGGGCCGCCCGGCACCGGTCAATCCCGGGCATGCCTGGGGCGCGTCATGAATGTAGCGTCCCCTTGGGGACGTTTGATCATTCAAGGATGACTATGGCGGCACCGCGAAGCCCCGTCGATACAGGTGATTTTGCCGGCTGATCTCAAGTGCCTGCCACCACGATCGACAGCCCGAGGCTGCCGCATGAGCACGCGCTCATGCGGCAGCCTGCCCGGTCACACATGCGGCATATCAGCGCTTGCTGATGGTGAACTTGCCCGCCGACACGCCCAGGTTGATGCCTTCGCCGGTACCGGTCAGGGCCAGCGAGATGGTGCCCTTGGTCAGCACCTGCGCGGTGGCGCTCTTGACCACACCCGCCTCGGCGCCGGCCTGCGCGTAATCGCCGTACACGTCACTGATGCGGTGCACGTTGCTGATCTCGCCGTGGCCGTTGTCGATGTGATACTTGCCGGCGGTCAGGCCGCCGCCCACCACGGTGATTTTCACGTTGGAACGCTGGCCGTTGTCGCAGGTGATCGTGCCGTTGCCTTCGGCGTGCTTGTAGATCAGCGACCAGCCGGACAGGTTGTACGCGAGGTCGCATTTCACGGTCGCTTCGGCAGCCTGGGCCTGGCTGGTCGGCAGCGTGCTCCCCGCACCCGCGCAAGCCAGTACCAGGGCAGCCATTCCAAAAGTACGTTTGATCATTGTCATCTCCTTGGGGTTTCGTGCGGATCGGATGCGTTGCCGCCGCAGGTCGGACTGCGCCCTGAAAGGTCGACAGGCCGCTGCGTGGTGTTTGAATCGTGTGCATGGTTGTGTGATGGCGGTGTGCAGAGAGAGGAATGCCGTTCAGGCTTCGGTCTTGATGCTCCACTAACAAGCCGCCGCGCAGACTCCAGCCGACAACACTCCCGCTCGCCGCAAACCCCCGGGAACGGGCACCGGGCTTGTCGCGGCGCTGACGTCCTGCCTAGACTCGACTTGGCTGCGGGCCGATCGCCACAAGGGGAGAACGATGGTCAGGTATTCGCTGGTGGGTTACGACGGTTCGGACGCTTCGCGCCGCGCGTTCCAGTTCGCCATCGAGCTGGCCCGTTGCACCCAGGGCCGGGTCCGCGTGGTGTCGGTGCTGCAGGTCATCGAAGGCGGCGCGGATGCCTGCGCGCTGATGATGGCCGACTCCGGTGCGCAGCGGGCGCAGGAACTGCTGGACGAACTCCGCGCGATGGTGCCGGACGCCGCCAGCCTGGTCGATGTGGAATTGACCCATGGCAGCCCCGGCGACGTGCTGCTCAGCCAGATCGATCAGCATGGCATCGACCACATCGTGATCGGGCACACCGAGCGCGGCGCCCTGGCGCGCTGGCTGCTCGGCTCGGTCTCCGGCAACGTGCTGGCTCGCGCCCACGTACCGGTGACGGTGGTGCGCTGATACGTGGTGGCGGCAAGCGTCGCTGGACACCAAGTCGGGTCACGTTAATCCGGCGCGGCGGACTGCCCGTATGCTGTGTCACCCCCTTGTCATGTGGGCGCGGGCCGCGGCGGCTCCCGTCAGCGTGCTGTCGCACAGGAAAATTCCGCTTGAGTTATTCCACTGCCCTGCCCTGGACCCTGGAGAGTCTCGACCTCGACCATATCGAGGTCGCCCGCGTGCGCCACCACGAGGATCTGTTCTTCCTGCTGTGCAGTTCGTCCTTCGTCGAAAGCGGCTCGGATCTGTACACGCAGAACCTGATCGATCATTTCGCCGGCGACCAGGAGCTGCAGACCTGGCTCAGCCAGCACTGGCAACACGAGGAGCTGCAGCACGGTCGCGCGCTGGCCGCATACGTACAGAAGGTCTGGCCGGAGTTCGACTGGGACACCGGCTTCCAGGCGTTCTGGCGGGAATACGGCGCGGTGTGCACGGCCGAACAGCTGGAACCCTGCCGCGGCCTGGAACTGGCGGCGCGCTGCGTGGTGGAAACCGGCACCGCCAGTCTTTACCGCGCGCTGCAGGAGATCACCGACGAGCCCGTGCTGCGGCAGCTGACCGGTCACATCAAGAGCGACGAAGTGCGCCACTACAAGCACTTCTACCATCACTACCAGTTGTATCGGGAGCGCGGCGGTTTCGGCCGCTACAAGGTGTTTCGCGCGATCCTGCGCCGGGTCAACGAGATCAAGAGCGAGGACAGCGACATCGCGCTGCGCCACGTGTTCAACCAGTGCTATCCGCAACACCTGGGCAACGAGGTGGAGTTCCGCCGCATCAGCGACCGTGCGCAGGGACTGCTGCGTCGGCACATCCCGGCGGCGATGACGGTGAAGATGCTGCTCAAGCCGCTGGCGCTGCCCGCGCGGCTGCAGGGGGCGCTGGAAAAACCGCTGGCGCGGATCACCGAGAAGCTGTTCCTGCACTGAGCACATCCCCGGCCACGCCGGGGATGCTTCGATCATTGCCCGGCGGCAGGCTTGTCCGCGCTGCGCGGCTCGCTCCTGATCTGGCGCTGCTGCAATTGCGCCGCCTTGAGGCTTTTCACGTCGACCGGACGGATCTGCGAAATCGTGCAGGGGAAATTGTTCCGACCCGTGAGCACCTTGTCGAACCCCACCATCACCTGATTGAGGTTGGAGGTGAGGCCGATGGTGTTGACGAACGAAATCTCCGGACAGCCACCGCCGAGATCCAGCAACCAGGCCTGATTGGGCCGGGCATAGATCGCCACCTGCCGATCGCTCAGCGGCTCCCACGAATACAGCGTGAAAAAACGGAAGTTGCGCACCGGTGCGCCGGCCGCGGCCGCATACGCGGCCTCACGTTCACTGGTACGTTGCGCGTACGGCGCACCGGCACAGGCGCACAGCAGCGACAGGAGCGTCGTTGCCATCAGGATACGAATCGTTGACATGACATCAAACTCCATCGTGGGTATGTGTCAGAACGCGCTAACAACGCGGTGGTGTACCGGGGCTAGTTCTTTTTCGGCTTGCCGGCACTGACCCACTTGGCCGGATCGAAACCACCGACCTCGTAGACCAGGGTCTGCTTTTTCTGGCCATCGGCCAGGGTCACGTCCATGGTGATCTTCTGCGCCTTCTGCAGCATGGCGATGAAGGCCTTGTCGTCGCGGATCATCAGCGCCGGTTCGCCGGTGGACGGTGCAAACGCCTTGATGCGCACGGATTTGCCATCGACCGTGCTGGCAATGACGCAGTTGCCGCGACAGACGAAGCCGGGTTTGCTGCCGTACAAAAACGCGCTCTGACCCCAGCTGGTGTGTCGGCGCAGCACCAGCTGCACGCGGTCGTTGCCGGACGGCTGGCTGCTCTGGATGGTGGCGGTGGATTGCGTGCCACCGGCCATCGGCGACAGCTGATAAAGCCACAGCCCGGCCAGGCGGTTCTTCTCGGACGCTGCGGTGTAGCGCTGCTCGATTGCCGGCAGGGTTTGCTGCACTTCCTTCGCCGCGTCGCTGCCGGGGAACCGCTGGACGATGTCCTTGCCCATCGACACCGCCATCTCGTCGTTGTGGATGCGCAGCAGCTGGCGGTAGGTGTCGAGGTTGCGCGCCGCGTCCGCGTTCTGATTTTGCGCCTGTTGTTTTGCCGCATCCGGCGCAGGCGCGCCGCCTTGCTGCGAACAGCCGGCAAGCACCAGGGCCGCGCCCAGCAACGCGCCGGCAAGGGGAAGGCGGAAGGCTGAATTGATCATCGGCGGCGCATCGCTGGGGGAACAGGCGCCTAGCTTGGAACGATCCG
The DNA here is from genome assembly GCA_041690935.1 of Rhodanobacter sp. GTDB lineage: Bacteria > Pseudomonadota > Gammaproteobacteria > Xanthomonadales > Rhodanobacteraceae > Rhodanobacter. Next base: position 5,351 of record JBEPVP010000060.1, read on the forward strand.
CCGCTGTGACGCAACCGGCGGCGTGCCGTCGGGCGGGCCGAAGCGCTCGCGCAGCGCCGCGCGATAACGCCGGCTGCAGGGAACCTTTGCGCCGTCGCGCATCTGCAGGCGGGCGTCGCCGGTGTCCAGCGGCTCGATTTCGGCGAGGTAATCCAGATTGATGAAATGGCTGCGGTGCACCCGCACGAAGCGTGCGGGATCCAGCCGATCCTCGATCCCCGCCATCGTCGCCCGTAATGGGTAGTCGCGACCGCGCACACGCAAGTTCACGTAGTTGCCGGACGCCTGCAGCCATTCGATCTCGCTGGCATTGACCAGAAACTCCCGGCCCAGTTTGCGCACCAGAAAACGCTCCGGCCGCTCCACTGGCTCCACCGGCGGACCTTCCTCCGGCACAACCAGCAACCGCGCCTCGCCCTGTAGCCGCAGCAACCATAGTCGATACAACGCCAGCATGGCGATGATCCCGAAGTACGTACGTACGTCCTTGAGATATTCATAGCCAGCATTGGCCCACCATGAGCCAAAATCGTAATGCTGCCCTTCAATGGCATAGGCCAGCTTGCGCAGCATGATCATGCCGCCCACGTGGATCAGGCTGAACGGCACGCTGGCCAGCAGATGCAGCGGCAGGCTGCGGCGCCAGGCATCGAAACGGAATGGCCAGCGTCGTTCGACGGCGATCACCGCCGGCAACAGGGCCAGGAAGACCAGTCCGCTGCTCCACTCCCACGACCACGGCTGCCATGCCGGCAAGCCGGGGTGATCGATCGCCGATGTCACGCCGTTGAACGTCGCGTTCAACACAAACGACGCCAGCCAGAAACCGATCTCGAACGGCCGCCGCCAGCGCTGGAAGTCCCGGTAATCGAAAGTCGCGCGATTCGTCATGCGCCGATTCTACGGGCAACGCTGCCGATTGCTCCGGGCTTCGTCCCCGGCTGCCTACCGTTCGTCACTATCACCTGTCCATCAGTCACTTGGCGCAAGACGGCGGGACGACAGCGCACCAGCATGACGGCACTTTCCACCGGAATTCCCGCATGACTCGCCGCCATGATATCGACGCGCTACGCGTACTCGCCTTCGGCCTGCTGATCCTCTATCACGCCGGCATGCTGTACGTGGCACCAGTGGCTGACTGGCAAGGCCTGCCGCTGCACAGTCACTACCTCGCCACGTGGCTGCAATACCCGATGCTGTTCGTGAATCGCTGGCGGATGGAACTGCTGTTCGTGATCTCGGGGCTGGCGGTCCATTTCATGCGTGGCAAGACCGGACTGGCCGGGCTGGCGTGGCGACGCACGCTGCGTTTACTGCTTCCGCTGATCTTCGGCATGCTGGTGGTAATCCCGATCCAGTCGTACGTAGCGGGACTGACGGATCACGCGATCGCGCCAGGCTTCGGGGCTTTTCTGCTGCACTACTGGACCCACGGCTACAAGGACTACGGGCTGAACTGGGCGCATTTGTGGTACCTGCCCTATCTGTGGGTCTACACGATGCTGCTGCTGGCGCTACTGCCTGCGCTGGAATCGCGCCTCGGCCAGCGCCTGCGCGCGGGTTGCCTGCGGCTGCGCGGCGCCAGCCTGCTGGTGCATCCGGTGTTGCCGCTGTTCGCGTATGGCGTGCTGCTGTCCTGGCGCTATCCGGAAACGCATGCACTGGTCGGCGACTGGTATGCGCTGGCGCTCTACGCCACGATGTTTTTATACGGCTACCTGCTGGGCACCGACAGCGGTCTGTGGGCGGAATTGGCGCGTCTGCGCCGCGTCACGCTGGCGCTTGCGCTGGTCTGCTTCGCAACGTATCTCGGCCTCGAGCGGTTTGCGGGCCAGTTCATTCATGCTCATGCCGCCTTGGTCGTGGCCAAGTTGCTCACGGTCTGGCTGCGCTACAGCTACACCTGGATCGCGATCACCGCCGTACTCGGCTGGGGCCATGCACTGCTCAACCGCCCGTTCCGCTGGCTGCCGTATGCGCGCGAAGCGGTGTACCCGTGGTACGTACTGCATCAGAGCCTGATACTGTTTTTCGCTTGGAAGTTGCTACCGTTGGGCTTGGGACCGGTGGCCGAGCCTGCGTTGATCCTGCTCGGTACGATCGGCGGCTGCGCGCTGCTGCATGAGTTGGTGATCCGGCGTGTGCGCTGGCTGCGGCCGCTGTTCGGGCTGGATACGCGGCGCCCCGAATTCCGCTCAACCACGCTGCCACGACTGGCCAACGATCTGGCCTGAACTCAATTTTCGCCGCCCATGGTCGAGTTCAGGTGCTCGATCCCGGCGATCTGGTCCAGCCAGAGCTGGCGACCCTCCAGCGGTTTGCCGGGCTGCTCCAGTCGCAGCTCGGCGTTGAGTCCCTCCACGCCGTCCTCGTCGCGGAACACCTGCACATTGGGCCGCGTACTGATGATGCCTTCGCAGCGGCTGCCGTCCTTCAGTAGGATCGCGACATGGCCGTTCGCCGGCAGCTCGGCAATCAACTCCTCCAACTGCTGGATGCTGGCGGGAGCGGTGTAGACGTGCCCGGCATGCTTGCCCATGGGACTGGCCTCGATCGAGTGGACGGCTCAATCTAGCGGGCGGCATGGCAAGAACAGGTCGACGCGGTTGTGATGAACCGTCGGAGGCACTTTGCCAGCCACGCGGGCGGTCCGATAATGCCGCTTCGCGCAAGGACCCTCGATGCCTTCATCCAACACGCCGCCGGCGCATTCGCTGCTGCTGCATCGCGCCTTCGTCGCGTTCTGGTTCGCGCGGATCGCCTCCGGCTTCGGCTTCCAGATGTTGTCGGTGGCGGTCGGCTGGCAGATCTACGCGATCACCGGCCGCGCGTTCGACCTGGGCCTGATCGGCCTGGTGCAGTTCGTGCCGTCGGTGCTGCTGGCGCTGCCGGCCGGGCATGTCGCCGACCAGTTCGAGCGGCGCCGGATCGTGCTGCTCGGGCAGGTCGTCGAATGGATCGCGATCGCCATGCTGGCCGGCCTGAGCCTGACCGCGCACATCCACGAGCTCGGCATCCTCGCGCTGGTGTTCGTGCTCGGCATCGCCAAGGCGTTCGAGTTTCCGGCGCTGCAATCGATGTTGCCGGCGCTGGTGCCATCGCACATCCTGCCACGGGCGATGGCAGTGAACGCGTCGGCCGGGCAAGCGGCGATGATCATGGGGCCGGCGCTCGGCGGTTTCCTGTACGTGGCCGGGCCGGGCGTGGTGTACGCGGTATGCGCCGCGCTGTACCTGGTTTCGATCGTGTTGATGGCGCGGTTGCGTTACGAGCAGGCGCCGCCGAAGCGCGAGCCGGCCACGCTGAAGACGCTGTTCGCCGGCGTGCATTTCATCCGCGCGCGCAAGGACGTGCTCGGCGTGATCTCGCTGGACCTGTTCGCGGTGCTGCTGGGCGGCGCCACCGCGCTGCTGCCGATTTTCGCCAGGGACATCCTGCACACCGGCCCGTGGGGACTCGGCCTGCTGCGCGCGGCGCCGGCGGTGGGCGCGCTGCTGATGTCGGTGTGGCTGGCGCGACACAACCTGCAGCGGCGGGTCGGCGCGATCATGTTCGCCTCGGTGGCCGGCTTCGGCGTGGCGACGCTGGTGTTCGCCGTGTCGACCGCGCTGTGGCTGTCGCTGGTAGCACTGTTCGCGCTGGGTGCGTTCGACATGGTCAGCATGGTGATCCGCGGCGCGCTGGTGCAGCTGGACACGCCGGACGCCATGCGCGGCCGGGTCAGCGCGGTCAATGCGATCTTCATCAACACCTCCAACCAGCTCGGCGAATTCGAGTCCGGCATGCTGGCGGCGTGGCTGGGTGCGGTGGGCGCGACCGTGATCGGCGGCGTCGGCACGCTGCTGGTGGTCGGGCTGTGGATGGGGATGTTCCCAGGCCTGCGCCGGCGCCAGCGGCTGCATGTAGAAACCGTTGCGCCGGATGCGCAGGCGGCGGATATTCTCTGACGCTATCCGACGCAGGGAGCTGTACCGTGATTACCACTTCGCCGACCGATTTCCTCGAAGCGTTCGCCGCGCTGGCGCCGTTGCCGCGGGCCGCCGCGACCGCGCGGGCGGCGTTCCTGGTCGCGCCGGCCGAATTCACGCTGGCGGCGGAATCGGCACGCGACAACCGCTACATGGACCTGGGCGTAACGGTCGACCCGTTGCGCGCACTGGCCCAGCACAGCGCACTGGCGCAGGCCCTGCGCGCAGACGTGCCGGTGATCACCTTCCCCGGCAACCCGGCGACGCCCGATGCGGTGTTTCCCAACAACGTGTTCGCCACCGCGCCGGGGCGGTTGATCGTGGGGCGCATGCGCCACGCGGTGCGCCAGCGCGAGGCCGAACGGGCGGATATCCGCAGCTTTTTCGGCGAGGTGCTGGGCTACGACGAAATCGACCTGTCCGGCTGCGACGACCTGGTCGCCGAGCTGACCGGTTCGCTGATCATCGACCGCGCCCGCGGCGTCGGCTATTGCGGCCTCAGCGAGCGCTGCGACCTGGCCGGCGCCCACGCGATGCATCAGGCATTCGACCTGCGCCTGACCTACTGCTTCGAACTGGCCGAAACCGAATACCACACCAACGTGGTGCTGACCCTGCTCGCCAGCCGCGCTGCGATCATCGCCGCCGACGGCTTCCGTGATCCCGCCGCCGCGCAGACGATCGCTCGCGCTTACGGCGACCGTGCGCTCTGGTTGAGCCCGGCGCAGAAGCAGGCGTTCGCCGGCAACGCGATCACCCTGTCCGACGAGCGCGTGTGGATGAGCGCCTGTGCCGCCGCCGCGCTGACCGACGCGCAGCGCGAGGCGCTGGCCGGCTATGGTTTCGCGGTCGGTGCGGTGGAACTGGGCGAGATCGAGAAGGCCGGCGGCAGCCTGCGCTGCTGCGTCGGCGAGATCTACTGACGCCACGTCGGGTTGCCATTGCACGCCCTGAAACAGCGGTGCATCCTCACGGGATGCCGTCGATTTCAGAGCCATCGACACCGTGCCGACGATGCCCGCGCACGATCCGTTTCATCGCGCTGCTGGCCGGCGGGTTCGGCCCCTGCGCGATGGTCGCCGCGGCATCGGTCAGCGGCCGCACCTGGGCCAACCCGCTCGACCTCGACTACCGCTACAACTACGAGCAGATGAACGAGGGCATCTCGTATCGCACCGGCGCGGATCCCGCGATCGTGCGCTACCACGATGCCTGGTATCTGTTCCTGACCCTGGCCGATGGCTACTGGCGCTCGACCGACCTGGTGCACTGGCAATTCGTGCAGCCGGATCGCTGGCCGTTCGACGGCCCGGTGGCGCCGGCCACCCTGGTCGCCGACGACAAGCTGTTCCTGATGCAGTCGGCTATGGAACCGCGCCCGTTGCTGTCGTCCACCGATCCGGCGCACGGCCACTGGCAGTTCTGGACGCGGCTGCTGCCGTCAGTACCCGGCGCGGTATGGGGCGGCCACGAGCGCGACATGAAACCGGGCGACCTGCCGCCGGGGCCATGGGACCCGGGCCTGTTCCAGGACGGCGACGGCAAGGTCTACCTGTACTGGGATTCGTCCAACGTCTTTCCGCTGTACGGCGCGCAGATCGACCTGGCGCTCGACCATGCCAGTGAAGGCGAAGGCAAGCGGATGACCTTCGTCACGAAACCGGTCGCGCTGCTCAAGGCCGACCCGGCCGCGCACGGCTGGGAACGCTTCGGCCAGGATCACACCGACGCCAGCATCGCGCCCTACGTTGAGGGCGCCTGGATGAACCGTCACGGTGACCGCTACTACCTGCAGTACGGCGCGCCCGGCACCGAGTACAACGTGTACGCCACCGGCGTCTACGTCGGCCGCGGTCCGCTCGGCCCGTTCCACTATGCGCCGTACAACCCGGTCGGCTACAAGCCCGGCGGCTTTGCCACCGGAGCCGGCCACGGCTCGACCTTCCAGGATGCGCACGGCAACTGGTGAACAGCGGCACCATGTGGGTCGGCCTGAACTGGACGTTCGAGCGGCGCATCGAGCTATTCCCCGCCGGCTTTCATACGGACGGCCAGATGTGGGTCGACACGCGCTTCGGCGATTTCCCGCAACGCATGCCCGAGCATGCCCTGCGCGAGGGCGAAAGCACGTTCACCGGCTGGATGCTGCTGTCCTACGGCAAGACCGCGCGCGCCTCGTCTCAGCGGCCGGAGCATCCGCCGTCCGCCGTCACCGACGAGAATCCGCGCACGTTCTGGGCGGCCGCGAACAACGCCGCAGGGCAGACGCTCACGCTCGACCTCGGCGGCCTGCGCACGGTGCGCGCGGTGCAGGTGGACTACGCGGACTACCAGTCCGGCCGCTACGGCGACGCGCCCGACATTGTCACGCAATTCCGTCTCGACGGCTCGGTCGACGGCAAGCAATGGAGCACCCTGGCCGACCTCTCGCACGAGACACGCGACCGTCCGAACGCCTACCTCGAACTCGACCGTCCGGCGCGCATCCGTTACGTGCGCTACGTGCATCGCCACGTCGGCGCGCGCACCCTGGCGATCGCCGATCTGCGCGTGTTCGGCAACGCCGACGGCCCACTGCCACCGGCACCGGTGCTGCTCTCCGCGCGTCGACTGGCCGACACCCGCGACGCCGAGATCGTGTGGAAACCGGTGCCCGGCGCGGTCGGCTACAACGTGCGCTGGGGGCTCGCCGCCGACCGGCTGCACGAGACGTACCAGCGCTTCGTCGACCAGCCGACGCGACTGACCCTGCGCGCGCTGAACAAGGGCGTGCGCTACGTCGTGGCGGTCGAGGCGTTCGACGAACGTGGCGTGTCGAAACTATCGCAGACCGCCACGCTGCAACCCTGAACTTGCACGCCCCGGCGCACTGCGTTCTGATGCGTGGATGATCAGCGTCCACCATCTGAACAACTCGCGCTCGCAGCGCATCCTGTGGCTGCTGGACGAGCTCGGCGTGCCGTATGAGATCAAGCGCTACCAGCGCGATCCGCAGACCATGCTGGCGCCGCCGGAGTTGCGCGCGGTGCATCCGCTGGGCAAGTCGCCAGTGATCACCGATGACGGACTCACCTTGGCCGAGTCCGGCGCGATCGTCGAATACCTGGCCGACCGCTACGGCGCCGGCGTACTGATCCCCGCCCACGGCACGCCCGCGCGACTGCGCTGCAACTACTGGCTGCACTACGCCGAAGGTTCGGCGATGCCGCCGCTGCTGCTGAAACTGGTGTTCCGGCGAGTCGAAACCGCACCGATGCCGTTCTTCGTGAAGCCGATCGCGAAGGGCATCGCGCGCAAGGTGCAGCACAGCTTCGTCGATCCGCAACTGAAGCTGCATCTGGACTATCTGGAAGGCGAGCTGGACAAGAGCGAGTGGTTTGCCGGCGACTCGTTCAGCGTTGCCGACATCCAGCTGAGCTTTCCGCTGGAGGCGTTCGCAGCCCGCGGTGGCCTGGACGCCAGCTATCCGCGCTTGTGGGCGTTTCTGCAACGCATCCACGCGCGACCGGCGTACCAGCGCGCCTTGCAACAGGGCGGCGAGTACCGGCTAGGCTGAACGAAACAGTGCGGCGGGCGCGGCTGTTTACGCATCGCTCACGGCACCACTGGCAGCCTGTAAAACCAGATGCCAAGGAGACAGCCCATGCGCAACCGTGATATCGAGCGCCAGATCCGCGACACCGCCGACCGCGCCGGTGAACGCGCCCGCCACTATGCCGATGACGCCGCCGGCAGCGCGCAGAACCTGCTGGAACGTGGCCGCCGTACCATCCACGAACGGTTCGGCAAGCGCGGCGGCTACGGACGACAGTTGTCGCATGCGGCCGAAGACTTCGCCGACGAGGCGAATTACCACTATCGCCGGCTGCGGCGCCAGGTGAGCCGAAACCCCGGCGCCACCGCGGCGATCGTGCTCGGCACGGTCGGTGCGTTCCTGCTGTTGCGTCACGTGTTTCGCAGCAGCGACGAGAATTGACCGCGACAAGCATCGCCGTCGAAAAGAAGCCCGCCGGATGGCGGGCTTCTTTTTGGACGGCCAGATCGCTCAGACGATCGCTCAGACGCTCAGCGGGTTCGGCTTGTCCTGGTCGAGCTTGTATTCCTTGATCGCCCGGCTGACATCCTTGGGGTTCATCTTGCCGTCCTTCGCCAGCGCGGCCAGCGCCGCATGCGCGATCCAGTAACGGTCGACCTAGAAGAACTCGCGCAGGTGCGCGCGGGTGTCCGAGCGGCCGAAACCGTCGGTGCCAAGTACGGTGTAGCGCATGCCGTCGGGCATGAACGCGCGGATCTGATCGGCGTATTCGCGCACGTAGTCGGTGGCGGCGATTGCGGGGCCGGAGCGGCCATCGAGCAGGCCGGTGATGTACGGCACGCGCTGCTCCGCTTCCGGATGCAGGCGGTTCCAACGTTCGGCGTCGAAACCGTCACGACGCAGTTCGGTGAAGCTGGGGCACGACCAGATGTCGGACTTCACGCCGAAATCCTTCTCCAGCAGTTCGGCCGCCGCGATCACCTCGCGCAAGATCGTGCCGGAGCCGAGCAGCTGCACGCATGGCGCCTTGCTCTTGGTCCTGCCTTTGCCCGATTCCCCATTTCCGATTTCCGATTCCCGGAACAGGTACATGCCCTTGATGATGCCTGCCTCGCTGCCTTTGGGCAGATCGGGATGACTGTAGTTCTCGTTCATCACGGTGACGTAGTAGTAGATGTCCTCCTGCTCCTGCATCATCCGGCGCACGCCGTCCTGCAGGATCACCGCCACCTCGTACGAGAACGTGGGGTCGTACGCCTTCACGTTGGGAATCGCGCCGGCCATCAGGTGCGAATGGCCGTCCTCATGCTGCAGGCCCTCGCCGTTGAGCGTGGTGCGCCCTGACGTGCCGCCGACCAGGAAGCCGCGCGAACGCATGTCGCCGGCAGCCCAGCACAGGTCGCCGACGCGCTGGAAACCGAACATCGAGTAGTAGATGAAGAACGGCAGCATCGCCTGATTGCTGATCGAATAGCTGGTCGCCGCGGCCATCCACGACGCCATGCCGCCGGCCTCGCTGATGCCCTGCTGCAGCACCTGGCCCTTCTGGTCCTCGCGGTAATACAGCAGCTGGTCGGAATCCTGCGGCTTGTACTTCTGGCCGAACGGCGCGTAGATGCCGATCTGGCGGAACATGCCTTCCATGCCGAACGTGCGCGCCTCGTCGGCCACGATCGGCACCACGCGCTCGCCCAACTGCTTGTCGCGAAGCAGCAGGTTGATGCCGCGCACCAGCGCCATGGCGGTGCTGATCTCGCGCTCGCCGGTACCCTTGGTGATCTGCTCGAACGCGGCCAGCTCCGGCGCCTTCAGCTTCGCCTCGCCCTTGCGCCGACGTTGCGGCAGGAAACCGCCGAGCACCTTGCGCCGCTCCAGCATGTACTGCACCTCCGGCGAATCCGCGCCCGGGTGGTAGTACGGCACGTCCTTGAGCTTGTCGTCGGGAATCGGGATCTGGAAACGGTCGCGGAAATGACGCACCGAGTCCTCGTCCAGCTTCTTCTGCTGATGGGTCGGGTTTTGCGACTCGCCGGCCGAGCCCATGCCGTAGCCCTTCACCGTCTTGGCCAGGATCACCGTAGGCATGCCCTTGGTGTTCGACGCCGCGTGATACGCCGCGTAGACCTTGTGCGGATCGTGGCCACCGCGGTTGAGCCGCCAGATGTCGTCATCACTGAGGTTGGCGACCATCTCGCGCGTTTCCGGGTACTTGCCGAAGAAATGCTCGCGCGTATATGCGCCGCCGAACGCCTTGCACGCCTGGTACTCGCCGTCGACGGTTTCCATCATCAGCTTGCGCAGCACGCCGTTGGTGTCACGCGCCAGTAGCGGGTCCCAGTAGCTGCCCCAGACCAGCTTGATCGCATTCCAGCCGGCGCCGCGGAACTCGCCTTCCAGCTCCTGGATGATCTTGCCGTTGCCGCGCACCGGGCCGTCGAGGCGCTGCAGGTTGCAGTTGATCACGAAGATCAGATTGTCCAGGCCTTCGCGGCCGGCTAGCGAGATCGCGCCAAGCGATTCCGGCTCGTCGCATTCGCCGTCACCCATGAAGCACCAGATCTTGCGGTCGCTTTTGGGGATCAGCCCGCGGTGTTCGAGGTACTTGAAGAACTGCGCCTGGTAGATCGCCTGGATCGGACCCAGACCCATCGACACCGTCGGCACCTGCCAGTAGTCCGGCATCAGCCACGGATGCGGGTACGACGACAGCGCACGGCCCTTGCCGACCACTTCCATGCGGAACAGGTCGAGCTGGTCCTCGGCCAGACGGCCTTCGAGGAACGAGCGCGCGTAAATGCCCGGGCTGGAATGACCCTGATGCAGGATCAGGTCACCCGGATGATCGGCGCTGGGCGCGCGCCAGAAGTGGTTGAAGCCGACGTCGTACAGCGTGGCGCTGGAGGCGAAGCTGGCGATGTGGCCACCCAGTTCGCCCGGCTTGCGGTTGGCGCGCACCACCATCGCCATCGCGTTCCAACGGACCAGCGAGCGGATGCGCCATTCCATCGCCGCGTCGCCGGGCGACTTCGCCTCGTTCGGCGGCGCGATGGTGTTGACGTAGGCGGTGGTCGGATCGAACGGCAGATAGCCGCCGGAGCGGCGCGTGGTGTCGACCATCCGTTCCAGCAGGAAGTGCGCGCGTTCGGTGCCGTCGTGATGGATCACCGCGTCGAGCGAGTCCATCCACTCCCGGGTTTCGGTGGGGTCGATGTCCTGGTTGAGGATGTCGTCGAGCTGATCCATGAGGATTCTCCGCGGCGCCGTTGCAGCGCCAGGCTTGAGGGGGAACTCCACCGTGTGGATTGCGGCGGAAGCAACGTCCAAGTCTAGCCGCTGGGCCGGATGGTCGCCAATTCAGGTTCCATGCGGCGGCGCATGGGGGCCGCGTAATTCCTACCTCTCCACCAACCGATCGCGCTGAGCGTAGCGGCCGCAGGCCGCGTACGCGGAGAGTGGCCAAGGATGGCGACGGCTTTGGAGAGCGAGGAAGTCGAAGCGTCGCGCCAGCCCCTTCGGCGCCGGCCCGCGGCCACGCTGTGGTCCTTCGACTTCGCTCGCTGGCGCGAGCTACGCTCAGGATGAGCGGAACCCGCGAGTTTGCCGTCTGCGCGAGTCGATCAACCCTGCTGGCGATTCGCCGCGCGGATCTGCGCCTCGACGCAGGCGACCGCGCTCATGTTCACCACCCGGCGCACGGTCGACTGCGGCATCAGGATGTGCGCCGGCTTGGCCACGCCCATCAGGATCGGCCCGATCACCACACCGTCGCTGAGCATGCGGGTCATGTTGTAGGCGATGTTGGCCGCGTCCAGATTCGGGAACACGAACACGTTCGCCTTGCCCTCCAGCCGCGAGTTCGGAAACAGCTTCTCGCGCAGCGCCGGGGTCAGCGCCACATCGGCCTGCATCTCGCCTTCCACTTCCAGCCGTGGTGCGCGGGCGCGGATCAGTTCCAGCGCCTTGCGCATCTTCTTCGCCCCGCAGGTGTCGCGGCTACCGAAGTTGCCGCCGGACAGCAGCGCGATCTTCGGCACGATGCCGAACAGCTTCAGCCGGATCGAGGCCTGCAAGGTGGCCTCGGCAATTTGTTCCGGACAGGGATCGTCCTGCACGTGGGTGTCGAGGTAGAAGAACGTACCCTTCTCGGTGGCCACCGCAGCCATCGCCGACGGTTCGACCACGCCTTCATCCAGGCCGATGATGTCGCGGATGTAGCGCAGCTTGCCCTGGTACTGGCCGACAAGGCCGCAGATCAGCGCGTCGGCTTCGCCGCGCTCGACCATCAGCGAAGCGATCGCGGTGGGACGCGAACGGATCACCGCCTTGGCCATCGACGGGGTCACCCCACGGCGCTGCATCAGGTGGTGATAGTGCTTCCAGTATTCGTCGAAGCGTGGATCGCTGTTGATGTTGCAGATCTCGACGTCCACGCCCAACTTGATGCGCAGGCCGGCGCGCTTGATGCGCTTCTCGATCACGTCCGGGCGACCGATCAGGATGGGTTTCGCCAAGCCTTCGTCGACCACCACCTGCACCGCGCGCAACACGGTCTCTTCTTCGCCCTCGGCATACACCAGCCGACACGGGGCGGACTTGGCACGTTCGAACACCGGCTTCATCAGCAAGCCGGTGCGGAACACGAAGCTGGTCAGCTGGTCGTTGTAGGCGGCGAAATCCGCCATCGGCCGCGTCGCCACGCCCGAGTCCATCGCCGCCTGCGCCACTGCCGGCGGCAGCTGCAGCAGCAGGCGCGGATCGAACGGCTGCGGGATCAGATACTCCGGTCCGAAACTCGGCGGCTTGCCACCGTAGGCGCGCGCGCTGACATCGGACGATTCACGCCGCGCCAGCGCCGCGATCGCCTTGACGCAGGCGATCTTCATCGGCTCGTTGATCACCGTGGCGCCCACGTCCAGCGCGCCGCGGAACAGGTACGGGAAGCACAGCGCGTTGTTGACCTGGTTCGGATAGTCCGAACGGCCGGTGGCCATGATGCAGTCCGGCCGCACCGCCTTCGCCTCTTCCGGGGTGATCTCCGGATTCGGGTTGGCCAGCGCGAAGATGATCGGCCGCGCGGCCATCGTCGCCACCATCTCCGGCTTCAGCACGCCGCCGGCGGACAGGCCGAGGAACACGTCCGCACCGTCGACGATCTCGGCCAGCGTGCGCGCCCTGGTGTCGCGCGCGTAGCGTTGCTTGTCCGGGTCCAGATCGGTGCGTTGGCTATGGATCACGCCGTTGCGGTCGAACGCCAGGATGTGTTCGGGCTTCACCCCCAGCGCCACCAGCATGTCGAGGCAGGCAATGCCCGCCGCGCCCGCGCCGGTGGTCGCCACGCGGATGTCCTCAATGTTCTTGCCGACCACCACCAGCGCATTGAGCACGGCCGCGCCGACAATGATCGAGGTGCCGTGCTGGTCGTCGTGGAACACCGGGATCTTCATCCGCTCGCGCAACTTGCGCTCGACGATGAAGCATTCCGGCGACTTGATGTCCTCCAGGTTGATGCCGCCGAAGGTCGGCTCCAGGCTGGCGATGATCTCGACCAGCTTGTCCGGGTCGTTCTCGTCGATCTCGATGTCGAACACATCGATGCCGGCGAACTTCTGGAACAGCACGGCCTTGCCTTCCATCACCGGCTTGGCCGCCAGCGGCCCAATGTTGCCCAGCCCGAGCACCGCGGTGCCGTTGGTGATCACTGCCACCAGGTTGGAACGCGCGGTGTATTCGGCGGCCGTGGCCGGGTCCTCGACGATCGCATCGCAGGCCGCCGCGACCCCGGGCGAATACGCCAGCGACAGGTCGCGCTGGGTCAGCAGCGAGGTGGTCGGGGTGACCTTGATCT
>JBEPVP010000061.1:0-18696 GCA_041690935.1 Rhodanobacter sp.
CTGTCCACCGGCCAGTTCTGCCTGCCCGGACAATCGCGTTGCTATCGCGACGATACCCGTGGTGGCGACGGCACGGTGAACATGGTGCGCGCGATCGAGAAGTCGACCAACACCTACTTCTACAAGCTGGCGCTGGATCTGGGCATCGATCGGTTGAGCGTGTGGATGAGCCGCTTTGGCTTCGGCAGCAAGACCGGCATCGATCTGGTCGGCGAATCCGAGGGCATCCTGCCCTCGCGCGAGTGGAAGGCCGCCCATTACAAGCAGGGCTGGTTTCCCGGCGAAACCATCATCACCGGTATTGGCCAGGGTTACTGGGCGGTGACCCCGCTGCAGCTCGGTCATGCCATCGCCACCTTCGCTGGTCATGGCGTGCCTTACGCGCCGCGGCTGGTGATGGCCACCAAGGCGGTAGCCGACGCGCAACGGCGACCGTTACCGAATCCACCCAGTGGCCCCTCGCTGATCCGCAAGGCGTCCGAATGGGACGTGATCAACGAAGGCATGCGCGCGGTGATCGTCAGCGGCACCGGCAAGCTCGCGCGATTGAACGAGGGTTTCCCCTATCTGATCGCGGGCAAGAGCGGCACCGCCGAGCGTTTCTCGCGCACCTCCGAAGCGTATGACACCAACAAGAACACCGCCTACCTGGCGACACGCCATCGCGCATGGTTCATGGGTTATACGCCGTCCGATGATCCGCAGATCGCCACGGCGGTGGTGCTGGAGGCCGGTGCGTGGGGTGGCACGGATGCCGGACCGATCATGCGCCGAATCTTCGATGCCTGGGCCACCGCCAAGGGCGCGGCGCTGCCCGCGGAGCCGCCGCCGGCCACAGTTCCCGCCGCGGGCAGCGCGGTGGAAGACCTGCCGGCGCAGGCATCCAGCAGCGACGGAGCGACCCCATGATCGGAACACTGCACGTGCGTCTGCGTCGTTTCCTGCGGCGCATCCTGACCCGGCCGCGGATCGATCTGCCGCTGGCGGCCGGCTTGTTTGTGCTGGCATCGATCGGCCTGATCACGCTGTACAGCGCAGGCGACCGCAGCCTCACCCTGGTCGGCGGTCAGGCCGGCCGCTTCGTGCTCGGCGGCGCGTTGCTGCTGGTGGTGTCGCGCATCCCGCCATCGGTGCTGCGCAGCTGGACGCCCTGGCTGTACGCCGGCAGCACCGCGCTGCTGGTGATGGTGGCGATCCTTGGCGAGGGGCGCGGCTCGGTGCGCTGGCTGGATCTGGGCGTAATGCGCTTCCAGCCGTCCGAACTGCTCAAGCTGACCATGCCGATGATGGTGGCCTGGTACCTGCACCCGCGCCAGTTGCCGCCGGGCTGGAAGGACATCGCGATGGTCGGCGTGCTGATCGCGATTCCGGCCGGGCTGATCGCCGAGCAGCCGGATCTGGGCACCGCCGTGCTGGTGACCGCCGCCGGCGCGTTCGCGCTGTTCCTGTCCGGCATGGCGTGGTGGCGCATCGGGGCGCTGGCGGCGGCGGTCGGCGGGATGATTCCGGTCGGCTGGCACTTCCTGCATCAATACCAGCGCGATCGCGTGCTGACCCTGCTCAATCCGGAATCCGATCCGCTCGGCAACGGTTGGCACATCATCCAGTCGCAGATTGCGGTGGGCTCGGGCGGCATCTTCGGCAAGGGCTGGCAACACAGCACGCAGTCGCGGCTGGATTTCCTGCCCGAGCACACCACCGACTTCATCTTCGCGGTGTTCTCCGAGGAGTTCGGCCTGGTCGGGGTATGCGCCCTGATCGCGCTGTATGCATTCATCATCGGCCGCTGCCTGTGGATCGCCATGGAAGCGCGCGACACCTATTCGCGCCTGCTCGCCGGCGCGATCGGCATGAGCTTTTTCGTCTACGTGTTTGTCAACGGCGGCATGGTCGCCGGCATGCTGCCAGTGGTCGGCGTGCCGCTGCCGCTGATCAGTTACGGCGGCACGTCGGCGGTGTCGTTGCTGACCGGTTTCGGCGTGTTGATGTCGATCCACGCGAATCGCAAGGTGCACGTATGAACACCGCCTGCGAGTGGCCCGGAGTCGCGTCGGCGTGCGTGTTAGGCTTTCGGCGATATCGTTTTTCTGTGAGCGAAACCTGCACATGACAGCCACCTCCGCGCCGCGTGCGGCCCGATTGCTCACCATCCTCTGCCTGCTCGGGATGGCCGCGCCGAACCCGGCCCAAGCGGCGACGCACCCCGGTCAGGCCGCGCTGGTGCGCGAGGTGGCGCACGATACCGGCAAGAGTCCGCAGGCGCTGAACGCGCTGCTGGACGGCGCCACGAAGCAGCAGAGCATCCTCGACGCGATCAGCCGCCCGGCCGAAGCCAAGCCGTGGAAGGACTACCGGCCGATCTTCCTCACCGACAAGCGCATCGACGACGGCATTGCGTTCTATCGCGAACACCGCGCGTTGCTGGAACAGATCGGTCGGCAGTACGGCGTGGCGCCGGCCTACATCGTGGCGATCGTCGGCGTGGAAACCAGTTACGGCCGCAACACCGGCAAGTACAAGGTGCTCGATGCGCTGGTCACCCTGGGCCTGTACTACCCGCCGCGCGCGACATTTTTCCGCGAGCAGCTGAAGGAGCTGCTGGAGATGCCGGCCAACCATCTGGCCGGTCCGCTCGACACGCTCACCGGCTCGTATGCAGGGGCGCAGGGCTGGGGCCAGTTCATGCCCACCAGCATCCGCGATTTCGCGGTGGATGCCGATCAGGACGGGCATATCGATCTGCAGAATTCGCTGCCGGACATCTTCGCCAGCGTCGCCAACTATTTTGCGAAACACGGCTGGGTCGACGGCGGCCCGGTCGCCGCCCGCGCCCAGCCGGACGCCGCGGCGCAGCCGATCCCGGTGACGGACGCCACCCCGCAATGGCCGCTGGAGCAGATGGAGGCGTGGGGTTACGCGCCGCTGCAGGCGTTGCCGCCGGCGCAGCCCACCAGCCTGCAGTCGCTGCAGGGCGCGAACGGGCCGGAGTACTGGTTCACTTTCCAGAATTTCTACGTGATCACGCGCTACAACCGCAGCCCGCTGTATGCGATGGCGGTCGACCAGCTGGCAGGCGCCATCGCCGCCAGCGTGGGTCAGGTGGACGCCGCGCGATGAGGGCGGCCGGCGTTGCGTTGCTGCTTTTTCCGGTGGCCCTGCTGCTGGTGGGCTGCGGTGGCGCGAAGACCCGCCCGAACCGGGTGGATGCCGGCGCGGCGACGCGCGGCGAATCGGCGCGGCGAGCCGACAATGGCAAACGCGCGGACGGCTTCCACGACGACATCAACCGGCCGCAGGACAGTCGCTACCGCGATGGCAACGACAGCGTGCCGCCACCACTCGATGTCAGCCAGCTGGTCGAGCCGGTGCCCAGGGTCGAGCCGCATTCGCTGTACGGCAACAAGTCGCCGTATACGGTGCTCGGCCACAGCTATCGCGTGCTGCCCAGCGCGAGTGGTTATGACGAGCGCGGCATCGCCTCGTTCTACGGCAACAAGTTCCACGGCTACAAGACCTCCAGCCTGGAAACCTACGACATGTACGCGTTCAGCGCAGCCAGCACCACGCTGCCGCTGCCGAGCTACGCGCGCGTCACCAATCTGGAAAATGGCAAGAGCGTGATCGTGCGGATCAACGACCGCGGGCCGTTTCATCAGAACCGACTGATCGACCTTTCCTATGCCGCCGCGGTGAAGATCGGCATCTGGCCCAAGGGCACCGGGCTGGTCGAGGTGCGCGGCATCGATCCGGGAAATTCCGCGTCGGAACTGCCGCCACCCAGCGTGGTCAGAACCGGACACCCCGGCATCTATCTGCAGGTAGGCGCGTTTGCCGATGCGGAGAATGCCGAGCGACTGGCGCAGCGTTTGCGTGCGGCGAACCTCGGCGCGGTGCAAGTCATGGATGCCGACATGAACGGTCGCCGCGTGCGTCGCGTGCGGGTCGGACCGCTGGCGGACGTGGATCGCGCCGACCAGGTCAGCGCCCGGATTGAAGGCATGGGTCTGCCGCGGCCACAGGTCGCGGTAGACTGAGCAGGATTTGCGCACCCCTTTTCAACCTTGTCGGCAGCCACCATGCCGAACTTCAGAGACTGGACTGAACCACACGATGAATTTCTTCCGCCGCACCCTGATCCCGTTCGCCGCCGCCGTTTTCCTGCTCGGTGTGGCCGTCGCACAGACCCCGCCGCGCCCCTCGCCGGTGCCGCGCCCGGTGGTGGCTGACGCGCCGGTGCCGCCGCCGCCGGATGTCGATGGCAAGAGCTGGGTGCTGATGGATTACGCCACCGGCCAGATCCTCGCCAGCAAGGAGCCGGACCTGCGCGTGGAGCCGGCCTCGATCACCAAGATCATGACCGACTACGTGGTCTCCGCCGAAGTCGCCAACGGCAAGGTGCACATGACCGATCCGGTGACCATCAGCGAGCACGCCTGGCGCGGCGGCGGTGCCGGCACCGACGGATCCACCAGCTTCCTCAAGCTCAACAGCCAGGTGCCGCTGAAGGATCTGCTGTACGGCCTGATCATCCAGTCCGGCAATGACGCCGCAATCGCGCTGGCCGAACACACCGCCGGTTCCGAAGGCGCGTTCGCCGGGCTGATGAACGCGTACGCCAGGCAGCTGGGCATGGCCAACTCGAATTTCGAGAATGCTTCGGGCTATCCGATCGAGAACCACTACACCACCGCGCACGACATCGCGATCCTGTCGCGCGCGCTGATCCACGACTTTCCCGACGACTACGCGATCTCCGCGATCAAGCAGTTCGAGTGGAACGGGATCAAGCAGGGCAACCGCAACACCCTGCTGTGGCGTGACCCCAGCGTGGACGGCATCAAGACCGGTCACACCGCGGCCGCCGGCTATTGCCTGGCCGCCTCGGCCAAGCAGGGCGACTCGCGCATGATCGCGATCGTGATGGGCGCCAGCAGCGAGAAGGCGCGCGCCGATTCGGCGATGGCCCTGCTCAGCTACGGCTTCCGCTTCTACGAGACGCACAAGTTGTACGACGCCAGCAAGCCGCTGGCCACGCCGCGGCTGTGGAAGGGCGCGATCAACCAGCTGTCGCTGGGCGTCGCCGAGAACGTGCTGGTCACGGTCAAGCGCGGCCAGTACGACAACCTCAAGGCGACCATGGATATCCCGGCCACCCTGATCGCGCCGTTCAAGAAAGGCCAGCAGGTGGGCATGTTGCGCATCACACTGGCTGGCCAGCCAGTGCAGAGCGTGCCGCTGATCGTATTGAACGATGCGCCGCAGGGCGGTTTCTTCTCGCGCCTGTGGGACAGCATCCTGCTGTGGTTCCACAGCGACAAGAAAGCTGACGCGGGCGCAGCGACCAAGAGTGCGGATGCGAAGTAATGCAGCCGATCGACTTCAGCAAGGCGAAGCAGGACGGCATGGGATTCGAGTTTCCCGGTGAGTTCGAGATCACCGCGGTCGGCAGTGCCAGCGCGAACCTGCCCACCCACGTGCCGCAGCTGCTGGAGCGTGCCGGCCTGCACGTGCTGCACGAGAGCGTGCGGCACCGGCATTCCGGTGCCGGCAATTTCGTGTCGGTCACGGTAAGTTTTCGCTGCGACACCCGTGAACACTACGAGGCCGCGCACGCCGCGCTGCGTGCGAGCCCGGACATCCGGTACACGCTGTGAACGGGAATCGAGAATCGGGAATGGAGAATCGGGAATGGAGAATCGAAAGAGCTGCCATTCGACGGGCACGCTTTCCCACTCTGCTGTCGTCATGATCATGCCGTGAACACCGATTCCCGATTCCCCACTCCCGATTCCCGGCCTCTGAAAATCCGCCGCCTTGGTCGCCAGCCGTACGCGGCGACCTGGCAGGCGATGAGTGCGTTCACCGACAATCGCACGGCGGAGACGGCCGACGAACTGTGGCTGCTGGAACATGATCCGGTGTTCACCCTCGGCCAGGCCGGCAAGCTGGAACACGTGCTGGCGCCGGGCGATATCCCGGTGCTGCCGGTCGATCGCGGTGGCCAGGTGACCTATCACGGCCCCGGCCAGATCGTGGGGTATCCGCTGATCGACCTGCGCCGCGCTGGCGTGGGCGTGCGCGAACTGGTCAACCGGATCGAACAGGCGCTGATCGATACGCTGGCGCACTGGAACGTGGTGGCGTCGCGGCGCGACGGTGCGCCGGGCGTGTACGTGGCGGACGCCAAGGTCGCCGCGTTGGGCCTGCGCGTGCGGCGCGGTTGCAGCTTCCACGGACTGGCCTTCAACGTGGCCATGGATCTGGAGCCGTTCCAGCGCATCAACCCGTGCGGTTACAAGGGTTTGGCGGTCACGCAGCTGCTAGACTTGGGTGGTCCGTCGCAGCTGGCAGCGGTCGAGGACGTGCTGGTGGAGGCGTTCTGCCGCCAGTTCGGTTTTGCCGCCGAGCCCGCTGCCCCCCTGATCCCCGAACTCCCCGCTCGCGTAGCGGTCTGAGCTGTCTATGAGCGAAACGTCCGCATCCCCCTCCAGGATCATCCCGATCAGTGTCATCGCTGGCGCTTCCGCGCAGCCGCTGCCTGACAAACAGGTCGGCAATGACAAGATCGCGCTGAACCGCGCCGGTTTCGATACCGCCGTGCCGATCCTGCGCAAGCCGTCGTGGATCCGTGTGCGCCTGCCGCAAGGCAATGCCGTGCAGCAGCTGAAAGCGCGTCTGCGCGAGAACGCGCTGGTTACGGTATGCGAAGAGGCGTCGTGCCCGAACATCCACGAATGCTTCAGCAAGGGCACCGCGACGTTCATGATCCTCGGTGAGGTCTGCACCCGGCGCTGCTCGTTCTGCGACGTGGCGCATGGCCGCCCGGTCGCACCCGATCCGCTGGAGCCGGCGCGGCTGGCCGAGACGATCCGCGACATGCGGCTGAAGTATGTGGTGATCACCTCGGTCGATCGCGATGACTTGCGCGACGGTGGCGCCGAGCATTTCGCCGCGTGTATCCGCGCCACACGCCACGCCAGCCCGAACATCCGCATCGAGATCCTCACGCCCGACTTCCGCGGCAAGGGCCGCATGGAACGTGCGCTCGAGGTGCTCAAGAATTTCCCGCCGGACGTGTTCAACCACAACCTGGAAACCGTGCCGCATCTGTACCGCGAAGTGCGCCCGGGCGCCGACTACCAGTGGTCGCTGGATTTGCTCAAGCGCTTCAAGGCGCAGCATCCGGACGTGCCGACCAAGTCCGGCATCATGCTGGGCCTGGGCGAAACCTGGGATCAGGTGATCGAGACGATGGGGGATTTACGCGCCCATGACGTCGAGATGATCACCATTGGTCAATATCTGCAGCCCACGCCGCACCATCATCCGGTGCTGCGCTACTGGACTCCCGAAGAATTCGAGGCGCTGCGCGAAGCCGGTGAGGCGCTGGGTTTCCATCACGTCGCTTCCGGTCCGCTGGTGCGATCGTCCTACCATGCCGATCTGCAGGCCCATGCAGCCGGTGTCACCGAGTCAGCCTGAGAGTCTCCATGAAATTTCGTCCTGCGCTGGTCCTTTTGCTTGCCCTCACCGCGACCTGCGCGCTTGCGCAGTCGGCCGCCGATCTCGGCGCCGGCACTGGCCGCAAGGCGGCCACCTGGCCGCTCACGTCCACGCCCGGCGAGGCGCAGGCCGCGCAGCTGTCGGCACGCTTCCTGACCCGCTTCCACTACGACGCGCAGCCGCTCGACGACGCGATGTCGGCGCGCATCTACAACGCCTACTTCAAGCTGCTCGATGGCGAGAAGGTGTTCTTCACCCAGGCCGACATGGTGAAGTTCGCGCCGCTGAAAACCAAGCTGGACGACGCGATCTGGAACCAGGACCTGTCGGCACCGTTCTCGGTGTTCAACCTCTACGTGCAGCGCGCCGTCGAGCGCATGACCTATGCGCGCGGGCTGCTCAAGCAGGGCTTCGGGTTCTCCGCCGACGAAAGCTATACGTTCGACCGCGAGCATGCCGACTGGCCGAAGGACCAGGCCGAGCTGGACAACCTGTGGCGCAAGCGCACCATGAACGACTGGCTGCGCCTGAAGCTGGCCGGCAAGCCCGATGCCGAGATCCGCAAGACGCTGGACAAACGCTATGCCGGCTACATCGAGCGGGTCAAGCAGCTCGACGGCGAGGACGCGTTCCAGACCTTCATGACCGCCTACGCCGAAACCACCGACCCGCACACCGACTACCTCGGTCCACGTGAGGCGCAGAATTTCGACATCGCGATGAAGCTGTCGCTGGAAGGCATCGGTGCCCAGCTGCAGGCGCGCGATGACTACACGGTGATCTTCACCCTGGTGCCGGGCGGCCCGGCGATCAAGTCGGGCAAACTGCAGGCTGGCGACCGCATCGTCGCGGTGGGTCAGGGCGACACCGGCGCGTTGACCGATGTCGTCGGCTGGCGCCTGGATGACGTGGTCAACCAGATCCGCGGCAAGAAGGACACCACCGTGCGGCTGGAGATCCTGCCCGCTGATGCCGGCGTGGACGGCAAGCACGAGATCGTGACCCTGGTGCGCAAGAAAGTCAGCATCGAGGAGAGCGCGGCGAAGAAGAAGATCGTCGATATCAAGGATGGTGACGTCACCCGCAAGATCGGCGTGATCGAACTGCCCACGTTCTATTCCGACTTCGGCGCGCGCAGCGCCGGCGACAAGGACTTCAAGAGCGCCACCCGCGACGTCGCCAAGCTGCTCGGCGAACTCAAGACCGCCGGCGTGCAGGGCGTGGTGGTGGACCTGCGCAACAATGGTGGCGGCTCGCTGGCCGAGGCCAACTCGCTGACCGGCCTGTTCATCGACAAGGGCCCGATCGTGCAGGTGCGTGACTCCAAGGGCCAGGTCGAGGAGCAGGGCGACGACGATGCGGGCATGGCCTGGAGCGGCCCGCTGGCCGTGCTGGTCAACCGCGGCACCGCCTCGGCCTCGGAAATCTTCGCCGCGGCGATCCAGGATTACCATCGCGGCCTGATCATCGGCGAACCGACCTTCGGCAAGGGCACCGTGCAGAACCTGGTCGACCTGGACCGTTTCTCGCAGAGCGACAGCGAGAAGCCGCAGCTCGGCGAGCTGAAGATGACCATCCAGGAATTCTTCCGCATCAACGGCGGTTCCACCCAGCTGAAGGGCGTGACGCCGGACATCGCGTTCCCGAAGAACGGCGACGACAAGGACTTCGGTGAATCGACCTACGACAATGCGCTGAAGTGGACCCAGATCCCGCCGGCGGATTACCAGCCGGTGGCCAATCTCAACGCCTACCTGCCGCAACTGCTGCAGCTGCATGATGGCCGCGTGGCGACATCGCCGGCGTGGAAGCTGATGCTGGATGAGTTGACGCAGTACAAGACCATGCGCGACAAGACGACGATCTCGCTGAACTTCGCCGCCCGCGAGACCGAGCGCAAGCAGCAGGATGCCATCCAGTCGGACTTCCGCGCCCGGCACAAGGCCATCGATGGCACCGACGCCACGCTGGGCGATGATCAGAGCCGTCTCGACGATGGCCTCAATGCGAACGAGCGCAGCCTGAAGGCCGAGCTGAAGCAGGAGAAGGAAGCCAAGAAGGCGAAGGACGTGCAGCTCAACGAGAGCGCGCACATCCTGTTCGACGCCATCGGCATGATCAAGACCGATCCGAAGCTGGCCAGCGAAGTGTTGCCGTATGGTGGCAGGGGAACGGCTGATGCGGGCGTGGCCAAGGCTGCTGATGCGGTGGCAAATCCCACGCACTGAGCGACGAACGCAGCCGAGTTGGCACAGAAAGGGCAGCGCGAAAGCGCTGCCCTTTTTCATGCTCGATCATCCACTGCCGCCCATCACCAGACCCGGCCATCATGGCGATGGCTTCAGTCCGGTTCTGCAGGTATCTCGCAGGACTGGTTGAAATCTCCGATCGCCTCGACCAGGTCGGTCACGGCCGCGCGTTCCACCTCGCTGAGGTCGGGATGCCAGCTGTCCAGGATCATCACCACGCGCGTTCGCTCGCTGCGGTTCCACGCCTCATGCTCGTAGGTGTCGTCGAACGTCACGCAACGACCCTCCTGCCAGACGTGTTCTTCGCCACCCACGCGGAGGGCGCAATCGGGCGGAACGATCAGCGGCAGATGGGTCACCAGTCGCGTGTTGGTGACGCCGGTGTGCGGCAGGATGTGCGTGCCCGGACTCAACACCGAGAACAGTGTTTCCGGGGCATGGTCGCGGATACGCACCAGCGGTAACGTATCGAGCAGGGTGGTGGTCTGCGGGCAGCGCGCGCAATGTTCGTCATGGCGCTGGCCATGGCGATAGAAAAAGTAGGCGTCCCAGGCGGGGTCCAGGTCGCTGGACGAACGCAGCATGCCCCGGGTTGCCTGCACAGATGCCTCGCCCAGAAATGACTCAAGCGACCGCTCCTGCGACAACACGGCGCGCAGCTCGTCACGCACGGTATCTGTCGCCGCTTCCAGCGCCTCCAGCCAGGGGAAATGCCTGCGCGGATAATACGGCTGGCTCGAGAGGTCGGGGAAATACAGAAATTTCGGCTTCTGTCGCGGATCGGGAATGTTCGCCGGCTGCTCGAAAAAGTAGATCGCCAGACTGCGTTCCACCCGCACCAGTTCGGTGCTGCCATAGCGCTCGCGCAGCGGGTCCAGTGCGCCGTGAAACAGTCGGCGGCGACCGTTGTTGACGTAGTCCACCGCGTATTTCACGACCGTGCGCAGGCCCGGTGCGGTCGTTGCGTCGTCCTGCCAGCGTCCCAGCACTCGTGCACTCTCGATGGCCATGAAATAGGCCTTCAGTGCCTCGTGCGACTGTCCCAGTTGTTCCAGTGCCATGCCCAGCTGCAGGCGTGCCACGAACATCCGGGGCGCCAATGCAAGCCCTTGCGTGAAGCTGGTGACGGCAGCGCCGAAATCGCCAGCCGCCAACTGCGCCGAGCCCAGTTGTACCCAGACGGCCGGCTCGTCCCGCTGGGCCTGCACGGCGATGCGCAGTCGCTGGATGGCCGCCGCATGCTCGCCGCGCGCGGATTGGCAATCGGCCACGAATCGCAGCGCCTCGATATCCTGCGGCTGGCGGTCGAGCAGGCGCAGGAAGGCTTTCTCCGCCGCGTCCAGCTCACCCCGTTGCGCCTGTTGCCGCGCCATGCTGCGGTTGGCTTCCAGAATCTGGTCGGTTGGGCTGCTCATCGGCGGTCATGCGTCGCGTATGGGGAAAGTCGGTTCCGATGTCCCAAGCCACGGAAACGCCACGTCATGATCATACGCGTTGGGATTCATGGCACACGTTGCGCCGTGCGGCACGCGCCGATTGCCGATCGGGCGTCAGTCGGCATAGCCGAGTCGCTGCAGGACGGGGCGCAGTGTCGGCAGCACCGGCTCGAACAACTCGCGGTAGGCGTGCCAGCGACCCACCGCCTTGCTGCTGATGCCATGGATGACCTGGGCGTAGCTTGGGGTACTGATGAACCGTTTGCCCCGTGCATGTTCTGAAAAGCGTGCCATCGGCGAGGCATCGTTGATCTCGAGAAACGCACCGAGGCTGGCGACGCTGGCCTCGAAGCGGGTGACTACCGTTTCGTAACGCCATTCCAGCAACTGCGGGGTGAACACCTCGACATGTGTTTGCCACTGCTCAAAGGCCTGCACGTAATCATCGGCCAGACGCTGCAGTGAGGAGCACAGCACCATAAAGGCGGGTGAGCGGAACGGCTGCATGTAACAACTGAGCAGCACATCGCACGGGTGACGCAGGCACAGGATGATGCGTGCCTGCGGAAACAGACGCATGATCATCGGCAGGCACAGCATATTGAGCGGATTCTTGTCCACCAGCTGGTGCTTTCCGAGGTCGGGTACGACCTGCGCGACCCGGCGGAAGTAGACGGCGCGCAGTTGATCGGCTTCGCTCGCAGTGAGGTTGGCCAGGTCGCCGGGGTAGTGCTGGCCGGCCATCTCCATGCCCTCGATCAGCTCATGGATGTAGGCGCGCTCGTCCATCGACCGGAAATCGGGATGGGCATCGAGCATCTGCTCCAGCAGGGTTGTGCCCGAGCGCGGAAAGCCGACCACGAAAACCGGCTGGCGCCCGCCCGTCGATGCGGGCAACGGTTTCCAGCCCTGGTAGGCCACGCGGTCAACCAGCGGATCGGTCATCTGCAAGGGCGCGCTGTTCGGCTGCATCAGCTCCGGCACCACGCCTTGTGCAATAGCCAGCTGCGCCGCATGCGCGGTCTGCAGCGCCGGCCATACCTCCTCATGCCGACCCATCCGGTCGCTGGCCGCGGCCAGCCCAAAGGCAGCGCTGGCGCGGTGCTGGTCGTCCATGGCAAGCGCAAGCACCCGGCGGTACAGCGCGGCCGCTGCGACGTGATCCGCGTCACGCATGGCCACTGCGGCGTGCGCGCTCCAGCCTTCGACGCGGACATCGCGGGCTTCCGCCGGCAGCTGGTCGAGCGTATCCAGCGGCAGCTGCTGCAACTCATGGCGTGCGCGATCGAGCTGGTTGCTCCGTTCGTACAGCGCCACCCGCTGTGCGGCGATTCGCAGCCGCATGATCCCGGCCGCGGATCCGCCGGGCAACTGCGCCCGGGCGAGTGCGCCCAGCGCGGCCTCGAGTTCGCCCTGAGCGGCCAGCATCGCGGCCAGGATCAGGGCTTGTTCGCCAGGCTGGGCCGGCCAGTCGGTGGCGCCGGCCAGCATCGCGCGCTGACCGTCGTTGTCGCCACAGACGTGGCAGGCGTGTGCAGCCTGCAGGCGTGCTTCGACAAAGTGCGGTGAGAGATTTACCGCATCCATCAGGGACTGCCGCGCCAGCACCCAGTGCCGCTGCTGGATATGCAGCAGGCCGAGGTTGTAG
Organism: Rhodanobacter sp.; assembly: GCA_041690935.1. Lineage (GTDB taxonomy): Bacteria > Pseudomonadota > Gammaproteobacteria > Xanthomonadales > Rhodanobacteraceae > Rhodanobacter. The sequence goes on from JBEPVP010000061.1 coordinate 12,837, forward strand.
TGCACCTCCGCATCGTCCGGTGCCAGCGAGCGTGCCGTCATGAACGCCTGCTCGGACCCCACCATGTCACCGTCCTGACGGCAGGCGAGCGCCAGGTTGTTCCAATAGGCGGAAACCTGCGGACGCATCCGCGCCAGCTCGCCGAACGTGGCTGCCGCCTGCGCGTATCGAGCGCTGGCGTGCTGGGCGAGGCCCAGCCAAAGCATGGCGGTTTCGCTCATTTCACCCGCCTGCGCGCCGAGCGCGATCACGCGCTCCATATCGCCAGCGAGGTAGGCGGTGGTGATGGCGTCGGCGAGGCCGTTCGTGGGTGCTGGCATGCCTTTCCGGTCGGGTTCTGCTGGCCGCCATTATGCAAGAGGGGCCGCGAAAATATCTCGCGGCCCCTCGGGTTGCCATGGAACTCTGTTGCGTGGTCAGCCGATCAGAATTTCACGGTGGCCCTCGCCCAGTAATAGCGCCCAAGCACATCGTACGTGGCGGTGTCCACGTTGTAGTTCGAGCCATTCTGGTAAATCAGTGGCGGCAGCTTGTTGCTGAGATTGTCGACGCCGATGTCGAACCGGGTGTGGATCGATGGCACCGCATAGCCCAGCTGGATCGAGTGGTAGATCACCGAAGCCATCGGGATATTTACGCCAGCGATAGCAGCGTCGCCGTTGAGCGCGATCAGGTGGTTGACGTAACGCGACTGCCATTGGGCGTTCCAGTTGCCCTTCTCCCAATTGAGCGTAACCGTGCCGCGCCAGCGTGAGATGTTGCCGAATTGCTGGCTGTAGGTGCCGGCGTAGTCGATCGTCTTTGCGCCCGGCTGGCCGGGGGTGGCGCTGTTCTTGTAAGTGGACGTGTAGCTGGTACTGAGGCCGGCCCGGAAGTTGCCTGGATCCACACTGCCCAGATCGAAATGCGGGACCTTGTAGCGCAGCGTGTAGTCGATACCGGTGGTACTCAAGTTGCCCAGATTGACCACCGGTGTGTTGATGAGAAACACCTGGCCTGGCGTTCTGCTGGTGTTGTCCTGGCGGTGGATAAACGAGCAATACGGGCTGCTGCTGTTGTTGAAGCAGGAGTTGACTACCGTATCCCCCTGGATCGCCGTCAGCGTGTCGGACAGGTTGATGTGCCAGAAGTCGACGCTGGTGGACAAACCGGGCAGCCAGCCAGGGTCGTAGACCAGCCCGAGGTCGACGGACTTGCCCTGTTCGGGCTTCAGCTTCGCACCCACCGTGACAGCGCCCGAGTAAAACGTATTGACCTGCGCCGGCGAGTTGCCGGCCCAGTTGACCGGCACAAACTGGCAGGCCACCGGATGCTGCGCGAGCTCGGCCGCGGTGCGGTTGACGCAGGGATCGTTCAACGTCGGCTGGACCAGCGTTCGACCGTCGTAAAGTTCATTGAGGTTGGGCGCGCGAAAGACCTCGGAGATGGTGCCGCGTACCAGCAGGTCCTCGATCGGACGCCACTCGATCGCGATCTTCTTGTTCGTGGTCGTGCCGGTGGTGCTGTAGTTGGAGGTGCGGATGCCCAGGTCGAGATTCAGCGAATGGGCCCATGGCTGGTCGGAAAGCAGCGGGATCAGCGTTTCGGCAAACAGCTCCTTGACGTTGAAGCTGCCATGAGCGGGCGAGCCGCACGCTTCCTGCAGAATCTGGCAGGTGGTAGTCACCGGATCGAGAACGGCGAAGGAGCTCACGGTGTAGTTCATCGACTGCTTGCGGTACAGGGCACCAGCGGACAGTTGGATCGGGCCGGCGGGCAAATCCCACAGCTCGCCGCCGACGTCAAACTGGGCCTGCTTGGTGGACTGGGTAAAGATGTAGACCGGCGTATCCACGCCCTTCTTCAGCAGCGCACCGACGGCCGGGTCGGCCTGGTTGAAGATGTTCGCGCCATTGTCGACGGCGGCCTGCAACGCGGGTATGTCGACCTCGTTGGTATCGCGCTGGTCACGTTTGGTATGGCTGTAGTTGATCGACGCGTCCCAGCTCCAACTGCTCTCCTGGCCGAAACTGCCGCGCAACCCCGTGTTGATCTGCGCGGTGTCGGTGGTGTAACTGTGCACGCGGGTGCCAGCCCCGGTGAGGCGGGTCTGGAAACTGTAGCCGCTGTTCGGGTCGCCCGGGATGGGGTTCTGACTGAACGTAACGCCAAACGGATTGATGGGATTGCTGGAGGGGATGATCAGGCCGTCCCCGCTGCCGACCGGTGAAGGCGCATCCTGACCACTGGATGTCGTGCGGTTGTAGAACGCATCGACGAACGCACTCAGGTTGTCGGTCAGCTGGTAGCTGCCGAGAACAAAGCCGTTGGTGCGTTTTTGTGCGGTCTGGATGTAGTTGAGCGCAGCGTAGTTGTAGGTATCCGAGCCGAGGCGGCACCGGTAGTCGCCCAGGCTCGATCCGTCGCCCTGGGCCAGGGTCACATTGGCGGTACCGCTGGAATTGATCGGACAGCCGTACTGGTTGGCGACCGATGCGGGCAGCTGGATTCTGCCGGTCGGGATCGAGCTGGAGCCGGCCGGCACGACGGCGCCGCTCGACAGGTACAGCTGCTGTTTGGAGAACTTGCGCTTGGCGCCGAGCACCGCGTCGTACTTGTTGTAGTCAATGCCGCCGACGATGCTGAAATTGTCGCCGGTTTCGCCCGCGGTCAGATTGAATCCGCGGCGCTGGCCGTCACCGTGGCTGGAGATACCATCGTTCAAGCTGAACTGGACGCCTTTGAAGTCCTTGCGCAGGATGAAATTGACGACGCCACCAATGGCGTCGGAGCCGTACACCGTGGAGGCGCCTTCGGCCAGCACGTCGATCCGTTCAATCATGTCCGGCGGGATCAGGTTGAGGTCCGGATTGGCCATGCGCTGGCCGTTGATCAGCACCAGGGTGCGATTGATGCCCAGGCCGCGCAGGGAGACGCGTGACGCGCCATCGCCAGCTTCCAGCAAAGGACTGGCGACACCGCCACCGTTGCTGTTGTTCGAGGGGTTGGTCGCGTTGCCGGAAATGCTGGGCATCTGCTGCAGCACATCGCCCAGGATGGGTTTGCCGGAATTGGCGATGGTCGCGCGATCCAGCTTCACCACCGGACTGGCCGTCTCGGCGTCAACACGCCGGATCAGCGAGCCGGTGACGGTGACGGCCTCGAGCGTTTTGGCCTTGCTGGTCTCGGGCGTGGTCTGCGCCGGTGTGGTGTTCGACGTATCGGTGGATGCCTGCTGCGCCTGCACCAGGCCAGCCGTGGTGATGAAGCCCACGCCCAATGCCAGGCGAACGGCCAATGACAGGTGATTCTGGTTGTATTTCATGTGTTGTCCCCGATGGTAGATTTCACGCGTTATCCCTGAAGAACAGCCTGGCCTGGCAATCCCGTCCTGCCGCCGGATGCGCCCCGCACGCGGGAGATCTCGGCTTTTCATCTGCGTACCGGCTGTAGCGCTGGCCGGGCCCTCGCAAATCGCTGACAACGCCCCCAACGCGCCAGCAACCGCAACAGCCAGCGGAGCATCCCACGGCGAACGGCCCCGTGACAACAATTTCGTAACGCTCTTGTGTTAGGCGGCGAAAACCTTCAGTCACAAAAAAACAGCGCCGCGGCGCTGCCGTTTCTGCGCCGACTGGCGCTGAAGCCCATGCCGGCCGAACCGCCCGGGCGGCCGATGGCGCCCCCGGATCCGGCGCACCAGGGGACAAGCCGCGCAACCAGATGGTCTAGTGCTTGGCGCCCTTCGCCCGTTTCTGTTCGCGCTGCTGCTTCATCCACTGCTGGAACGCGTCGATGTGCGGCATGTCGCGCAGCAGCTTGGAGTGCGGGTCGACGATCAGCAGACTCCCCTGCAGCACTCGCAGCTGGCCTTCGCCCTGCGTCATCGGCAACGCGTGCATGGCGTCACCGACCTGCACTTCCACCGGCATCGGAAACGGCTTGGCGTGCTCGGTGACCCAGTGCACGGTGAGCGTGTCGCCGTCGTGCCGCACCTCCAGGCGTGGCAGCGCGGCATCGTGCAGGTAGACGTCGAAGAACCAGCGCAGGTCGCGCCCGGTGACCTTGTCGACGATCGCGATGTAATCGCCCGTGGTCGCGTAGCGCGGGCTGAAGTTGCCCGGTTGCGGATCCGGCCGTCCATACACCAGCCAGCGGATGCTTGCGAAAAAGTCCCTGTCGCCGATCAACTGGCGCAGCGAATGCAGCATCAGCGCGCCCTTGTTGTAGATGTCCTGGCCGGGACCGGTCGTCTCGTCATAGACCTGCTCTTCGGTCTTGCTGCTGCCGGACACGATCGGGTGGCGATTGCGCACGTTCAGGCGCAGCTCGTGCAGCCAGCTGAAGTAGTCCATGTCGCCGTTGAGGTACTGGCTGTAGAGCGGCTGCATGTAGGTGCCGAAACTCTCGTGCAACCACATGTCGTCCCAGTCGGCATTGGTGACCTGGTTGCCGAACCACTCGTGCGCAAACTCGTGTTGCAGCAGCCGGTCAAAACCATAGCCGTCCTGGCGGTAGCCGTTGCCGTAGGCGTTGAGGGTCTGGTGCTCCATGCCCAGGTGCGGGGTTTCCACCACGCCCATCTTCTCGTCGCCGAAGGGGTACGGGCCGATCTCCTGCTCGAAGAAATCCAGCAGGCGCGGGAACCCGGCAAACAGTTCTTTCGCCTGCTTCTGGTGTCCGCGCAGGTACCAGAACTGCAGCGGGATGGTGTTGCCGTAGCGGCTTTGGTAATTCGCCTGCAGTTCGTCGAACGGGCCGACGTTGATCGCGATCGCGTAGGTATCCGGATGTTTGGTGCGCCAGTGATAGGTGTGCTGGTCGCCTTCCTCGCTGATGCCGATCAGTATGCCGTTGCCGGGTGCGGCGAGCGTCTTCGGTACGGTGACCCAGGTGTCGACCAGGTCGGGCTCGCCCTGCGGCTGGTCGATGCACGGCCAGAACAGGTCGCAGCCCTCGCCCTCGACCGCGCTGGCGATCCACGGCTGGCCGTCCGCGGTGTGGCTCCAGACGAAGCCGCCGTCCCACGGCGCCTTCTTCGCCACGTGCGGCTTGCCGCCGTAGCGAACGGTGACGCGAACCTTGCCACCGGCCGCCAGCGGCGTCGGCAACTGGATGCGCAGGCGGCCATCCGGATTGCTCCAGGCGCTGGCGGCCAGCGCCTGGCCATCCAGCGCGATACCGCTGATCGGCAGGTTGCGATCCAGATCCAGCAGCAAGGTGCCGGTGGCCGACTTGGCGGTGAAGCTCAATGTGGCGCTGGCGTCGATGCTGTGCGCGGCCGGATGGATCGTGAAGTGCAGTTCGGCATGATCGAAATGCACGCGCGCCTGCTCGGCCGGCATCACGCCGCCGGAGTTCAGCGTCTGCGCGGTGAGTGCCGGCTGGCTGGTTTTGGCAACTGGCAAACTGCTGCAGGCAGCGAGACCAAGCGCCATGCTGGCGGCGAGAACGTGCAGACGGTAGTGCATGGGCGGCTTCCGGCGGGGTGATCCGGCAGGATGCAATCTTTCAAGCCGAGGCGACAACGCCAGAAGTCATGCCGCGGTCTCAGCCGGCGTAGCGCTGCTGCAGAAACGCGAACATCGCGCGCAACCCCATCGCCTCGCCGCCACGCGGACGGCCGGGACGATCGGCATCGTTCCAGGCATAGGTGTCCAGATGCAGCCAGGCAATCGCCTCCGGCACGAAGCGCTCCAGGTACAGCGCCGCGGTGATCGCGCCGGCGTGGCGCGAGGGGCCGGCATTGGCGAAATCGGCCAGGTACGAATCGAGCATGCGCCGGTACGGCCGCCACAGCGGCAGCTGCCACAGCGGATCGCTGACCGCGTGGCCGGCGACCAGCACGGCCAGCGCCAGCGCTTCGCGGTTGGCGAACAGT
>JBEPVP010000062.1:0-18470 GCA_041690935.1 Rhodanobacter sp.
GGTACGTGGTTGCCGGTCAGACCGGCCGACGCGGCGTTCAGCACGAAGCTCAGGCAGTACGGCGGCAGGTCACCCTGATCCGGCGGGCCGGACAGGTTGGACACGTGGTAGGGCGTGTTGCCCGCCGGTACGGTGAGGGCATTGCCCGCCGGAGCATGAATCCCCGATGGCAGCGGCAGATAGCCGGTCGGCGGCTCGATGCGCAGCGTATAGGTGCCGGCCGGGGCGCCGGGCAGCAGCAGGAACTGATAGAAGCCGTCGGCAGCGGTGGTCTGGCTGCCATTGTTCGCGCCGCCCACCAGGTACTGCGGTGCGACCGGCACGCCGGACGGGTCGAGCAGGGTCACCTTGGCACCGGCCAGCGGCTTGCGCGAGACGCTGTCGTAGACCACCCCGCTGGGGTCGACCGGCAGATCCTGTGCCGTCACCGCAACAGCCGAACCCACGGTGACACCGCTGATCGCGGGCATCGCGGCGGTGCGATCCACCGTACCGTTCCACTGGGCGTCCGGGCCATGTGACACCGGGTAGCCGTAGTAAACGCCATTGGGGCTGAGGAAGCGGATCTCGTATCCGCTGTCGGCCGGAACCTCGCTGAGCACGTAGTGACCGGACGCATCGGTGATGGCGCTGCCCACGCCAGGCACGCGCGTCCCGTTGTGGTACAGCTCGACCGACCAGCCCGCCAGGCCCTGTTCGCCCGCGTCCTTCTGCTCCGGATCACCGGCCGCTGTGTTCAACCACACCGTGCCGGCAATGCTGCCGTTGGCGCCGGTCAGCTCGGGGAAGTTGTAGCCGATGCCGTTGATGCCGGCAGCCAGCACGATGCTGCCGATCGCATTGGTCGCGGCAGTACCGCCGACACTGCCGACCTGCACGCCGCCATCCTTGTACAGCGCGGGCTGCGTTTCGCTCACGGCGTAGGTGCCCGCGACCAGGCCGGCAAACTGGTAGCTGCCGTCGGCCTGCGTGATCGCTGTGCGCGAAGCGGCGCCGGACAGGGTGACGATCACCCCCGGCAGGCCCGGCTCGCCGGCGTCATGCTGACCGTTGCCGTTCTTGTCGAAGAACGCGAGGCCATTGATCAGGCCACCGTGATCGAGGAAGTCGTAACCCGTGGCCGCAGTGCCCGACGGCAGCGCTATCGCGGAGATCACGTTGGGCGCGGTGCTGCCGCCGACCGTGCCGGCATGGCTGCCGATGTCGCCCAGCCCGCTCGGCTGGGTTTCGGTCACCGCATAGGTTCCCGGGCGCAGTCCATCGAAATGGTAGCTGCCGTCCGTTGCCGTGGTGGTGGTCAGATTGATCACCGCACCGAGGTCGTCGGTACCGGTCAGGGTCACGGTCACGCCGGCCAGGCTTTCACCCGCATCGAGCACGTTGTTGCCATTGACGTCGTCGTAGACCGTGCCGGCCAGCGAGCTGGGCTGCAGCTCGGGGAAGTCGAACGCGGTGAACACCTTCGCCGGGTCGAACGCGATCGCCGCCGTGCGGTTGGTGGTGCTGATGTCGCACGCTGCACATACCGCGCCGTCGATGCGACCACCCACTGCCTTGCCGTCGATGTAGGTCGCCGGCTGGGTCTCGGTCACCGTGTAGCCTGTCGAATCGGCCCGGGTCAGGCCGTTGAACACGTAGTTGCCGTCGGCGGCGGTGACCACGCTGCGATCCACCGGATGGCCGTCGATATCGGTACCGGTCAGGCGCAGGCTGACACCGGCGATGCCCTTGTCGGTCGCATCACGCACGCCGTCATTGTTGGCGTCGGCATAGACACTGCCGACGATGCCACCGGTGAGCTCACCGAAGTCGTAACCGGTGCCGCGTGCACCCGGCCCGGCGTTGATGCCGCTGATCACACTGGTGCCGGCCGCGCCGGCACTGCCGCCCAGATTGCCGACATGCTCGGCGCCATCAGCGTAGGCGTTCGGCTGGGTTTCGGTCAGCGTGTAGCCGCCGCCGTTGGCGGGCAGCAGGTTGGCGAAAAGGTACTGGCCGCTGGCATCACTGGTGGTGGTGAGGCTGACCGCAGCGCCATTGATGTCGGTACCGCTGAGCGTGACGGTCACGCCGGCGATGCCGGGCTCGCTGCCATTGCGCTGACCGTTGCCATCGCTATCGAGGTAGACGCTGCCGGCAATGCTGCCCGCGAGTTCGCCGAAGTTGTAGTTGGTGCCGACCTGGGCCACGCCAAGCGTGATGTTGCCGATGATGTCGTTGGCGGTCACGTTGCCACCCAGCGAGCCGAGCTGCTCGGCACCATCCTGGTATTGCGCAGGCTGTGCTTCGCTGATCCGGTAGCTGCCGGCAGGCAGGTTGCTGGCCAGGTACGCGCCGGACGCATCGGTCACCGTGGTGGTGGCCACGCTGGTGCCGGTATTGGTGACCGTGACGGTGACGCCGGCAATGCCGGGCTCGCCGGCATCGCGCGTGCCGTTCCCGTTGAGGTCGACATAGACGAAGCCACCCAGACCCTGGCCGCGTTCACCAAAGTCGTAGTTGATGCCGGTTTCGCCGGCACCCAGCGTGATCGCGCTGATGGTGTCGCTCACCGCACCGTTGCCACGCGGCGTACCGCCGACGGTGCCGACATTGGTGCCGCCGTTGTCCCACTGCGCTGGCTGCGTCTCGATGATCTGGTAGCTGCCCGGACGCAGGTTGTCGAAGTGGTAGGCACCCGCGCCATCGGTGGTGGTGGTCAGGTTGACCGGCGCACCGAGGTCGTCGGTGCCGCTCAACCTGATGGTGACATTGACCACACCTGCGGTTTCCGACACATCGTGCTGACCGTCGCGGTTGGCATCCACATACACCATGCCGGACAGGCCGGTGGGCGGCAGTTCGCCGAAGTTGAAGTCGGCGCCGCTCTGGCCGATCGCGAGCGTGAGGTTGTTGATGGCGTTGCCGCTGGCATCCGTCGTACCGGCCGCGGCCGTGCCGGTGCCTGCCGTGGCTTTGCCCGGCAGGAAGCCGCTCGGCTGGGTTTCGCCGATGCTGTAGGTACCCGGTCGCAGGCCGGTGAAGCTGTAGTTGCCGCTGCCGTTGCTGGTCGCGCTCAGGCTGACCGACTGGCCAAGATCATCGGTGCCGGTGAGGCTGAGGCTGACGCCGGTGATGCCGGTTTCGCCGGCGCCGCCAACCAGGCCGTTGTTGTCCAGATCACGATAGACCTTGCCGGCGACCGAGCCCTGGCTCAGTTCGCCAAAGTTGTAGCCGGTCGCGCTGGTATTGGAGGCCAGCGTGATGGCGGAGATCTGGTCACCCGGCGAAGGTACCGCGCTGCCACCGGCAGTACCGGCGGTGTCCTTGCCGTCGAGCCAGCCACTCGGCTGGGTTTCAGTCACGGTGTAGCTGCCGGCCGGCAGCTTGCTGAAGCTGTAGCTGCCATCGCCGGCGGTGGTGGTGGTAAAGCTCACCGCCGTGCCGTCCGGCGCGGTGCCGGCGATTTTGATGGTGACACCGCCAATGCCGGCTTCGCCGCCATCGACGCTGCCATTGCCGTTGTTGTCGGCGTAGGCACGACCGGCCAGCGTCGCGGTCTGCACCTGCACCGGTCCGCCGTGGCTGTTGTTGCCCGGCACCTCGTCCTTCGAGGTGGTAGTGATCGAGGCGGTATTGGTCAGCGTTCCCGGGCTGGCACCGGCTGGTGCGGTGATAATGATCACCGGCACATTGATGGTGGCGGTGGCATTCGCCACCACGTCGTCGCCCAGCGCGCAGCTGAAACTGGTGCTGCCTGCGGCACCGGTACACGCGCCCAGCGAGGGGAAGTCACCGGCGCTGCCGGGCACGATCGTCGGTACGCCGTTGAGCACCATCCCGGCCGGCAATGCATCGCTGACCACGGCGCCGTCAGCAACACCCGGACCATGGTTGACGACAGCGATCTGATAGGCGAATGCCTCGCGCAAACCAACCGTACCCGGCGTGGCAGTCTTGCTGACCACCTCGACGTCTGCCTTCGGGCGCACGGTCGTCGACTCGGTGACGACATTGTTGGACATCAGCGGATCGAAGCCGGCATCACTTTCATCGGAGCTGACGGTGAGCTGGTTGGTGACCGTGCCCTTGGCCTCGCCCTTCATGACCACCGTAACGGTGGTACTGGCATTTGCCGCCAGCGTGCCCACCGAGCAGCTCACGGTGCCGCCGATGGCGCCCACAGCCGGCCCCGTGCAGGTCGAGCCGGCCGGCCCCGTTACCGAGACGAAGCTCAGCTTGGATGACGGCAGCAGGTCGACCAGCTTGACGTTTTCCGCGTACGACGGACCGTTGTTGGTGACGACCAGGGAGTAGGTCATCTGGTCGCCGACGGCCACCGGGTCGGGGCTGTCGGTGACGTTGCCGAGCAGGTCCAGCTGCGGCACCGATACCGGCACATCGACGGAGGCATTGTTGTTGCCCGAGTCGCTCTCCACCGTGGTGGTGGCAACGCTGACCGCGTTGGTGAGCGTGGTGCCGCGGGTCACGGTATTGGGCCGCACCGTGACGGTGACGGTCTGCTGCTGGCCGTTGTTGAGCGCGCCCCAGCCGCAGCCCAGCGTGTGGCTGCCCGCCGTGGTGGTGGCCCCGGCTGTCGGGCTGGTCGAGCAGCTGCCGCCGCCCGATACCACCGCGGACACGAAGGTCACATCCAGCGGCAGGCTGTCGGAAATGCTGACGGCGCTGGCCTTGCTCGGACCCTGGTTCTTTGCGGTGACCACATATTTCAGCGACTGCCCGGCGATGGCCGGGGTTGGCGTGGCGGTCTTGGTGACAGTCACGTCGGCGCGAGCGACGATCGTGGTGGTGGCGGAGGCGCCGTTGTTGCTGTAGTCGGGATCGGCGATGGTGTTCGACACGGCATCGGCACTGTTGGTGCGCGTGCCACCGTCGCCACCCGGGCGCACGATCACCGTGACCACCGGACAATCCACATCCTTGGTGCACATCGGAACGCTGGCGAACGGGCACGACAGCGCGCGGCGGGTCGGCCCGGGGGTCGTGGTGCAGGTGCTGCCGCTGGATGTGCCGCCGCTGACGCTGACGCTCTTGAGACCACCCGTCACTGGGTCGAGGTTGTTGTTGATCAAGTTGTCGAGCGTGTCGCTGAGCACGACATTGGTGGCGGTCTTCGGACCGGCATTGACGATCTGCAAGGTGTAGGTCAGCTCGTCGCCGGCGAACAGCGAAGCGGGACTGCCGCTCTTGAACAACTGCAGGTCGGCCGAATCGGTCGAGGGCTGCACGCCCACGCCGGAACCGGCGCAGTCGTTGCCGCTGTTGCCGTCCAGCGGCGGCGTATTGCCGCCCGATGCGGCTGAGGAGACGCATACCGTGTTGCTGTAGTTGCCATCGACGGCGGCGCTGACGTCGTAGCTGACCGCGGGCGCAAGTGTGCCGGAGGCCAGCGGTGCGCCGGCGGTGTAGTCGCGCACGCAGGTGATCGTGGTGTTGCCGGCGCTGGTGGTGAAGGGCGCGGCGGGCACGCAGCTCCAGCCGTTCGTCTGGGTATAGCTGTTGATCGTCAGGCCGACCGGCAAGGTATCGGTCATGACCGCCTGGCCGCTCAGGCCGGCGGGGCCATCGTTGCCGAGCCGGATGGTCCAGCTCCAGTGCGATCCGGTACTCGCCAGCGCGGGACTGGGGCCGGTCTTGTAGGCGTGCAGGTCCGCGGTGGGTGCAACCACGGTCAGCGTGGCCTGACCGATGTTGTTGGCCGCATTGGGATCGGGCTGCGTGCCGCTGATATCGGCTTGGTTGATCACGCCGTTGCCGGCGGTCTGCGCGGTCACCGGGATCACGATGGTGCCGATGGCAATATTATTACCCGGCGCACTGCCGCCACTGGCGCGTGTGCAACTCACGGCCTGCCCGCTTACCGTACACGCCCAGCCATTGCTGTTGAACGATCCGCCACCGATCTGGAAGTTCGCCGGGACGTTGTCCGTCACCACCGGGTTGGTCGGCACGTCGCCGGTGTACCGCGGCGTCAGGATGTAGTTGAACGCGGTGCCCGTCAGCACCGGCGAGGACACGCTGGCGCTCTTGGTGATGCTCAGGTCGCTGCCCGGGGTAACCGCCGTGTTGACCGTCTGGGTATTGTTGGAGCCAATCGGATCTTGCGGTGCGCTGCCGGAATTGACCGACACGCTGGCGGCAAACGTCAGCGTGGAGCCATCGCCCGCGGCGACCACGCCATTGACCGGTCCGATCGACTGGCTGGCACCGACGCCGATGCTGCCGGCCACATCGCAGGTCAGCACCTGGCTGGCGACGCTGCAGCCGGAAGGCAACGAGCCGGAGGCCACGAAACCGGGCGGCAGGTTGCCGCTCACGCGCACGTTGGTGGCGATATTGGGACCGTTGTTGGTCACCCCCATCGTGTAGCTCAGCGCGCCGCCGGCTGGCGCGCTCGAGGCACTCGGCGTGAGCGTCAGCGTCAGGTCCGCACCCTGATTGATCGTCGTCGACTGTGCGATGTTGAGATTGTTGCTGGTGTCGGTGTCCGGCTCGGTCGAGCTCACCGAGGCGTTATTGGTGATGATTCCCGGAGTGACGGGACGCACTTGCACGGTGACCGTGGCGTTGGCCGAAGCGGCGATGCTGCCGAGGTTGCAGCTGAGCACGCCGCCAGCCGGTGCGCTGCAGCTGCCCTGCGTGCTGGTGCTGCCGACATACGCGATACCGGCCGGCAAGGTGTCACTCAAGACCACGCCGGTGGCCAGCGTGCTGCCGTTGTTGTCCACCCTCAAGGTGTATTGCACGACACCGCCGGCTGGCATCGGGGCATTGCCGGGGTCGGTGTGTTTCAGCACCAGGTCGCCTGCCGCCTGCGGGGGGGCCGCGGCGAACGCCGCCATCAGGGGGACCAGCGCACGTACGAACAGACGGTGCCGGGGCGCATGGCGCGCGCCGGTCCTTGATGTGGTGCTCAGCTTCATATCTTGTACCCCAAAGGCTCGTCGGCAGCACCACGTCACCTGACGAAGCGCTGGCTGGTCTCTACAGGGGACTGGACGGCCACGGCTCACACGCGCGCACTCCCCACGCCGTACCGCTTATCAAGCGAATGGCACGAGTGGGGTGAGTAGGTGGTATGACGCGCAATCCTGTTGTCGCGGCGGCTCGCGCCACGACCCGCAACCGGCCCCTGTACCGGTCGCACTTACAATATCTTAGCAAATTTTTGTGATGTCTTTAACAGTACCCACACTTGTCGAAGCAGCCTGTTTCTGCTGCCTCATGTTCGATCGTCGCAACTGTTTACCGCCGACACTCTCGCGGTGATTGCGCTGGCCGGGTGGTTGCTGTTGCCTGCGGGGACATCGAGGTCTTCGACCTCACCCGCCCGATGAGCAGCGAAGTGCAGCCTGGCTTGCCCCTCACGATCATGCTGCCGCACGAACGTCTTGAGATGGCCGTCGAAAAACGCAACCTCCACGGCGCCATGTTGCTAGCACGTTAGCCGGTCACCCGGCTTGTCACAGACCTTCTCGTCGGTCTGCCAGCGGTTGCTCCGTCCATGACAGGGCCGGATGCCCTTGCTGCCGAGGAAGCCTTGCTGGCCTTGCTCGCCACGGGGCGGCTACGGAGCCTGGATATCCCATCCGGCGGATCTTCGCTGGCGCAAGAGCTGCGACGACAGGTGCTGGCGTTCATCGATGCCAATCTGGCCGACCCGGAGCTCGGTGCAGCTCGTGGATCACTTCCGCATTTCGTTCGCGCTATGACATGACTCCAAGTGAGGCGGCTAAGGAACCATGCTCCAAATCGCTCATCAGTGGCGGACTTTCCGGCCTGAATACCCACTTCGCACGCTTTCAGTCCGCCCTTCCTGACCCCACCCAACGATGACAGCGGGTGACACCCGCACCATCCGATGCCGTGCCGGCGCCCTCGCCGCCCTCTTGCTCAGGCCTCGTAGGCGCTCTCGCCGTGCGATGTGATATCCAGTCCTTCACGTTCGGCTTCATACGACGCGCGCAGACCGAAGATGGCTTTGACCACGAAGTAGGCGAGGACCGAAACGATGCCGCTCCAGGCCAGGGTGATGCCTACGCTGAGCGCCTGGATGCCGACTTGATGCACGATCGAGAAATCCGCGGCACCGGTGCCACCCAGGGCCGATGAGGTGAACACGCCGGTAAGCAACGCACCGACGATACCGCCCACGCCATGGACACCGAACACATCCAGGGTGTCGTCGGCGCGGAGCACTTTTTTCAGACCCGTCACGCCCCAGACGCAGCAAATGCTGGCGGCGGCGCCAATCGCCAGTGCACCCATCGGACCGACGGTGCCGCACGCCGGGGTGATGCCGACCAGCCCCGCGACGGCACCCGAGGCGCCACCCACCATCGACGCTTTGCCCTTGGTCAGCGCTTCCAGCGCCAGCCAGGCCAGCACCGCGGCTGCAGTGGCCAGCAAGGTATTGATGAAGGCCAGGGCCGCACCGGAGTTGGCTTCGAGATTGGAACCGGCGTTGAAGCCGAACCAGCCTACCCATAGCAGCGCCGCGCCGATCATGGTGAAGGTGACGTTGTGCGGCTTCATGTTTTCTCTGCCGATGCCCACCCGCGGCCCGACCATATAGGCGCCGACCAAGCCGGCAATACCGGCATTGATGTGGACCACGGTGCCACCGGCAAAATCCAGTGCGCCCTTGGCGAACAGGAAGCCATCCGGCCCGCACCAGACCATGTGCGCAATCGGCAGGTAGGCAAAGGTGAACCACAAGGCGGCGAACAGCAGCACCGCACGAAACCGCATGCGTTCGGCGAACGAGCCGACGATCAGCGCACCGGTGATACCGGCAAACGTCGCCTGAAACGCCACGAACACGTATTCCGGCAAGGCCACGCCTGGGGTGAAGGTCGCGGCCAGCGAGTCCTTCGTCACCCCATGCAGAAAGACCTTGTGCAGATTGCCGAAGAACGCATTGCCGCCATTGAAGGCAATGCTGTAGCCGTAGATCACCCACAGCACCACCAGCAGCGAAAATACCGTCATCACCTGCATCAATACCGACAGCACGTTCTTGGAGCGCACCAGACCACCGTAGAAAAGCGCCAGCCCCGGCACGGTCATCAGGATCACCAGCAGCGTCGAGGTGAGCATCCAGGCCACGTCGCCCTTGTCCACTACCGGCGCGGCCGCGGCTGCGGCGTCCGCGGCGTGTACCTGCGGCACCAGCAACATCAGGCAGATCAGCAGTGCCAATGGCATCCACGCAGGCAGGCTGCGCAGGCGACGGAACAACAGAAAGTCTTTCATGTGGACCTCGCAGTAGGGGTTAGAGGGCGTCGGCGTCGAGCTCGCCGGTGCGGATGCGGATGACCTGGTCGACCGTGCTGACGAAGATCTTTCCGTCACCCACGCTGCCGGTCTTGGCGGACTGCTGCATGGCCTCGAGTACCCTCTCGAGCTGCTCTTCTTCCAACACCACTTCGAGTTTCAGCTTGGGCAGAAAGTCGACCACGTACTCCGCGCCGCGATAGAGCTCGGTATGCCCCTTCTGACGGCCGAAACCGCGAACTTCGCTGACGGTGATACCGCTGACGCCCGCAACAGTGAGTGCGTCGCGAACCTCGTCCAGCTTGTACGGCCGGATAATGCAGCTGATCAATTTCATCGATGTCTCCAAAGATTGAAGCGGCAAGCGCGGCCCGTCGCGCTCGGCCATGCCGGGCTCAGAACGATTTGCTGAGCGTCAGGATTCCCGTCGCGCGACCCACGAAATGGTCGTACGAATTGGTGTAGTTGCTCTCTCTGGAGTTGGTGTCGTAGTAACCCAGCGCGACCGCGTAGCCACCGTGGAACGACTTGCCGACACCTACCTTCCAGTCGAAGTACGCAAACCCCGGCGTGTTGGCGACGTCCTGATGCCCGACGTGCGTGTTGAGCGTCCAGCCCGGACTGAACTCGTAGTTCCACGACAGATCGACGTAGTCGCTGCGCTTGCTGTCAGGAAAGCCGAACAGGTTGGTAAACGAGTGCGAGTACTTTAGCGACGCGCTCTTCCAACCGAGCGAGACGTAGCCTTCGGTGGTGTACGGGCGGGTGAACCCGGCCGGATAGTCGCCCGGGTAGTAGTACTCGTAGAGACCGACGTCGTAGCTCCAGTCGGTGGCGAAGCTGCCGCGAAAGCCGGTGTAGAAATCCACCTCGAGACTGCTCGACAGTGGCGCGCCACTGGTCGACGTATCGGATAGCCAGCTGATGTTGCTGGCCCATGCCCCGGCATACCAGCCGCTGGCATGGTCATACTCGATGCCCGGCTGTACTGCCGGTTTGCGATTGGTCTGTGACAGACCGCGAAAAAGGTAGTCGTTGACTACCGCGACACTCCCCGACCACGAACTTGCCGGCGCCTCATCGGCGATGGCTGGCACAGCTCCGGAAACGATGAACAGCAGAACGGCAACACTTGCGGACTTCCCCATTCGTTTCATGAGCTTGCTCCCCTCGAAAAGTGGCAGACGAAGTGACAGACGTCTGGACGTCCATTTGTTCGGCGCCTTCCGAAAACGGACGCCGTCGAATTGCCAACCCTGGAGGTGGTTCAGCAAGTCCCATGCCACCGCAAGGATTCGTTGCGGCGCACCATTTCTTCGGGTGTATCGAACGGCGGGGTCTCGCGTTCGCACCAGCGACAAACGGTATTGACGGGTTGTTGCACTGTTTTGGGGCAACTCGGGGCGAGGGCGCGCAAGCCAGCAGCGTCAGCCGGAAAACCCGTAAGCTATGCCGCTCTCGCCTCTGGTTACGTCAGCGGCGCCCTGTTCACACGATGGAATCGACCCGTGTCCGACCTGCTCCACGTCATCCTGCTCGGCATCATCGAGGGCATCACCGAATTCCTGCCGATCTCCAGCACCGGCCATCTGCTGATCGCCGAGAAGTTCGGGCTGGGCGCGCGCTCGGACCTGTTCAACATCGGCATCCAGGCCGGCGCGATCCTGGCGGTCACGCTGATCTACTGGAAGCGCATCTGGCAGCTGCTGACGCAGTGGCGCGACCCGGCCAACCGCGACTACCTGCTGAAGCTGGTGGTCGCGTTCGGGATCACGGCGGTTCTGGGTTTCATCGCCGTGAAGCTGAACTTCAAGCTGCCCGAAAAGGTCACCCCGATCGCGTGGGCGTTGGTGATCGGCGGCTTCTGGATGATTGCGGCCGAACGGCTGGCCGCACGCCAACCGGATCGCAGCGAGGTTACCTGGCGCGTGGCGATCCTGGTCGGCATCGCGCAGATGATCGCCGGCATCTTCCCCGGCACCTCACGCTCGGCCGCCACCATCTTCGCGGCGATGCTGTTCGGCACCAGCAACCGTGCCGCCGCCACCGAGTTCGCGTTCCTGGTCGGTATCCCGACCATGTATGCGGCAACCGGCTACGAATTGCTCAAGGTGGTCAAGGACGGCGGCGCCGTGCACGAGGACTGGAGCGCGCTGCTGCTCGGCTTCGTGGTTTCGGCGATCGTTGCCTTCATCGCAGTGAAGTGGCTGCTCGGCTACATCCGCAGCCACAACTTCACCCCGTTCGCGCTCTACCGCATCGCGTTCGGCGTGGCGCTGCTGTTGTTGATCCCGGCGGGAACCTGATTCGGGCATGACCCACGTGCGCTTGCTCGACCTGATCGTCGACACGGCCAGCCAGCGGGTCACGCGCAACGGTGCCAGACTTGACGTCGCCGGCCTGAACTTTCAATTGCTGGCCTGCCTGATCGCCCACGGCGATGCGGTGGTCGACATCGACACGCTGATGGCCGACGTCTGGGCACCGGCCGTCGTCAACGAAGAAACGGTCACGCAGCGCGTGAAGCTGTTGCGGCAGGCACTCGGCGACGACAGCCGGCAGCCGCGTTACATCCGCTCGGTGCGCGGCAAGGGCTACCAGTTGTGCAGCGCGCCCGTGCCGCTCGCGGAACATCGAAAACCGCGCGGGCTGTGGTTCGCAGCCGCCGGCCTGGTGGTGGTGGTCGGCGTGGCCGCCTGGATAGCTTGGCCGAAGACTGCCGTGGCGCCCGACCTGCGCAGCCCGCTGGTGCGACGCGCCGCCTATTACGCAGCGATCGGTCAGTCCGAAAACAACGAACGCGCCATATCGCTTTACCAGCAAGCCTTGCAGGCCAATCCCGACGACGGCGATGCCTTGCTTGGCCTCAGCCGGACGTCCAGCGCCCGCGCCTGCCTCTTCAATGGCAGCCGTGCGGATACCGAACAGGGCGACGCGCTGGCGCGACGCGTGCTCGCACGCGATCCGCGAAGTGCAGCGGCCTGGTCAGCGCTGGGTTATGCACAGGATTGCGCCGGCCGCATTGACGACGCGATCGCCAGTTACGAACGCGCCATCGTTCTGAATGCCGCCGACGACGCCAGCCGCGCCTCGGCCGCGTACCTCTACCAGGAGAAGGGCCGGCTGGCCGACGCCTTGCGCACGAACCTGCAGCTGCCTGGCGATGCCTCGCGCGTGCGCTTCCGCGACACGCAGGTGGCGCGCGAGCTCGAACTGCTCGGATTCGTCGCCGACGCGGAAGCTCGGCTTTCGAAGATCTTCCAGCTCGACCCGGACAATGTCTTCGCCAATATCGCCTGGCCGCAATGCCTGTATCTGCAGGGGCGCTACGACGATGCCCAGCTGGCCCTGGATACGTCGCTGTCACGGCATACGCCGCATGTGGATCTGTATGTCATGCAAGGCGAGCTGGCGCTGCAGCGTGGCGATCGCGCCGGCGCGGCGGTGGCGTTCCGGGCCGCGGCCAGACTGCGCCCGGAAGCGACGCTGCCGCAAACGCTTGCGGCCATTTACGGCGAGCCGGAGGTGCCACCGGCGTGGATCGACCATCGCATCGCCGCACTGACCGCCGACATGCAACAGGGCCAGCCGTGGCCGAGCAGCATGCTGGAGGTGGCCGTGCTCGAACTGGCGCATGACGACAAGGATGCCGCCGTGGTGGCGATCGCCCACGCCGTGGATGCCGGCTTTCGCGATCGCGCCTATCTGCAGGTGTCGCCGCTATTCAGGAAACTGGCCGGTGATGCAGGCTTCGAACGACAACTGGCACGCATCACCGACGACGTGGCACGACAGCGGCAGCAGGTGCTGACGGCCGACTGGAAGCCCGCCGACCTGCCACCGCCCAAGCGCTAGGGCTGGGTGGCCTTGAGGATGTAGTCGCTGATGATTTCACGCGACTGCGGATGGGCGTACCGCTGGTTATAGGCTTTGCTGGTGACCACCGCGACCAGTCGCCACTGGGGAACAAACAGCACGTAATTGCCACCGTTACCGGACATCGACCAGGCCGCGACGTCCTTGCCGTCGACATCGAAATGGAAGTGCCACCAGAGATAGCCGTACTCGGCGTCATCGCGGGCCTGGGCGTGGGGGCTGGTCATGGCCTTGATGTAGTCGGCCGAAATCACCTGCTTGCCTTCCCAGCGGCCACCATCAAGCACCAGCTGACCCATCTTCGCCAAGTCGCGCGTGCGATAGCGCGTGCCGCCGCCGCCCATGCCGATGCCCTCCGGTGAGCGGTTCCACGTCACTGCGGTAATGCCCAGCGGTCGTTCCAGCGCCTGCGCCGCGAACGAGGCGAGTGGCATCTTCGCGGCGCGCTCCACCGCCGCACCGGCCACGAACGCACCCGCGGTGCAATACGAAAAGGCACGTCCAAACGGGCTGTCCACGGGCTTGTCCATCCACGGCGCGAAGCCCTTGACCGGCAGCGCCAGCGCGAAGTCCAGCCAGCGCTCGGTGACGTACATGCGCTCCTCGTTGCCGGTGGAAAATGGGTTCTCGTCGTTGCATTCCCACAGCGAACTCATCGTCAGCAGGTCTTCGAGCGTGGTTTTCTTCAGGCGCGGGTCCGCCGGCTGGTGGCCAGGAAAGAAATCATAAACACGCGCATCCACCCCGGTGATGAGATGGCGATCGATCGCGGCGCCCACGAGCAGGGCGGTGATGCTCTTGCTGGCCGAGCGCACGTCGTTGAGGGTGTCGACCGTGCTGCCGTTGAAATAGTGCTCGTAGACGGTCTTGCCGTCCTCGACCACCATGATGCTGGTGATGTCCTTGTAGGTCTTGTCGGCAATCTTCGCCTCGACCGATCTCAGTCGGGCAAGGTCGGGGGCGGCGTGGACGGTGGTGGTGGCGAGCAGGAGAGCGGCTAACAGACGTTTCATGGGGATCCTCGGCGATGCGGTCAGTTGACCGCTGGCGCATGAGGCCAGAGCGGTCTGTGAAGTGCCGGAATCGCATCTGAAGAATGATGAAGCCGCCCCTTCATGCCTGTCGTCTGAGGCGCCGGCCCGTTCTCGCTCGGGAGTCGGGCGCGCTCATCGTCCGCCTCGAGGTCGCGACGCTCGTCGCCGTCGTCGCGGTTGAGTGGCGGCTCGGTCATATCCGCAGTCACCGCTTCACCTCGTTCGCGCTCTTCCGTATCGCGGTCGGCGTGGCCGTGATGCTGCTGGTGCCTGCCCGCGCCTAGGCCACTTCGGCCAGCGCTGCTTCAGGCATGGCTACTTCAGGCACTGCTGCATCCGGCAACGACTTGGTCGCCAGCTTCGGCCGTCCAGCCGCGCACACGCCCGGCTGGTTGGTGCGGTCGAACAGTTCGCGCACCCATTCGATGAAGGCCTGCACGCGCGCGGACAGGTGCTTCTTCTGCGGGTAGACGATCCACACCGGCTTGCCGGTCGAGGTGGTGTCGGTCATCACCATCTCGAGCATGCCCTTGTCGAGCATGCACGCGGCCATCATGCGCGGCATCTGGGTGATGCCCAGGCCCGCCGCCACCGCCTGCAGCACTGACTCGCCGTCGTTGATCAGCATGTGCGCGTCGATGTCCACGCCGAGCTGGCCGCCAGGCGTGTCGAACTGCCACTGGCGCGGGCGGCCGTTCGGGAAAACGTAGTTGATGCAGCGGTGATCCTTGAGGTCGTCGATGCTGCGCGGCGCACCGTGCTTGCGCAGGTACTCCGGGGAGGCGATCACCACGTTGCTGAGGTAGCCGATCTTGCGCGCGATCAGGCTGGAATCCTCCAGCTGGCCGACGCGGATCGCGCAGTCCAGGCCTTCGCCGTTGAGGTCCATCGGCGTGTCGCTCATCGACAGCTCCAGCCGGATGTCCGGGTAGCGCTGCTCGAACTCGGTCAGGCGCGGGATCACCGCGGCGCGCCCCACCGACAGCGAAATGCCCACGCGCAACTTGCCGGTGGGCTTGCGGGTGGAAAAGTTGAGCGCCTCGGTGGCCTCGGCCAGGTCGGCGAGGATCTCCTTGCAACGGGCGTGGAACGACGCCCCATCGTCGGTCAGCCGCAATGAGCGGGTCGAGCGAAACAGCAGGCGCGCGCCCAGTTGGGTTTCCAACCGCGCCACGGCACGGCTGACGCCGGATGGCGTCATGCCGAGCTGGGCGGCGGCGGCGGCGAAGCTCTTGGCCTCGACCACCCGAACGAAGGTCGAAATGGCGGAAAAGTCTTCCATTGTTTCAATTCCTCGTCGATTCGTGACTGCGGCGCATGAGTGTAATGCGCAAGAAACGGATTTTCTATACCACCAAGTACACCTATTCTCTCGACCCTCGCCGGGCGACATGCGTTCGGCAACCAATGGTGTTGGGAGCGCGACATGAAAAAACAATGGATGCTGGTGCCACTGATCGCCGCCGGTGTGCTGGGCAGCTGGGTGCTGCTGCACGGCAATAGCAGCCAGGCGCAAACCCCCGCCGGCGGTCCGCCGCCCGAAGTCACGGTGGCGCAGGCGTTGAGCCGCAAGGTCAGCGACAGCGCCGAATTCACCGGCCGGCTGCAGGCGGTCAACACGGTGCAGGTGCAGCCGCGCGTCGGCGGCTTCATCGAATCGGTGCACTTCCAGGAAGGCGCGCTGGTGCACAGGGGTGACGTGCTGTTCCAGCTCGATGCGCGCCCGTACCAGGCCGAGGTCGACCGGCTCGGCGCCAACCAAGCGCAGGCGCGGGCCGAGCTGAGCCTGGCCGAGACCAACCAGCGCCGCGCCGAGATGCTGCTGGCCCAGCATGCAATCGCACAGCAGGAAGCCGACCGCGAGGGCACCACCGCACAGAGTGCACGTGCCCAGCTCGCCGCCAGCGCGGCCGCCCTGGCGGCGGCGCGACTGAATCTGGATTTCACCCAGGTGCGCTCGCCGATCGACGGCCGCGTCAGCAACGCCCGCGTCACCGCCGGCAACCTGGTCACCAGCAACGACGTGCTGACCAGCGTGGTCTCGGTGAACCCGGTCTACGTCTACTTTGACGTGGACGAGCAGACCTGGCTCAAGCTTGACCACCTGCGCGCCGCGGCGAAGCAGGCCGGTGGCAGCGCGCGGATCGAGGCGGCGATGGGACTGGCCGACGAAGCGGGCCATCCGCATGAAGGCCGTCTCGACTTCGTCGACAACCAGCTGCATACCGGCTCCGGCACGATGCGCCTGCGCGCGGTGTTCGACAACGCCGATGGCCTGTACACGCCGGGCCTGTATGCCCGCGTGCAGCTGCAGAGCGGCCAGTCCCGACCGCGCGTGCTGGTGGACGACCGCGCGATCGGCACCGACCTCGGCAACCAGTTCGTCTACGTGGTCGACAAGGAACACAAGGTGCAGTACCGCAAGGTCAGCACCGGCGCGCTGTTCCATGGCCTGCGTGTGATCGACAGCGGACTGAACGCCGACGACGTGGTGGTGGTGAACGGCCTGCAGCGCGTGCGTCCCGGCGTCGAGGTGAATCCACAAAAGGTGGCCATGTCCTATCGCCTCGAAGCAGGCGACAAGGCGCTGGTCGAAAACGAGACCGCTACACCGAAACAGGATGCAGAGCTGGCCGCCACGGCCGCGCCGAAGCGTCCGCAGGGTTGAGCCCGCACACATGAAAAACATCGCCCAATTTTTTGTCGACCGGCCGATCATGGCCGCCGTGCTGTCGCTGCTGTTCGTGATCACCGGCTCCATCGCGGTGTTCAAGCTGCCGATCAGCGAATACCCGGAAGTAGTGCCGCCCACCGTGGTCGTGCGCGCCGCCTATCCCGGCGCCAACCCCAAGGTGATCGGCGAAACCGTCGCTACCCCGCTGGAGGAACAGATCAACGGCGTGGAAGGCATGCTGTACACCTCCTCGCAGGCGACCAGCGACGGCGCGCTCACGCTCACCGTGACGTTCGCGCTGGGCACCGATCTCAACACCGCCCAGGTCGACGTGCAGAACCGCGTGGCGCAGGCCTTGCCCAAGCTGCCGGAGGAAGTGCAGCGGCTCGGCGTGACCACGCAGAAGAGTTCGCCCGACCTGACCATGGTGGTGCATCTCACCTCGCCCGATCAGCGCTACGACATGCTGTACCTGTCGAACTACGCGCGGCTGCACGTGAAGGATGTGCTGGGCCGGCTCAATGGCGTCGGCGACGTGCAGATCTTCGGCGCCGGCGAGTACTCGATGCGCGTGTGGCTGGATCCGCAAAAGCTCGCGCAGCGCTCGCTCACCACCGGCGACGTGATCAACGCGATCCGCGAGCAGAACGTGCAGGTCGCCGCCGGTGCGTTGAATGCACCGCCCGGTCCGACCAACTCCGCGTTCCAGCTCAACATCAACACCCGTGGCCGGCTGATCAGCGAAGACGATTTCCGCAACATCATCGTGCGTACCGACGCGAACGGCGGTGTCACCCATCTCAACGATGTCGCCAAGGTCGACCTCGGCTCGAACAACTACGCGCTGCGCAGCCTGCTGGACAACCAGCCGGCGGTGGCGCTGCCGATCTTCGCGCGGCCCGGTTCCAACGCGATCCAGATCTCCGACGAAGTGCGCGCCACCATGACGCAGCTGAAGAAGGAGTTCCCGCAGGGCGTGGACTATTCGATCGTGTACGACCCCACCGTGTTCGTGCGCGGCTCGATCGAGGCGGTGGCGCATACGCTGCTGGAGGCGATCCTGCTGGTGGTGCTGGTGGTGATCCTGTTCCTGCAGACGTGGCGCGCGTCGATCATCCCGCTGGTGGCGGTGCCGGTGTCGCTGATCGGCACGTTCGCGATCATGTATCTGGCCGGCTTCTCGCTCAACGCACTGAGTCTGTTCGGTCTGGTGCTGGCGATCGGCATCGTGGTCGATGACGCGATCGTGGTGGTGGAGAACGTCGAACGGCACATCGAACTCGGGCAGTCGCCGCGCGAAGCCACGCGCAAGGCGATGCATGAAGTCACCGGTCCGATCGTGGCCACCGCGCTGGTGCTGTGCGCGGTGTTCATCCCGACCGCGTTCGTCAGCGGCCTCACCGGCCAGTTCTATCGCCAGTTCGCACTGACCATCGCGATCTCCACGGTGATCTCCGCGTTCAACTCGCTGACGCTGTCGCCGGCGCTGGCCGCATTGCTGTTGAAGGGCCACGACGCGCCGAAGGATGCGCTGAGCCGGATCATGGACAAGGGGCTGGGCTGGTTCTTCCGGCGCTTCAACCGCGCCTTTGCCTGGAGCTCCAACGCTT
>JBEPVP010000063.1:0-18402 GCA_041690935.1 Rhodanobacter sp.
TGGTGTTCCTGCACATGTTCCGCGGCATCATGTACGGCTCGTACAAGAAACCGCGTGAGCTGGTGTGGCTGCTCGGCATGCTGATCTTCCTGGTGCTGATGGCCGAGGCCTTCATGGGCTACGTGCTGCCGTGGGGCAACATGTCGTTCTGGGGCGCCAAGGTCATCGTCTCGCTGTTCGGCACGATTCCAGTCATCGGCAACACGCTGGTGGAGTGGATCATGGGCGACTTCCTGCCCGCCGATGCCACCCTCAACCGCTTCTTCGCGCTGCATGTGATCGCGCTGCCGCTGGTGCTGCTGCTGCTGGTGGTGCTGCACATCGCCGCGTTGCACGAAGTGGGTTCGAACAATCCGGATGGTGTGGAGATCAAGAAGGGTCCCAAGGGCAATCGCTGGGATGCGCTGAAGCCAACCGACGGCATACCGTTCCACCCGTACTACACGGTGAAGGATCTGGTCGGCGTGGGTTTCTTCCTGCTGATCGCCGCGTTCATCATCTTCTTCGCACCGACCTTCGGTGGCTGGTTCCTCGAGCATGACAACTCGATCATGGCCAACAACCTGATCACACCGGCGGAAATCAAGCCGGTGTGGTACTTCACCCCGTTCTACGCGATCGTGCGCATGGTTCCATCGTTCCTCGGTACCGCGGTGTGGGGAGTGCTGGCGATGTTCGGCGCGATTGCCGTGCTGTTCCTGTTTCCCTGGCTCGATCGCGGCAAGGTCAAGTCGATCCGCTACCGCGGCACCGGTTACAAGGTGGCGCTGGGTGTGTTCGTGCTGTCGTTCTTCGGTCTGGGTGCGGTCGGTGCGGGCATCACCGCCGAAGTGATTCCGGAGTGGTTCGGCAATGTCGACCTGACGACCTGGGAAAACGCTTTTGGTCGCCTGATGACTCTGATCTACTTCGGCTTCTTCGCATTCCTTTGGGCCTACACATACTTCGGCTGGGAGAAGACCAAGCCGGTTCCGGAACGGGTGACGACGCATGACTAAGCGGCAGCTGCTAATGAAGCGATACATCTTCCCGGTGGCTTTGGCGTTCAGTCTGATCGTCGGCAGCGTGTCGGCGAACGCCGCCGAAGAAGGCGGGCTGCTCCACGCCGGGACCAATGTGCAGGACCAGGCTTCGCTGCAACGCGGTGCGAAGCTGTTCTTCAACTACTGCGTCGGCTGCCACTCGCTGAAGTACATGCGCTATTCGCGCATTGCCGAGGACCTGGGCCTGTCCGAACAGGAGGTGATGCAGAACCTCAACTTCACCGGCGCCCGTTTCGACGATCCGGTGATCTCGCACATGCCGGTTGAATCGGCCAGCAAGTGGTTCGGCAAGGATCCGCCGGATCTTTCGCTGGAAGTGAGCGCAAAGAGTGCGGACTGGGTCTACACCTACCTCAATTCGTTCTATCTGGATCCGCACAGCCCGATCGGCTGGAACAACACCGCGTTGCCGAATGCCGCGATGCCGTTTCCGCTGTGGGAATTGCAGGGCCTGCAGACGGCGGAGATGAAACCGGCCAAGGCCGGTGAGGATCCGGCGGTGGAGAAGCTGGTGCTGTCGCAGCCGGGCAAGCTGACCCCTGCGCAGTTCCAGCAGGCCACCCGCGACCTGACCAACTTCCTGGAATACGCCTCCGAGCCGGCCGCGCTGCAGCGGCATCACTACGGCATCTGGGTATTGCTGTTCCTGGCGTTCTTCACCTTGCTGGCGGCCATGCTCAAGAAGGAATACTGGAAAGACGTCCACTGAGCCCGGATGGCATCATCCGATTGCGGCGGCCATGAGCCGCCGCAATCGTCTCATCGATGGGGAATCGCGCATGCTTCAAAGCGTTCGTTTGCGTACCGTATTGACGCTCTACACCACGGCCGATGACGTGCAGTGTCATCGCGCGCGGCTGGTGCTGGCCGCCAAGGGCGTCAACTACGAACGGGTCCTGGTGGATCCGGGCAAGCCGCCGGAAGACCTGATCGATCTCAACCCTTATGCCAGCACGCCAACCCTGGTCGATCGCGACCTGACCTTGTTCGACACCTCGGTGGTCTGCGAATACCTCGACGAGCGCTATCCGCATCCCCCCTTGATGCCGATCGATCCGCAGTCGCGCGCGCGACTGCGCGTTGCCGCGGTGCGCATCGAGAAGGACTGGCTGACCGAAGTGGACAAGATCCGTGCCGGTGGCCGTCCCGCGGACGCGGCGCGCAAGCGCCTGCGCGAGCAGATGCTGTCCACCGTGCCGCTGTTCAAGGCGGCGAAATTTTTCCTCAACCCGGAAATGAGTCTGGCCGACTGTCTGGTGGCGCCGTTGATCTGGCGGCTGCCCTGGCTGGGCGTGGATCTGGGCCGCGAAGGCAAGCCGATCGCCGACTACGGCGAGCGTTTGTTTCACAGTCAGGGTTTTGCGCGCAGCATGACCGATCAAGAAAAGGCAATGCGGCAACTCCCATGAGCAAGAATGAAATCGCACCCATGAGCTCCAACCGTCCGTATCTGTTGCGGGCGATCTACGACTGGATCAGCTCCAACAGCCTGACCCCGTATGTGCTGGTCGACGCCAGTTTTGCCGGCGTGCGGGTGCCGCCGCAAGTGGTGAAGAACGGCCAGGTGGTGCTGAATCTGGCGATGCGCGCGGTGCAGAATCTGGATCTGGGCAACGACTGGATCAGCTTCCAGGCGCGTTTTTCGGGGGTCAGCCAGACCATCCAGATTCCAGTGCTGGCGGTGCTGGCGCTGTACGCGCAGGAAAACGGGCAGGGCATGATGTTTCCCGCCGATGAAGAGGGCGGCGACGTCCCGCCGCCGTCCGTGCCCGAACCCGATGAGACAGCGCCGATCACGGGCGCCGACGAAGGCGGCGACAAACCCCGGCGCGGCGCGCCGCATCTGCGGGTGGTCAAGTAGGCCGCTGCGGCGGACTCTCACTCTCCGGAAAACCCGCCGCGTCAGTGCAGCTGGTTATGCGAGCGCGGATGCAGTGGCACCACATTGCTCGCCGGAGCGGGCAGTGCCGTTTCGACAACTGCATCTTCCTGCGCCAGCCGCTCGATCGTCGGCAGGCTCAGGCTGTTGAGCGTATGGCCGATCATCCACAGCCGGCCCGGCTCGCGGTCGTGGCCATCCACGCTTACCTCGAAGCCGTAGCAGCGTTCGATCATGCGCAAGCCGTTGACCCGGCGCAGGCGCACGCCGCGTAGCCCCACGGTTTCGTCCAGCAACTGCAGGCCATGCTGATGGCATTGCCGCCGTGCCTCCAGCACCGCCCGCTCACGCGCCACGCTGAGCTTCAGCCACAAGCCGACGATGCCGCCGAGGGCCAGCAACAGCAGAAGATTGGAAAGGTCACTCATGCCCGGAGTGTGTGGGCGCGACGGGCCGTGTGCAAGCCGGGATGCTGTTCAGACCAGTTGCAAGCGCAGCGACAGGTCAACGGCGCGCACGTGCTTGGTCAGCGCACCGACCGAGATGAAGTCGACGCCGGTGCGCGCAAATTCGCTGATGGTGTGCAGATCGACGTTGCCGGATACCTCCAGCGGTGCGCGGCCGGCGGTGCGGCGCACCGCTTCGGTCATTTGGGCAAGGTCGAAATTGTCCAGCATGATGCGGTCGGCGCCGGCGTCCAGCGCCTGCGCCAGTTCGTCGAGATTCTCCACCTCGACCTCAAGCAGCAGATCCGGATGCAGCCGGCGCGCCGCCAGCACCGCGGCTGCGATGCCGCCGGCGGCAATGATGTGGTTTTCCTTGATCAGGATCGCGTCGTACAGGCCGATGCGGTGGTTGTGTCCGCCGCCGCAACGCACCGCGTACTTCTGCGCAATGCGCAGCCCCGGGATGGTCTTGCGGGTATCCAGGATGCGCACACCGGTACCGGCGACGGCAGCGACGCAGGCGGCGGTTGCCGTGGCGGTGGCAGAAAGCAGCTGCAGGAAGTTCAGCGCCGAGCGTTCGGCGGTGACCAGCGAACGGGCGTGTCCGCCCAGCCGGCAGATCACGGCGCCGGGGTCGACCCGCTCACCGTTATGCACCTGCCAGTCGATCTGGACCACCGGATCGAGGCGGCGAAAGCAGGCATCGAACCAGGGCGTGCCGGCGATCACGGCCGCATCGCGGCAGGTCAGGACGGCGTGCGCATGAGCATCGCTCGGCAACAGCTCCGCGGTGGCGTCGCCCTGGCCCAGATCCTCGGCGAGGGCGCGTTCGACATCAACGGCGATCTGTGCGGCATCTGGTGCCGCAGGCAATGGCAAGTGACTCATTCGGCAGCCGCGGCCGGTGTGTTGTCCGGCTGGCTCAACTTGCCGACGATGGCGCTCATCGCACGGTCGAACAAGGCGTTGGCAGCGAGCACGCGGGCCTGTCCATCGGCGAGCAGCGCGGCCAGTTCCTGCGGCGGATAATCCGCCACCTTCAGGCCACGCCGGTTGACGAACAGGTAGCGCCCGCTCATCGGGCTGATCCACGACAGCTTGGCGCGGGTGATCGCCTCATCGGCGAGGCAGAACTCCAGCCAGTTGCCCGGTTGCAGCGCCAGCACCTGATGCCACTCGGGACTGTCCAGCGGGACCTCGACGGTTTCCTCGCCATCGTCGGCATCCTCGGGCTGAGCGGCATCGTGGTCGATGATCGGCTGGATGCTGTCGGGCATCGCCAGCATGACGGCGTCCTCCTCGACGACCGTGCCGGCCTCCACCTCGTCCAGCTTCTCGCCGAGCTGCTGTCGATAGTAGGTGCGCAACTGGCCGAGCAGACGGTCGATGTCCTGCTCCTGGAACGCGACATTGGTCAGGCCCTGGCGCAGGACGCGTTCGATTCCGGGCAGCATCTGACGCAGCGTCTGGCGGCTTTCCGGATGGGTTGCCGGCCGGGTGCTGGCAATGAAATCGTCGACAAAGCGCAATGCACTCCGGAATTCGGGCGATGTTTCGCCCTGACGCAGCAGGGTCAGCACCAGGTGATTGGCCCACGCCCGCGCGAGGATGCTGTGCACCAGCGGTGGCAGTTTGTGGTCGCCGATGCGATCGAGGATCTCGCGCGCGGCGCGGCGGCGCGCCAACTCGAGTTTCTCGCGGCCGCGGGTGGATTCGGCCACGCGTTGCTCAGCCAGTTCGGAGCGGCGCTTGTTGATGTCCTGGAATTGCTGCAGGTCCACCAGCAGGCGGTCGAAGATGCCCATGTCGTCGTCGAAATCGTGCAGCAGCTGGTCGACGATCGACTTCACCTTCTCGTGCAGGCGATGGTCGCGATCGGACTCTTCCGACCAGCCCTTGGCCTGTTCGGCCAGGCCGTCCAGCAGCCGGCGCGCCGGATGCTGGCGGTGGGCGAACAGCTTTCGATCGAGAATGGCCGCCTTGAGATAGGGAATCTGCAGCCGCGCCAGCATGACCTGCATCGCGACAGGCAGGTTGCGGTCTTCCAGGATGAATTCGAACAGCATGCCGACCAGGTCGATGGTGTCCTCGTCGATGGTGGCGACGTGACTGGGCCGCTCGCCGCGCAACGCACCGATCTGGGTCAGCAGCTGGCCCTTCAGCAGCAGCACTTCGCGACTGAGCTGGGCGGCATCGTCCGGCTGGGCGTAGGGCAACGGGCCGGCGCTGGCGATCTGACTCTGCAGCACGCTGAGCGCGCCAAGCAATTCGTTCGCCGAGGGCAGCGGCCCGCTCATCGCGTGCATGCCGGCGTTGCCACCACCGGCGACGCCGCCGGAGGCGGGGCCGCGGCGCGCGCTGAACAGCGCGTGCAGGGTTTGCAGCAAGTCGCTGGGAATGTCGCCGGCCTCGTCGGCCATCGCGTTGGCCGTCCCGGCCGCCTGATCGTCGCCAGCCTGGGCGGCGGCACCGTTCGCCTTCGCGCTGCCGCCGCGCAGCACTTCATGGCGCAGCTGCGGCAGCACGCCCGCACGCACCAGCTCGGTGTTGATTTCCTGGTAGAGCTCCTCCAGCGACGACAGCACGTAACGGTCGAACAGCTTGTAGATGATCAGCTTGACGCGCATGTCCGCGCTGAGTTCGTGCAGCGCCTGGCGAAATGCCTGGGCCAGGATCGCCGGCGCGACCGGATTGCTGGCGTCGTCAATCTTGTGGCCGCCGCAGATCACCGACAGCCGCTGGTTGACCGCGAACAGGTCGCGCGACAGCCGCGATTCGTTCTTGCCGATCATGCTGGTGATCGCCAGCGATTCCTCCAGCTCGTTGTCCGCGACCAGGGTCAACTCGACCGTGCCCGGCAACACGGCGGGGGTGGTTGGGGGCGGCGGCGTTGGGTGGGTCATTTCGCCGAGGCTGCGGCTGATCGCGCCCAGGAAGTTGCGCTCCACCGCGGGACGGCGTTTGCGTACCTCGCGCATGCCGTCGAAATAATGCATCTGCGCGGCGTTGTTGTCCGCCTTTTCGGCCAGGTCGAACAGCGCGTCGTCGACATGTTCAAAGGCGTTGCCGATCCATTGCTGCAGACGCTTGGCGGCGATGCTGCGCACCGCGCTCAGCAACTCGCCGACGCGCTCGCTGGCAGGATCCAGGCGCTGGCTCAAGTTGATGACTCTGGATGAATCATTGGCTTCGTTCATCGCCAAACCCCTGGAACATTCGCGATGCGCAATTGAACCCGATCGGGTCGCTCAGATGTCGACGATAAGCCAAAGCGGGTGCCCGTGTCATTCCGGAGCTGGCAGGGCCGCCCGGGCGACCGACGAGGGCGCTAGGCCGCCGGGAAATCCGTCAGCTGCAGCGTGCCGATGCCTTCCTCCGGCAGCATCACCGGGATGCCATCCTCGACCCGGTAGATCACCTTGCGATCGGTGGTGATCAGGGCCTCGGCAATGCGCTCGCGCACCCCCAGGCCGGCCACGGAATCGACCTTGCCGGCGGCGATCGCGTCGTTCAGAGCATCAAGCTCGCGCTTGTTCAGCGGGCGCACCGGCGTTTTGCTGACCGGGCAGCACAGGATGTCGAGTAGGCGCTTGTCCATGATGGGTTTGCGGGTGTGCCGAGGCTGGGAAAGCCCGTACAATAGCCGTTTTTGGACGGCCGGACCATGACAGGAACAACCAAGCCGCCGCGTGTTGGCGTCGTGATGGGTTCGCGTTCGGACTGGGAAACCATGCAGCATGCGGCCAATGTGCTGACCGAGCTGGGTGTGGTGCATGAGGTGCAGGTGGTATCCGCCCATCGCACGCCGGATCTGTTGTTCAGTTACGCCGAACAGGCGCGTGCGCGCGGTATCCAGGTGATCATCGCCGGTGCTGGCGGCGCCGCCCATCTGCCCGGCATGGTGGCGGCCAAGACCCGCCTGCCGGTATTCGGCGTGCCAGTGCAGTCGCAGGCGCTGAATGGCATGGACTCGCTGCTGTCGATTGTACAGATGCCCGCCGGCATCCCGG
Organism: Rhodanobacter sp.; assembly: GCA_041690935.1. GTDB lineage: Bacteria > Pseudomonadota > Gammaproteobacteria > Xanthomonadales > Rhodanobacteraceae > Rhodanobacter. Next base: position 7,379 of record JBEPVP010000063.1, read on the forward strand.
TCGGCACCCTGGCCATCGGGCGCGCCGGCGCGGTCAATGCGGGGTTGCTGGCTGCCGCGGTGCTGGCATTGCACGATCCGGCGCTGGCCAGCGCACTGGACCATTGGCGCGCACGCCAGACCCAGGCCGTGCTCGAACAGCCGGATCCCCGCCAATGAGCGAACGGCGGCAGCCCGTGCTGGGCGTTCTTGGCGGTGGTCAGCTGGCGCGCATGCTGGCGCTGGCAGCGGCGCCGCTGGGCGTGAAGACCTTGGCGGTGGACGGTTCCGCCGATGCCTGTGCCGGTCAGGTCGCGCCGCTGGTGGTAGCGGACTGGACCGATTACCCCGCGCTGGAAGCGTTTGCCGCGCAGGTCGACGTGGTCACCTTCGATTTCGAGAACGTGCCGGCCGACACGGCGCGCTGGCTGGCCGAGCGCGTGGTGGTCTTCCCCTCGCCACAGGCGTTGGCGGTGGCGCAGGACCGACTGGCCGAGAAAACCCTGTTTCGCGAATGTGGCCTGCCCACGCCCGCGTTCATGACCGTGGATACGCGCGAGCAATTGGATCAAGCGCTGGCCGCGGTGGGTGCGCCGGCGATCCTGAAGACGCGCCGACTCGGCTATGACGGCAAGGGCCAGTTCCGGCTTCGCGAAATGGCTGATGCGGATGCGGCATGGTCCGCGCTCGGCGCGCAGGCGTCGAAGCATGGCTTGATCCTGGAGGCGTTCGTGCCGTTCGAGCGCGAGCTGTCGGTGATCGCTGTACGTGGCCGCGATGGTGAATTCCGCACCTGGCCGCTGACCCGCAACTGGCACACCGACGGAGTGCTGGCGATGAGCCTGGCGCCGGCACCGGACATCGAACAACTGCAGCAGCGCGCCACCGATCTCGCCCGCACGCTGGCCGCGCGGCTGGACTATGTGGGCGTGTTCGCGCTGGAATTGTTCGTCAAGGACGGCGAACTGCTGGGCAACGAAATGGCCCCGCGCGTGCACAACTCCGGTCACTGGACCATCGAGGGCGCGCTCACCAGCCAGTTCGAGAACCATGTGCGGGCGGTACTCGGCCTGCCACTGGGCGACACCGGCGCGCGCGGGATGTCGGCGATGTTCAACTGGATCGGCGAGCTGCCCGATGCGGCTGTGTTGCTGCAGGGCGTCGATGCGCACTGGCACGACTATGGCAAGCAGGCACGGCCGGGCCGCAAGGTCGGCCATGCCACGGTGTGCGCGCCGGATGCCGGGCAACTGGCAGCCCGGTTGAACGGAATCGCCGCGGCGCTGGGCCGCGAGGCGCAAGTTGCACCGGTGCTGCAGGCACTGGACTGAATCAGGCGGAATCCAACCATAAAAAAACGGAGCCACATGGGCTCCGTTTTTGTTTCAATCAGAGAGGATCAGGCCAGGTTCTTGGCCGCGAATTCCCAGTTCACCAGATTCCAGAACGCTTCCACATATTTCGGGCGGGCGTTGCGGTAGTCGATGTAATACGCGTGTTCCCACACGTCGGTGGTGAACAGCGGCTTGTCGCTGCCGGTGATCGGCGTGGCGGCATTTGACGTGTTGACGATGCCGAGCGAGCCGTCCGGGCGCTGCACCAGCCAGGTCCAGCCGGAGCCGAAGTTGCCGGCAGCGGACTTGCTGAATTCTTCCTTGAATTTGTCGAACGAACCGAACGCCTTGGTGATCGCATCGGCCAGCTTGCCGCTGGGCTCGCCGCCGCCTTTGGGGCTCATCGAATTCCAGTAGAACGTGTGGTTCCAGACCTGCGCAGCGTTGTTGAACACGCCGCCGGACGACTTCCTGATGATGTCTTCCAGCTTGGCGTCCGCGAACTCGGTGCCTTCGATCAGCTTGTTGAGGTTGGTCACGTAGGCCTGGTGATGCTTGCCGTAGTGAAACTCCAGCGTTTCGGCGGAAATGTGCGGCTCCAGGGCGTTCTTTTCGTACGGGAGCGGGGGAAGTTCAATCGCCATGATGAGGCTCCTTAGCGGTGGCTGGGGGGAGAAGTGGTCGGCGCAGCGGACGGCAGCCGACGGGTGACTGATACAATATCGGTCTGCCTGCATTGTAAAGATGAAACACCGAACTATGGACATCAACGAGCAAATCAAGGCGATGCTGGCCGAGCATCCCATCGTGCTTTTCATGAAGGGCACGCCGCAATTTCCGCAGTGCGGCTTCTCCAGCCGCGCCGCGAAGGCGCTGACCGAAGCCGGCGCCGCGTTCCACGCGGTGAACGTGCTGGCCGATCCGCAGATTCGCGCGGCGCTGCCGCATTTCGCGAACTGGCCGACCTTCCCGCAGCTGTTCATCCAGGGCGAGCTGATCGGTGGCTGCGACATCATCGAGGATCTGAAATCCGCCGGCGAATTGAGCCGCATGGCCAGCGACGTGGCCGGGGTCGCATCTTGACGACGCTGCCTGCTGTGCGCTTGCCGGACGGATGGCTGCCGGCGGCCGACACCCTGGCCGAGCGGGTGGTGCTGGTTACCGGCGCCTATGGTGGGCTCGGTGGCGCGGTGGCGCGGGCGGCGTCGCGCGCGGGCGCCACGGTGGTGATCACCGGCAAGCGCAAACGCCAGCTGGAGCAGCTGTACGACGCGATGCGCGCCGAGGGTCTGGCCGAGCCGGTGATCCATCCGCTGGACATGGAAGTGGCCACGCCGCGCGAGTACACCGCGCTGGCCGAGGGGCTCGAACGCGATTTCGGCCGGCTTGACGGCATCGTGCACGCGGCCGTCAGTTTTGCCGGGCTGACGCCGATCAGCATGCACAAGCCCGACGCCTGGTTGCGTTCGATGCATGTCAACGTGAATGCACCGTTCGCGCTGACCCAGGCCTGCCTGCCGCTGCTGACCCAGGCCAGTGACAGCGCGGCGGTGTTCGTGCTGGACGATCCGGCCTTGCTGCAACGTGCGCACTGGGGCGGTTACGGCGTGTCGAAAGCAGCACTGGAGCGCTTCGTGGCGATCCTGCACGAAGAGACCGACGCCAGTGCGTTGCGCGTCCATGCCATGCTGCCGGCGCCGATGCGCACGGCGCTGCGGCAACTGGCGTATTTCGGCGAAGACATCATGCAGCGCCCACTGCCGGATGCCGCCGCTGCCGCGGCGATCTATCTGCTCAGCGCGCAGGGCATGGCAGCGCGCGGCGCAGTACTGGACCTTCGGGTCGACTGAACAGGGGTTCCGGGGCTACCGGAGCAGCGAGCGCCTCACCAGACAGGGAGCTGAGATGGAAACGCAGATGACCACGTTGTCGGCGGGAATCATGTTGTTTCTGATCATGGATCCGCTGGGCAACATTCCGTTCTTCCTGAGCCTGTTGAAGGACGTGCCGCCGAAGCGCCGGCGCAGGGTGATGGTGCGTGAGTTGCTGATCGCGCTGGGCGTGTTGCTGGCGTTCCTGTTCGGCGGCCAGCACATGCTCCAGTTGCTGCAGCTGAAGCCCGATTCGATCAGCATTGCCGGCGGCATCGTGCTGTTCCTGATCGGCATCCGCATGGTGTTTCCGCCGGCCGACGGCGGCGGCATCTTCGGCAAGCCCGGCCAGGGTGAACCGTTCATCGTGCCGATGGCGATTCCTGGTGTGGCCGGCCCGTCGGCGATGGCCGCGCTGCTGCTGCTGACCAATACCCAGCCGGTCCGCACCGCCGACTGGGTGATTGCGTTGCTGCTGGCCTGGCTCGCCACCTCGTTGATCCTGCTCAGCGCCACCTACCTGTTCCGCTGGCTCGGCGAGAGCGTGCTCACGGCGCTGGAGCGCGTAATGGGCATGCTGCTGATCGCGCTGTCGGTGCAGATGTTCATGGCCGGGGTGGCCTCGTTCCTGCACCTGAATGTTTGAAACAACGGCAGCGCCGAATGTGTCACCGGGTTCGCTTCGGATGACCGTCCTGCTGTCATAATTCATCGCCAGGATGGTCGAATACGAGGGCGCAGTCATGCTAAGTATCGAACAGTCCCTGACCGAACGCCTGCCATGGTTGGCGCAGTATCCGCGCATTCGGCGCCCGATGGCCGGATTGCTCGGGCGGCTGGCCGATGAAGACGGCTTCAACCGCGTGCTGCATCGGGTCGGTGCAGCCGAAGGCTTCGACTTTGTCGAGCGTGTGCTGGAGGTGCTCGGCACCAGCTACCACGTCAATCCGCGTGAGCGCGAGCACATCCCGGTCGATGGCCCGTTGCTGGTGGTGGCGAATCATCCGCTGGGCATGCAGGACGCGCTGGCCTTGCTGCAGCTGATCGGCTCGGTGCGCCGCGATGTGCGTTTTCTCGGCAACGACTGGCTGGCGGTGATTCCGCAGCTGGGCAACTTGATGTTGCCGGTGGACGTGTTCGGCAAAGGCGCGGCATCACGACTGCGCGGCATCTACCGTGCGCTGGATCAAGGCCAGGCATTGATCATGTTTCCCGCTGGCGAAGTCTCGCGCGTGCGCCCGGGCGGGGTGCGCGACGGGGAGTGGTCGGACGGCTTTGCGCGGCTGTCTTTGCGCAGCAAGGCGCCGGTGTTGCCGGTGCATGTCGCGGCGCGCAATTCGGCCATGTTCTACGGCCTCTCGATGTTGGCCAGGCCGCTGAGCACGGCGATGCTTCCGCGCGAGGCGGTGGCGCCGGGCAAGCGGCGCATCGGCTTCAGCATCGGCGCGTTGGTCAGTGCCGAGGAACTCGCCCAACGCAGTGACGGTTCATCGAAGCAGGCCGCCAGGCTGATGCGTCGGCACGTCTACCGGGTCGGCCAGCATCGTGGCCTGGTCTTTGGCGGGCAGGCACCGCTGGCGCTGCCGGAGGTGGCCGAGCAGGTGGCCGCGGAACTGCTCCGCTGCGAGAAACTGGCCGATCTGGGCGATGGCAAGCAGGCGTGGCTGTTCAAGGGCGCGCTCGACAGCGTGGTCATGCGCGAGATCGGCCGGTTGCGCGAGCTGACCTTCCGCAAGGTCGGCGAAGGCACCGGCGCGCGTCGCGACCTGGATGCCTACGATGCCCACTACGAACATCTGGTGTTGTGGGATGCGCAGGCGCTGCGCATCATTGGCTCATACCGTTTCGGTCACGGCGGGCGGCTGATCGCCGAACGCGGCATGGCCGGCCTGTATACCTCCAGCCTGTTCAACTATTCGCCCGCGCTGGAATCACGGTTGGCGCAGGGCATGGAACTGGGACGCAGTTTCGTGGCGCCGGCGTACTGGCGTTCGCGTGCGCTCGATCAGCTGTGGCAGGGCATCGGCCTGTATCTGCAGCGACATCCCGAGCTGCATTACCTGTTCGGCCCGGTCAGCATGTCGGTCAACCTGCCGCGCGAGGCGCGCGAATGGATCGCCGTGGCGCACCAGCACTATTTCGGCGCGCCGGGACTGGCTGCGGCACGGCAGCCGTTCGTGGTCGCGCCCGATGTCGTGCAAGGTGTGCGCGAGGCGATGGAAGGTCTGGACGCGTCTGCCGGCCTGGGCAAGCTGAAGCATCACCTGGATGCGCTGGGCGTCAGCCTGCCGGTGCTCTATCGCCAGTATGTGGACCTGGTCGAACCCGAAGGCGTGCAGTTTCTCGACTTCGGCGAGGATCCGGGGTTTTCCGGCTGCGTGGACGGACTGGTGATGCTGGACTTGGCGAACCTGAAACCCGCCAAACGTGCGCGCTACCTCGGCAAACCGGTTGAGATGGGCTAGAGATCGGGCAGGCGCCGCTGTAGCCATGGCTCCTGCAAAGCATTTCCCCGCCAGTGTGCGTCAAGTGGCTGATTTTAAAACCATTCTGATATTTTTCGGGAATGGTGCGTTGGCCGGCAAGTGAGGTGCCAACGTTGCAAAAGTGTCATACAATATCGTTAAAATCCGCTTAACAATCAGCTGGTGGCCGGGAAGGATCCGCGAGCTGAAGTGTCCTGAATCCATCGTGTCGATGAGTTCGGGACGTATCAAAACCGGGATCAAGCGCAGATCGATGTTGCGCCTGGCGTATGCCGGGCAGGTCGCGTTTGTACCTTGAAACGTAAATTTCCGTTGCGAGCCTGAGGGTCGATCAAGAATGAATAGCCGAATTCGCGCCAAACTCCTGCCGTTTGCCATTGCCTCGTTGCTGGCCGCCGCCGTGCCCGCCATGGCGCAGGACACTTCCTCCGCGATCAGTGGTCGCGTGCTTGACGCGAGTGGCCAGCCGGTTGCCGGCGCCATCGTGCAGATCGTGCATGAGCCGTCCGGAACCACCAAGATCACTACCACCGATGCCAGCGGCCGCTACGCCGCGCAGGGTTTGCGCGTGGGTGGCCCATTCGACGTCACCGTGTCCAAGGCTGGTCTGACGCAGGCCGAGCAAGACAACGTGTATCTGCAATTGGCGCAGGAAACCCCGGTCAATCTGACCATGGGCGCAGGACAGGCCAAGGACGTCAAGGATCTTTCCGGCGTCACGGTCTCGGCCAATGCACTGACGCAGACGTTCTCATCGGACAACAAGGGCATCTCGACCAATGTTTCGCAGCGTGAGCTGGAGGCAACCCCGACGCCCGGTCGTTCCATCCAGAACATCGTGCGCCTCGATCCGCGTATCGTGATTTCCGATCGTGATCGCGGCGAGATCTCCGCCATCGGCCAGAACAGCCGCTACAACAACATCACGGTGGACTCGGTCAGCGCCAACGATCCGTTCGGCCTGAACGCGAATGGCTTGCCAACGCTGGGCACGCCGATTTCGCAGGATACGATCCAGGAATACAACATCTCGACGGCCAACTACGACGTGGCCACCCGCCGCGGTGTTGGCGCGATCGTCAATGCGGTGACCAAGAGCGGCACCAACGATTTCCACGGCTCCGTCTACTACGCGTTCCAGAACCGCGACGACATGATCGCCGACTACAACGGCCAGCCGTATGGCGGTTTCCGTCGTAGCTGGACGGCCGGCGCGACGGTGGGTGGTCCGATCATCAAGGACAAATTGTTCTTCTTCGCTTCGTACGAGAAGAGCACGCAGATCGGTCCGTCATCCCAGTACGGTGTGGAGGGTTCCGGCGCGACCACTGAGGTTCGTGGTCTGACCCAGCAGAATGTCGATGACATCACCGCGGCGGCCAAGGCCAAAGGGTTTGCCGACGTCGGTGGCCTCAACGGTGGCAGCTCCGACCTGCAGGACAAGCGCTACCTGGCCAAGATCGACTGGAACATCACCAACAACCACCGCGCCAGCTTCACCTACAGCCAGACCAAGGAAAACAAGCCGATCATCACTGGCAACAACAACATCCTGGTGCTGTCCAGCGGCTGGTACAAGACCAACGTCGACAACAAGAGCTATGCGCTGCATTTCTACGATGACTGGTCGGACATGTTCTCCACCGACACCACCGTTTCCTATGCGGACTTCAATCAGGTCCGTGGACCGTACAACGGCACCGCCAGCCCGGATGTCTCGGTGTGCGTGAACGGCACCGCCGGCTGCACCAGCAGCAGCAGCTCGCCGGGCGTCGAGTTCGGCACCGAGTATTCCAGCCAGGCCAACGTGCTGCACGTGAAGACGCTGAATGCGGCTTGGGCCGGCACGCTGTATCTGGGCGACCACACCGTGAAGGGCGGTTTCGACTACCAGCGCGGCCAGTACTACAACCTGTTCCTGCAGAACGCCTTCGGCAGCTACCAGTTCAATACGCTCGCCGATTTCAATGCCGGCACGTACTACCAGTATCGCTACAACGCACCGGCTGCGGGTCTGGGCCTGAGTGATGTCGCGGCCAATTTCGAGCTGAAGGAATACGGCCTGTTCCTGCAGGATACCTGGCAGGTGAACTCGAACCTGTCCGTGCAGTACGGCTTCCGCGTCGACATTCCGTTGACCAGCGACCGCCCGCTGTACAACCCCTGCTATGCCGCGGCCCCGGGGCAAGCCGTTGTCGCCGCCAATTGCGTTTCGGCCCAGGGTGGTTTCGGTCACACCAACACCAGCACCATCAACGGCAACCGCCAGGTGCAGCCGCGCGCGTCGTTCAACTACAGCTTCGACACCGAGCGCATGATGCAGCTGCGTGGTGGCGCGGGTCTGTTCATCTCGAATCCGCCGAGCGTGTGGCTGGGCAATATCTACCAGAACTCCGGCGTGACCCAGGTGCAGTACAACTGCGGTCCGACCCAGAGCGCGTGCAATACGACGACCGGCTTGCCGCCCTTCAGCGCTGATCCGAATGCGCAGAATGGCGGATCCGCACCGGTCCCCGGCGCACGGGGCGCGCAGATGGCGGTCAGCACGGTCAGCGACAACTTCCGGATCCCGAGCGTGTGGAAAATGTCGCTCGGCTTCGACCGTGAGCTGCCGTGGTGGAACGTGGTGTTCAGTGCTGACTACGAGCACATCAAGAATCGCAATGCGATCTGGTATCAGAACCTCAACATCGGTGCGCCCACCGGCGTGCTGCCTGACGGCCGATTCACCTACTACAGCAACCCGACGGGTGGCAGCAACGGCAACACGGCGCGTTCGAATGCCAACCCGGCGTTTGGCGATGCGGTGATCAACCTGGCCAACAGCGACCAGGGCAGCGCCGACAGTCTCAGCCTGGCGTTGAAGAAGCCGTTTGCGGACGAATGGTCCGCCATGGCCGGCTTCACCTGGAGCCGCGCCACGGAAGTGAACCCGGGCACCTCGAGCGTGGCCCGTTCGAGTTACAGCAACACCGTCTGGGTGAACCCGAACGAGAACAAGGCGAGCACCTCCAGCTACTCGATCCCGAAGCGCGTGATCGCCTCGCTGACCTGGCAGCACCGCTTCTTTGGCGACTATGCCACCAGCGCCACCGCGTTCTATGACGGCCACTCGGGCACCCCGTACAGCTGGCGCTTTGGCAATGACGCCAACGGTGACGGCTTTGTCTCTGACCTGGCGTATATCCCGAACAAGGGCGATATCAGCTTCGCCCCGGGTACCACGCAGGCACAGCAGGACTCGTTCTGGCAGTACATCGACAACGACAAGTACCTGAAGGATCACAAGGGCGCGATCGCCAGCCGCAACGGTGCTCGCGCAGCCTGGATCAATCAGATCGACCTGAGTTTCAGTCAGGAGATCCCGGGTCTGTTCAAGGGCAACAAGGGCATGCTGCGCCTGGATGTCTACAATCTCGGCAACATGCTCAACAAGAAATGGGGCGTGGATCATCGTGCCAGCTTCCCGCTGGTACGCAACCTGGCCGACTTCGGTGGTGTGGATGCCTCCGGCAAGCCCATCTACGACATCAGCAAGGCGGCCTACAAGGACAGCAACGGCAACTACAGCCCGCTGCCGCTGCCGCGTGCGGATGAGTTGAATGGCCCGACCCAGCGTTGGTCGATCCTGGCCACGGTGCGTTATACCTTCTGAGTAAGCCGTTGCCTGAAACACGGCCGGTACCCGCAAGGGTGCCGGCTTTTTTTGTTGGCTTGACCGGACGGCGCCTGCGCAGGAAGCTAACCGGTCCGCCGCAACCTTGCGCGGACATACACGTGTAAACAAGTGGTCGGGAGAACTCTTCGAATGAATGACACCAACGCCGGATTGCGCGGCAAGTCAGCTACCGTCAGTGCGCGGATTTCGCCGGTCGGCGGTCTGGATATTCTTTCCCGCAATGAGGTGGTGCGGCTGCGCGGCGCCAGTGACTCGGGTCTCCATGCGCTATTGCGCCGTTGCGCACTGGCGGTGCTGACATCGGGTAACGTCAGCGACGATCCGCGAGCGATTCTCGAGCAATATCCGGATTTCGATATCCAGGTGTTGCAGCAGGATCGCGGCATCAAGATCGAGCTCAGCCATGCGCCCGCACAGGCCTTCGTGGACGGCCAGATCATTCGCGGCATCAACGAACTGCTGGTGGCGGTGGTGCGCGACATCGTCTACGTGTCGACCCAGCTGGAGCAGATCGGTTTCGACCTGGACGGCTCGGCCGGACTGACCCAGAGCGTATTCGAGATCCTGCGCAACGCGCGCATCCTGAAGCCGCACATCGATCCCAACCTGGTGGTGTGCTGGGGCGGCCACTCGATCTCGCGCGACGAATACGACTACACCAAGCTGGTCGGTTACCAGCTCGGTTTGCGTGGGCTGGACATCTGCACGGGCTGCGGGCCGGGTGCGATGAAGGGGCCGATGAAGGGCGCCACCATCGCGCATGCCAAGCAGCGGCGGCGGAACAACCGCTACATCGGCATCACCGAGCCGGGCATCATCGCCGCCGAATCGCCGAATCCGATCGTCAACCACCTGGTGATCATGCCGGACATCGAGAAGCGGCTTGAGGCCTTTGTGCGCATGGGTCACGGCATTCTCGTGTTTCCGGGCGGCGTGGGTACGGCCGAGGAGATCCTCTACCTGTTGGGCATCCTGCTGCATCCGGACAACGCCGGCACGCCGTTCCCGCTGATCTTCACCGGGCCACGTCAGTCGGCGGCCTATTTCGAGCAGATCGATCATTTCCTGCGGCTGACCCTCGGCGAGGAGGTCGCGCAGCACTACCAGATCATCGTGGACGATCCGGCCGAGGTGGCGCGCGCGATGATCAAGGGCATCGACAAGGTGCGCCACAACCGGCTGGACACCAAGGACGCGTTCTTCTTCAACTGGGCGCTGCGGATTCCGCAGGAATTCCAGTTGCCGTTCCGTCCCACGCATGAGGCGATGCGCGCGTTGCAGATTCATCGTGACCGCCCGCGGCACGAGCTGGCGGCGGATCTGCGCCGGGCGTTTTCCGGCATTGTGGCTGGCAACGTGAAGGAGGAGGGCGTGCAGGCGATCGAGCAGCATGGCCCGTTCGACATCGACGGCGACGCGGACATCATGCGCGCGCTGGACAAGCTGTTGCAGGCGTTCGTCGAGCAGCACCGGATGAAGCTGCCCGGCGGCACCGCATACGTACCGTGCTATCGGGTGCTGACTGCATAGTAGATGTGCGGGGACATGTCGGCGACGGCTTGACAGCTAGACGCAGCCCCGACAAACTACCCAGCTCACGCCCGAATAGCTCAGCTGGTTAGAGCACTTGACTGTTAATCAGGGGGTCGCTGGTTCGAGTCCAGCTTCGGGCGCCA
>JBEPVP010000064.1:0-18329 GCA_041690935.1 Rhodanobacter sp.
GGGCGAGCGGGTGAACCGGCCGGACTTCGGCAGCGGCCTGCTGCAGCTGGTGTTCGCACCGAACAGCCCGGAGCTGGCCGCGGCGCTGCAGTTCACCTTGCAGGCGGCGCTGCAACGCTGGCTCGGCGACGTGATCGATGTCGGTTCGCTCGAGGTGAGCAGCGAGGACGCCAGCCTGCGCGTCGAGCTGAGCTACACCGTGCGTGCCAGCGGCGATACGCGCAGTGACAGCTTCGTGCGGAGCCTGCCATGAATAGCGCGAACGAAACCGCGAGCCGCGGCGTGATCGGCTGCCTGACGCTGCCGGCCTGTAGCGTGCCTGCGCGGCGAGAAAAGTTGCGCCAGGCCGGCACGCTCAACGGCATCGACTACGTCGAGGTGGGCGACGACGGCACGAGCCTGTGCGTGCACCTGTTCGGCGAAATCCCGCAGGGGCTGGGCGTGGCGAACGTGCGCATCAGCGGCGGCGACCGCATCACCGGCCTGCGCGTGCTGAGCGTCAACCCCGAACTGGAACCGGAGCTGCACGACGACGCCTGCCTGCGCGTGGTGCTCGATCGCGAAGGCGACCACACGGCGTACTGCCTGTGCCTGGTGGATGCAGCCTCAGGTCGCGATGCGACCGGCTGGATCGCCTATCCGGGTTTCGACCCGCGCTATGCCTGCGTCGCCCTGCATTTTCGCCTCGGTTGCGCGAAGACGCAGGACTGCGCGGACGAGATGCCGTGCGTGCAGGCACCGCTGCCGGCACCCGAAATCAACTACCTGGCCAAGGACTACGCCAGCTTCCGCCAGCTGTTCCTCGATCGCATCGCGCTGGACCTGCCGGCATGGCAGGAACGGCACGTGCCGGACATCGGCATCGCGCTGGTGGAGACGCTGGCGTATACCGCCGATTACCTCAGCTACTACCAGGACGCGGTGGCCACCGAGGCCTACCTCGGCACCGCGCGCCGGCGCATTTCGGTGCGCCGGCATGCGCGGCTGGTCGATTACCGCATGCACGAGGGTTGCAACGCGCGCGCCTTCGTCGCGCTGAATTCGAACGCCAACCTGAGTCTGCCGCTGGACAACCTGCTGTTGCTGGTGCCACCGCCGGGGCAGATGAATCCGCGCCCGGGCGTGATCGACGCAAGCCAGCTCGACGCGGCGCGGGCGCAGGGCGCGCTGCGGTTCGAGCCGATGCCGCTGGACGGCGCCACCACGCTCGACGTGGTCGCTGCGCACAGCGCGATCGGCCTGCACACCTGGGGCGATGAAATGTGCTGCCTGCCGCGCGGCAGCACCCGCGCCACCCTGGTCGACACACGGCCGGCGGCAGCGTCGACAGCGCCTGCGTCGGGTGATCCGGCATCGGTGACGATCGCGAAAGCGCCGGAGCGCCGGCTCAAACTGCAGCGGGGCGACCTGCTGATCTTCGAGGAAGTGCTGGGGCCGCAGACCGGCAAGCCCGCCGATGCCGACCCCGCGCATCGGCATGCGGTGCGGCTGACGGACGTCCAGACGTCCGTCGATCCGCTCGACGGCAGCCTGCTGCTGGAAGTTGCGTGGGATGCCTGCGACGCGCTGCCGTTCGACCTGTGCCTGTCGGTGCGCACGCCGTCGCCGGACTGTGCCCGGCTGCAGGACGTGAGCCTGGCGCGTGGCAACGTGCTGCTGGTCGATCACGGCGAACACGTGCGCGGTCAGTGCACCTCGACGGCGATCTGCACGCCCAGTGGCGACGATGGCGACTATCCCGGACTGACCGCCGCGCTCGCCGCGATGCCGGATGCCTGCACCCGCTGTGGCGCGCTGGCCGAGGATTGCTGGCTGGTGCCGGGCAGCACGCAATACGGCTGCTGCCATTGCGACGGCGCGGTGCAGGACGTGCAGCGGCCGCCTGCCGACACCGGCCATGTGCTGCCGGATACGCCGCTGACCTGGGCCGAGCCGCTGCCGTCGGGCGCGCCGGTGTGCCAGCTGCTGGCGCGCGATCCGCGCCGTGCGCTGCCGCAGTTGCGTGTCCATGGCGGCGCACTCGGCGACGTGCTGGTGGCGGGCACGCCCGACCCGCGCTGGCAGTGGCAGCCGCGCTACGACCTGCTGGAAAGCGGTCCGGACGATCGCCATGTCGTGGTCGAGATCGACGACGACGGCGCCGCGCATCTGCGCTTCGGCGACGGCATGCTCGGCGCGCAGCCGCAGGCCGGCGATTTCTTCCGCGCCGCCGCGCGCATCGGCAACGGCCCGGCCGGCAACGTGGGCCGCGACAGCATCGTGTGGCTGGCGCTGAAGTCGGGCGTGCTGTTGGCCGAGCTGCAGCCGCGCAACCCGCTGCCGGCCAGCGGCGGCACCGCGCCGGAGGATCTGGCCGAAGTGAAGTTGTACGCACCCGGGGCGTTTCGCGCGAACCCGTTGCGGGCGATCGTCGCCGACGACTACGCGATGTTCGCCGCGCGCGCGCCGGAGCTGCAGGGTGCGGCGGCCGCGCTCGAGTGGAGCGGCAGCTGGTACGCGGCCGACGTGGTGGTCGACCCGCTGGGCCGCGAGACGCTGCCGGCCGGGCTGGCGCAGCGCATCCGGCATGAGCTGGCACGCTTTCGCCGCATCGGCCATGACGTCGAAGTGCGCGCCGCCTGCTACGTGCCGCTGCGGGTCGAGCTGTTCGTCTGCGTGTTGCCGGAATTTCTGCGGGCGCATGTCGAGACCGAGTTGCGCGATCGGTTCAGCGCGGGCTTGCGCCGCGACGGCAGGCCCGGCTTCTTCCATCCGGATCGGCTGCGGCTGGGTGCGCCGGTGTTCGTCGGTGGGCTGCTGGCCGAGGCGCAGTCGATCACCGGCGTCGCCCATGTCGAGCTGCGCACACTGGCGCGCATGGACGGCGGTGCGCAGGGCGAAGTGCCTGACGACGGCGTGCTGCATCTGGCCGCGCGCGAGATCGCGCAGCTCGACGACGACCCGGACCATCCCGACCACGGAAGCATCGCGTTCACGCTGGGAGGTGGCCGATGAGCTGCTGTAGCGCCTGTGGCAAGCACGCCTGCGCCTGCGGTTGCGGGACGACAGCCGGCACACCATTGCCGTTGACCAACCGGCCGGGGCTGGACCGCCTCGGCTATCGCGTCGGCACGTACGCCGACTTTCGCGCCACCATGCAGGACGATTTGAGCGACGCCGCGCGGCCGGCGCTGGCCGGGCTGCGCACGCGCGAGGCGGACGATCCGGCGATGGCCCTGCTCGACGCCTGGGCGATCGGCGCCGACGTGCTCAGCTTCTATCAGGAGCGCATCGCCAACGAAGGCTACCTGCGCACCGCCACCGAGAGCCGCTCGGTACTGGAGCTGGCGCGACTGGTCGACTACCGCCTGCGCCCCGGCGTGGCGGCCAGCGTTTACCTCGCCTATACCGTGGAGAAGGATTCGCCGCCGGTGACGATTCCCGCCGGCGCGCGCGCGCAATCGATTCCTGCGCCCGGCGAACAGATGCAGACCTTCGAGACCGCCGAGCCACTGGATGCGCGCTTCGAGTGGAACGCGCTGCAGCCGCGGCTGACCCGGCCGCAGAACATCACGCTCGACAACATCGCCGGCCTCGGCGAGCTATGGATCAGCAGCACGGCCAGCAACCTCAAGCCGAACGACCGCCTGCTGTTCCTGTTTGGCGAGCTCGCCGGCGGCGTGCAGGCGATCCGGCGGGTGCAGTCGGTCGAGGTGCAGCAGGCCAGCGCACGCAGCCGGGTGGTACTGCAGCCGATGGATACGCTGGCGCAGGCCATCGTGACCGCGGCGCAGGCCGCCACCGCGACGATCGGTGCCAGCACCTACAGCGCCACGGTGACCGTGCAGGCAACCGGCCTGCGCGATACGTTGATGGTTTATCGCAACGACGCCCTGCTGGGCTTGCCTGATGATTGGTACACCGCGCACCGGCGTGAGGGGCCGATCTCGGTGCTTGAACTCGATCCCGTGTTGCAGCCCGTCGGCTTGCAGTTCTGGAATAGCCTGGCCGATGCCGTGGCGGCTGGTGCACCTCCAGCTAATGAAAGTGCAGGTGGGTTCGCCGCCCTGTTCGGCGCGCTGACTGCCATGCCGACGCTGCAGCCAGCCAGCAATTTTCGCCTGCAACGCAGCGTCGCCACCGCGCTCAGTTCTGCCAGTGATGTGCGTCCGCAGTTGCTGCTGAATTTCGAGACGCGGCTGGCCGACAACTTCTACCGCGCGTGGACCAGTGTGCCGCAGGGCGAGCCATCGCCGGCGCTGAGTGGCGTGTATGCGCTGCGCGTGGCGGCAGCGCTGTTCGGCTACAACGCGCCGAAAAGCATCTCCATCACGCAGACGTCCGATGGCAACGGTGGTTCGACGTCGCAGGTCACTACCGCCGAGCTGCCGCTGGAGGAAAACCCGAACGTGGTGCGCCTGGACAATGGCTACGGCGGCGTGATGACGGGAAGCTACCTGGTCATCCAGCCGCCCGGTGACGTACCGACGGTGGCGCGGGCAAGGAGCGTGCAGGTTCATCCGCAGCTGAGCTATGGCATCAGCGGCAAGACCACCGAGATCGCACTGGACGATCCATCGGCGGATGACGGATCGACCGTGTGGCAGGCGCCGGACATGGCGACCCTGCGCAGCACCCAGGTACATGCGCAGAGCGAGTTGCTGCCGCTGGCCGAGCTGGTGATCGCCGAAACGGTCGGTCAGATCGCCAATGACGGCAGCCCGCGCACAACCCGGGACAGCGCCACCCGGCTCACCCTCGACGGCGCGGTCGACGGCCTCAAGGCCGGCCGCTGGGTGATCGTGGAGGGCCAGCGCAGCGACGTGCCTGGCACCGATGCGGTGAGCACGGCCGAACTGGTGATGCTGGCCGCGGTGGAGCAGGGTGCGGATGCCGCGCTGCCGGGCGATACCGTTCACAGCACCCTGGTGTTCGCGAATCAGGGCCTGGCCTACCGCTACCGCCGGGACAGCGTGGCGGTGCGCGCAAACGTGGTGCGCGCCACGCATGGCGAGAGTCGGCGCGAGGTACTCGGCAGCGGCAACGGAGCGCTGCCGATGCAGGCGTTCGTGCTGAAGCAGTCGCCGCTGACGTACATCTCCGCCGCCACCGTCGATGGCGTGCAGAGCACGCTCACGCTGCGCGTCAACGACCTGCAGTGGCACGAGACGCGCAACCTCGCCTTCGTCGGCGCGGCCGAACGCAACTTCGGCTCCGCCAACGACGACGGCGGCAAGACCTCGGTGCAATTCGGCGACGGTGCCCACGGCGCACGCCTGCCGACCGGCGTGGAGAACGTCGTCGCCACGTATCGCAACGGCATCGGCACGCCGGGCAATGTGCGCGCGCAGCAGATCAGTCTGCTGGCGACCAGGCCGCTGGGGGTCAAGGAGGTGATCAACCCGCTGCGTGCCTCCGGCGGTGCCGATGCGGAGACGCGCGACCAGGCGCGCCGCAACGTGCCGCTGGCGGTGCTGGCGCTGGACCGGCTGGTTTCGGTGCCGGACTACGCCGACTTCGCGCGCACCTTCGGTGGCGTCGGCAAGGTGACGGCGAGCAAGCTCGGCAACCTGGTGCAGGTGACCATCGCCGGTGCGGCCGATGTACCGATCGACCCGACTGCCGACCTCTACCGCAATCTGCTGCAGGCGTTGCAACGTTATGGCGATCCGTCGCTGCCGCTGCGCCTGGGCGTGCGTGAGCTGCTGACGCTGACCGTGAGCGCGAAGGTCGGCCTGCTGCCGGACTACGCGTGGGAGTCGGTCGAGCCGGTGTTGCGCGCGGTCCTGCTCGACGCGTTCGGCTTCGAGCGGCGCGCATTGGCGCAGAGCGTCTACCTCAGCGAACTGGTCGCCTGCATGCAGGCCGTACGCGGCGTGGCCTGGGTCGACGTGGATGCGTTCGACAGCATCGACGAGGCGACCCTGCTGGCCGGCTTCGGCGTGGGTGGCAACGACGGCAACGGCAAGGGTGCGGATGGCTCGTCGTTGCATACCCAGGCGGTCGCCACGACCACCGCGACGGCGCCGCCATACGTGCCGGTGTTGCCGGCCCGCTACGACGAGCACGGCACGCTGCGTCCGGCGCAGCTGGCCTACCTGCCGCCGAATGTTCCCGACACCTTGCTGCTGCAGGAGGCCACGCCATGAGTGCGCAACCGGATCGCCTGTACGACCTGCTGCCGGTGGTCTACCGCATGCGCGATGCGGAGCAGGGTTATCCGCTGCGCGACTTTCTGCGCGTGCTGTCGACCCAGGCCGACGTGCTGGAGCAGGACATCGCGCGGCTGTACGACAACTGGTTCATCGAGACCTGCGATGACTGGGTAGTGCCGTACATCGGCGACCTGCTCGGCTACACCCTGCTGCCGGAAGCGGCGACGCTGGATGCCGGCGGTGGCGCGTGCGCGGCGGGCCTCGGCCGCGTGCTGGCGCCGCGCGCCGATGTGGCCAACACGATCGACGCGCGCCGGCGCAAGGGCACGCTGTCGCTGCTCGAAGACCTGGCCCGTGACGCCGCCGACTGGCCGGCGCGCGCGCTCGAGTTCTACCGCCGGCTCGGCTGGATGCAGCATCTCGACCATCAGCATCCGCACCGCGGCGGTACCGCCGATCTGCGCGAACCGGGCCGGTTGCAGTGCATCGGCTGGGCGAACGGCGCGTTCGATCCATTCGCGCACAGCGTCGACGTGCGCCGCATGGGCAGCTCGCGCCGCCGTGGCCGTTACGGCATTCCTGATGTCGGCGTATTCGCCTGCCGGCTGCGCAGCTATCCGGTCACCCGCACGTCGGCGTACTGCGTGGAAGAACGCGGCCCGCACTGTTTCAGCTTCAGCGTGCTCGGCAACGACACGCCGCTGTTCCAGCGGCCGATCGAGGAAACCGAACCGACCCACATCGCCGACGAGGACAATCTGCCGTTGCCGTTGCGGCGCTGGCGTTTTGCCGAGCGCGGGCCGCGCGCCGATTACGCCAGCATGTCGGCCGCGCTGTATGGCGATGGCCGCAGCGTGCAGATCTGGGCGCCGGACTGGCCAGCGAAGGGGAAGGGCGTGCCGGTGCCAATCGAGGCACTGATGCCGGCCGATCTGTCCGGCTGGCATTACCAGATCCCACGCGGACGCATGGCGATCGATCCCGAACTTGGCCGGCTGATGTTTCCCGCCAACCAGCGACCGAAGCGCGGCGTGTGGGTGTCGTATCAGTACGGCTTCGCCGCCGACTTCGGTGGTGGCGAATACGGACGGATGACGCCGGAGCTGGAGAATGCGACGCGCTACATCGTGCATGCAGCGTTGCCGGACCATGATCCAAACACCTCCTGGCCATCCGGTCACTACGACAGCATCGCCGCCGCGCTGGCCGCGTGGACGCAGGCCAAGGCGGCGGCGCCGGGCGGGCAACCGCTGCACGCGCTGATCATCGAGCTGGCCGAGAGCGGCGTGTACGAAGGCAGCATCGACCTGCAGCTCGACGCCGGCGAGGCGATCCAGTTGCGCGCCGCCGAACGCACGCGACCGGTGCTGCGGCTGCTCGATGTGCGTGCCAGCCAGCCGGATGCGCTCAGCATCGGCGGCCGCGCCGGCAGCCGCGTGCTGCTGGACGGGCTGTTGATCGTGGGCCGTGGCATCGAGGTGCAGGGGCCGGCAGAAGAAGTCGCGCCGACGGACGACCTGTGCGAACTGGTGATTCGTCACTGCACCCTGGTACCGGGCTGGGCGCTGCAGTGCGATTGCGGTCCCAAGCGTCCGGGCGAACCGAGCGTCACCCTGGACGGCACGCGCGTCGCGCTGCGCATCAGCCACAGCATCCTCGGCGCGATCGCGGTGATCAGCCCGCAACGGCGCGGTGAACCGCCGCTGCTGGAACTGTGCGACAGCATGCTCGACGCCACCGGCGTCGCGCGCGTCGCGCTGGGTGCGCCGGACGAGGCGGTGGCTCATGTCGAGGCCAGCTTCCGTCGCTGCACCGTGATTGGCGAAGTGCAGGTGCACGGCGTCGCGCTGGCCGAGGATTCGATCTTCGCCAGCCCGTTGCGTGTGCTGCGCCGGCAGCACGGTTGCGTGCGCTTCTGCTACGTGCCGGACGGCTCGCGCGCGCCGCGGCGTTTCCACTGTCAGCCGGACCTGGCGCTGGCCGCAGTCGCCGCCGGCGATGCGGCGAAGCGCGTGCGCGAATCGCGACGCGTGGTGCCGCAGTTCCGTAGCCAGCGCTACACCACGCCGGATTACCTGCGTCTGGCCGACAGCTGCTGCGTGGAAATTTGCCGCGGCGCGTCCGATCGCTCGGCGATGGGCGTGTACCACGACCTGTACGAACCGCAACGCGAGGCGAACCTCGTGGCGCGGCTGCAGGAATACGTTCCGGCGGGCACGGACGCCGGCATTCTGTTTGCAAGTTAGGAGATCGACCATGAAAGGCGACTTCGCACGTGTCACGTTCGATCCGTCACGGCACTACAGCCAGGTGTTGCAGCAGCAGGGTCGCGTGCTGCTGGAAGCGGACTGGAACGAGCAGGCCCACATCCAGCTGCACCTGCTGCGCACGCTGGTGCGCGATCTGGTCGGCCCGTGCTGGGCCGTGGGCAGCGGCTTCAGCCTCATCAGCGCCACCACCCAGGCGGACGGCAGCAGCAAACCACTGCCGCTGACCGACTGGCAGCTGGCACCAGGCCACTTCTATGTGGACGGCATCCTGTGCGTGAACGAGGCGGCCTGCACTTTGGCCGCGCAGCCGCAGGCACCGACGTCCGACTACGGCGTGGCTGACGGCAAGAGCGGGTTCGAGAATCCGCCAGCGGGGTTTGCGCTGTGGCTGGATGTGTGGGAACGGCACCTCTGCGCGGTGGAAGCGCCGGCGCTGGCCGACACGGCGCTGGATGGCGTGGATACCGCCTCGCGCGCCCAGGTGGTGTGGCAGCTGCGCCTGCTCGACCAGGCGCGCGCGAAGCAGCGGCTCGACGACGTCACCCTCGCACTGAAGACGCGCCAGCAGGCTGCCGACAACCCGACCGACGCTGCCGCGATCAAGCAGCAGATCCTGGACGTGGACAAGCTGCGCAAGAACCTCGACGGCAACGACCAGGGCAATGCTTCGCCCTGCGCGCTCATGCGTCAGCTGCTGGATGCGCGTGCGGTATATGCGTTGCCGCGGCTGCGCGCGGAACTGGGCCCGGCGGAGTCGGCCGGCGACCCGTGCGTGATCGCCGCCGATGCGCGCTATCGCGGTTGCGAGAACCAGCTGTACCGGGTCGAGATCCATCAGGGCGGGCCGGCCGGCACGGCCAGCTTCAAGTGGTCGCGCGAGAACGGTTCGGTGGTGTTCCCGATCTTCAGTAGCGTGGCCGGTGCTGCCGCAGCCGACGGCAGCGCGCAACTGGCGCTGACCCTGGGCCGGCTGGGTCGCGATGACCGGCTTGGCCTGGCGGTCGACGACTGGGTCGAGCTGGTCGACGACGCGTACACGCTGGGGCAGCGGGCGTTTCCGTTGCTGCAGGTGATCGCCATCGATGTGGCGAATTGCAGTGTCACCCTCACCGTGCCGAAGAACGTGACGCCATGGCAGCCGAGCAGCGATCCACGCAAGCATGCGCTGCTGCGTCGCTGGGATCAGCAGGAAGCGACCAACGTGCAAGGCGTGCTGGTCGTCAGCGAGGGCGCACCGATCGTACTGGAGGACGGCATCCAGATCAGCTTCGTGCCGGGTGGTCTGTATGCCGGCGGCGACTGCTGGCTGATTCCGGCACGGGTGGCCGACAGCGGCATGCTCGACTGGCCGCAGGTCATCGCGGCGGACGGCACCTCAGGCGCGGCCGCACTGCCGCCGCGGGGCTTGCATCATTACGCCGTGCTCGGTGTCACCGACGCCAACGGCGGCTATCAGGAATGCTGCTGCCGTTTCGACTCGCTGTGCGAGCTGATGCGGGCCGGTGCGGACAATCGCCGGAAAGGTGGCTTGCTGCAGTCGCCGGTGCCACCAGCCAAAACGGCATCTCCCGCCACCGGGGCGAGGAAGACCCGCAAGACCGCCAGGACGCCGAAAGTGCCCAGGCCGGGATAGTCGGGACGAGGGCGCCGGGCGGACACCACGAGTGGTCGCCAGATTCGGAACGACAGCCTGCCTGTCGGCTTGTCTCGGGGGTGCGGTAGCGGGATGCCGCGGGTTGCGCGCTGGATCAGCCGGCGTGGCGCCGCGGAGGTTCGCGGGTAAGGCGAGACCGCGGCGCCGATCTGCGGCATCATGCCGCGCTGGAACCACAGGGGAGTGAAACATGCGCAGTCGCGTGCTGGAGCCAATCTCGGATCATCATGTCGGCCAGCGGCATCTGGATCGGCTGGTGATGCTGTCGGACGGCGTGTTCGCCATCGCGATCACGTTGTCGGCGATCGAGATCCGGCCGGAAGCGAGGCCGGGGCAGACGTTGTGGCAGGTCTGGTCGACGCCGCTGCTGATCTACTTCTTCAGCTTCCTGATCATCGGCCTGATCTGGGCCAACCACCGCCGCATGGTGGCGCACCTGCGCGACATCGACGCCATCGGCACGGTGCTCAACCTGGTGCTGCTCAGCCTGGTGGCGCTGATGCCGCTGGTGACGCGCTTCATCTTTGCCGACGCCGCGCACGGCGTGGACCTGCTGATCTTTGCGCTCGCGCTGATGGCGACGTTCACCTGCATGGCGGTGCTGTGGGGATATCTGGCGTTCGTCGCCGGACTGGCGCCGGATCTGGACCGCTCCACGGCCATGCTCTGGCTGCTGGAAATGCTGAGTCCACCGATCGGGGCAATGGGCGTGGTGCTGTACGAGCGGCATTCGTGGGTCGCGTTGGGCGTCGTCGCGCTGATTTTCGCGGCTGCGGTGGTGGCGCGGCGCCGGCTGGCACGTCGCGCCGCACAACCGCACGACTGACCGCACGGCCGCGCTGCGAAGCGCCGCACGTACAATGGAACGCATGGCTACCCACGTTTCCCCTGCCGACTTCCGCATCTGCGTCGCCCCGATGATGGACTGGACCGATCGGCATTGCCGCTACTTCCACCGGCTGCTGTCGCCGCGGGCGCGGCTGTATACCGAAATGGTGACCAGCGCGGCGCTGGTACGCGGCAAGCAGTTGCGCTTGCTGGAACACAGCCAGCAGGAGCATCCGCTGGCGCTGCAGCTGGGCGGCAGCGATCCGCACGAGCTGGCGCAGGCGGCGCGTCTCGGCGCCGAGGCCGGCTACGACGAGGTCAACCTCAACGTGGGCTGTCCGTCGGATCGGGTGCAGTCCGGCCGTTTCGGCGCCTGTTTGATGCGCGAGCCGGCACTGGTCGGCGATTGCATGAAGGCGATGCGCGACGCGCTGACGGATTCAAATCGGCATGTTCCGGTGACGGTGAAGTGCCGCATCGGCGTGGACGATCAGGACGACTACGCCGGGCTGCAGCACTTCACCGAACTGATGCTGGAAGCCGGCGTCGAGGTGCTGGCGGTGCACGCGCGCAAGGCCTGGCTGCAGGGGCTGTCGCCGAAGGAGAACCGCGAGATCCCGCCGCTCGACTACGAGCGGGTGTATCGGCTCAAGCGCGAGTTTCCACAGCTGATCGTGGTGATCAACGGCGGCATCACCACGGTCGAACAGGTACAGGCGCATCTGGCGCAGCTCGATGGCGTGATGCTGGGGCGCGCGGCGTATCACGATCCGTATCTGCTGGCGCGAATCGAGGCGGCGCTGTACGGCGAGCCGCTGCCGCAGCGCGACGACGTGCTGCGGCACATGCGCCCGTATGTCGAGGCCGAGCTGGCGCGAGGTACTGCGCTCAAGCACATCAGCCGGCATCTGCTCGGGCTGTACCAGGGCGAGCCGGGCGCGCGCGCGTTCCGGCGCAGCATCAGCGAGGGCGCGCATCTGCCCGGTGCGGGCTGGGCGCTGCTGGAGCAGGCGCTGGCGCCGTGTTTGGTGGCGGCGTGACAGGCGCCGGCCATCCGGTCACTATTCAGGCCTGATTGCCTAGGCTGCAGGTCAGGGCAGGCGCCGGGCGGAATCTTCACGCATGACAACGCACAAAAACTTCATCCTCGCTCTGCTGTCATGGCTGCTTGCGGGTGCCGCCGCGATAGCTGCCGCGGCGCAGACGGCCGAACCGGCAGTGACGCTGGATCAGGCGGTGCTTAAGGTGCAGCAGGATACCGGCGGTCGGGTGCTGTCGGCCGAGCCGCATAGGGTCGACCGCAAACTGAAATACTTCATCAAGGTGCTCACGCCGGACGGGCACGTGCAGAAGCTGGTGGTTTCGTCCGAGGCGAGCAAGAATCCCGCTTCCACTCAGTCAACCAAGAATCCGCCCGCGAAACGCGCGGGCAGCAAGGAGAAACACTGATGCGCATCCTGTTGGTGGAGGACGAGGCGCCGTTGCGCGAGACGCTGGCGGCACGCCTGAAGCGGGACGGTTTTGCGGTCGATGCGGCGCAGGATGGCGAGGAAGGCATCTATCTGGGTCGCGAGGTGCCGTTCGATCTGGCGATCATCGACCTGGGCCTGCCGAAGATGTCCGGCATGGAGCTGGTCAAGGCGCTGCGCGAGCACGGCCAGCGCTACCCGATCCTGATCCTGACCGCGCGCGGCAGCTGGCAGGACAAGGTCGAGGGGCTCAAGTACGGCGCCGACGATTACCTGGTGAAACCGTTCCATGTCGAGGAACTGCTGGCGCGCATCAACGCGCTGGTGCGTCGTGCCAGTGGCTGGTCCAAGCCGATCCTGGCCTGCGGCATGATCAAGCTGGACACCACCGCGCAGACGGTGACGGTGGAAGGCAAGCTGGTCGACCTCACCAGCTACGAGTACAAGGTGCTGGAATACCTGATGCTGCATGCCGGCGAGCTGGTCTCCAAGGCCGATCTCACCGAGCACATCTACCAGCAGGACTTCGACCGCGACTCCAACGTGCTCGAAGTGTTCATCGGCCGGTTGCGGCGCAAGCTCGACCCGGAAGGCAGCCTCAAACCCATCGAGACGGTACGTGGACGCGGATACCGCTTTGCCATCCCTCGCACTGACGGCGACGACGAGTAACCAGGCCGCCGCGCCGCCACGCCGTCGTCCGCTATCGCTGGCGGCGCGCGCGGCGATCGCCACCGGTTTCGTGCTGGCGGGGTTTCTCGGGCTGGTCGGGTTGACCCTGTCGCAGGCGAACAAGCAGCGCGCGTTGAGCGCGTTGCACGATCGACTGCAGAATTTCGCGATTGCCTACATCACCAATACCGACGTCAACCGCTACGGCAAATTGCTGCCGCCGATCGACACCTTGCCGGATCCAAATTTCTCCGGGCCGGGCTCCGGGCTGTACGCGGTAGCCATCGGCGACCGCGGGTTCCGCTGGGAGTCGTCGTCGGCGATCGGTCGCGATTTCAGTTTCCTGAAACCGCTGGAGCCGGGCCAGAGCCAGTTCGTTGGCCCGATCGACACGCGCATGGGCCGGCTGTACTACTACAGCTACGGCGTGGCGCTGGACATGGAAGCGGGCAAGTCGGTGCGGCTCACCATGACGGTGGCGCAGTCGGAGGATCAGCTCGAAGGCCAGAACGCGGTGTTCCGCCATACGCTGGTGATCTGGCTGTCGATCCTCGGCGTGATGCTGATCGTGTTGCAGCTGTTGCTGATGCGCTGGAGCCTGACGCCGCTGCGCAAGGTGGCCAGCGACATGAGCCGGGTCGAGCGCGGCGACAGCGAGCAGCTCGACAGCCAGTACCCGATGGAGTTGACCGGGCTGACCGAGCGCATCAATGCCTTCATCACCAACGAACGCGAGCAGCGCACGCGCTACCGGCACACCCTGGCCGACCTCGCGCACAGTCTGAAGACGCCACTGGCGGTGATCCGCTCGCAACTGGAATCGACCGCGGCCGACGAGCCCACGCGGCGTGGCAGCGTGCTCGACCAGGTGCGCCGGATGAACGAGCTGGTCGCTTACCAGTTGTCGCGCGCGGCCACGTCCGGTCGGCAGACGTTTGCCAGCGCAGTGCCGATCGCCGGCCACGCCGAAGATCTGGTGCAGAGTCTGGAGAAGGTCTACGCCGCCAAGAATGTCCTGTGCGAATTCGACATCGAGGGCGGCGCCGTGTTCTACGGCGAGCGCGGCGATCTGCTGGAGCTGCTCGGCAACCTGCTGGAAAACGCGTTCAAGTGGGCCGGCCACCGCGTGCTGCTGGTGGTGAAGATGCAGCCTCGGGCCGGTCGGCAGCGGCCGGGATTGTTGCTGAGCGTGGAAGACGACGGCCCCGGCATCGCCGAGGACAAGATCGAAAAAGTGCTGCAGCGTGGCGTGCGCGGCGACGAGCGCGTGCAGGGGCACGGTATCGGCCTGTCGATCGTGCAGGACATCGTGCATGCCTATCAGGGCGAGCTCACGGTCGACCGTTCACCGGAATTCGGCGGTGCGCGCTTCTGCGTGAAACTCGCGGCCAGCTGAGCTCGCGTTCGAGCGTTCAGCGCGCGCGGTGGAAACCGGACGGCTCGCAGCCCGCCGCCGGCGAGCGTCCGTAGAACGCCTCAAGCAGTTCGGCAATGACCGGTTCCGCCTGATGCAGCAGCGCCGGCTGCGAGTAGTGCAGCTCGCTGACCACGGCGAAATATTCACTGGCGCTTTCCCTGGCGTAGTGATCGATCGGGATGTCGTGGCTGTCCGCCGGCAGGCTGACCAGGCGGTCATAGGCCTGCTGGAATTGCTGGATCCAGCGTCGGCGGGGAATCTCCAGCAGCGGCGGCACGCCATCGGGCGGCCCATCCAGCATGTCGAGCTTGTGCGCCATCTCGTGCACGACCACGTTGTAGCCGTCCCACGGCTGCTCCAGATCCAGTTGCACGTCGGCCAGCGACAACACCAGCGGTCCGCGTTCCCAGGCCTCGCCAGCAAGTATCTCGTCACCCTCGGTGACCACGCCGGTGCGCTCGTCGTGATGGCTGCGGCGCACCTTGAATTCGCCCGGATAGATCAGCACCCCTTGCCAGCCACGCAGGCTGGCGGCGCCTTGCTGCAGCGCCGGCAGGCAGGCCTGCATGGCAATCAGCAGACGCCAGTAGTCATCCAGCACGGCGCCGGCCAGCGCATGAAAGCGTTTGCGTGCGAGAAACAGCGCGGCCAACCGGCGCAATTGCTGCTGTCGTTCGGGGTCCAGTCGGCGCGCCAAGGGGCAGGCCGCCAGTGCGCGTCGCCACAGCGAGTCGGCAACCGGTGCGGGTTCAAAGCGTGCCCGCAGTGATTGCCACCAATGCCCCGGCATGACGCCAGACGCTTACTGGATGGATCCAGGCAGCAGCGATTGCCAGCCCAGATGCGGCCGGCGGGTTTGCGTCGGCGCAGACGAGGCACCACCGGAGTGGTCGTTGCTGATGCCGGAAGTGGTGCCGGAGTTGTCGCTGCTGCTGGCTGACGGGCAGTCGCGGGCCAGTCCCAGTGCATCACCGCCGCTGGCATTGCCACCATGCGTGCTGGTGCTGTCGGTGGCGGCGCGGGGGGAGCTGTCCAGATCCTGGGTATCCAGGCTCGTCGCTGCGGCACCGCCGATCCCGGCGATGCACAAGGCGCAACCGACAAGCCAGTGAGTGGTACGCATGGCGATCGAACTCCCGGACCCACGGCGAAGACCCGGATCGTCTCAGAAACACCGCCACCGTGCCAGTGCTGCCGCAGCGGGGCGCCGCGCGCCGTGTCGACGGTGGGTGCCGCAGCACCGGCGAGCCGGGCTAAAATCCGCCCATGCCCATCCTCTCCCGCCTTCCCGATTCCGGCCCACGCCCTGCCTTCGCGGCGGCGTGCGGATCCTGCTGATGCAGCCGGTGCAGCTGCTGGCGCGGCTCGCGGCGGGCGAGCCGCTTTCCGGTGCCGGCCTCGCCGCGCAGGCGGGAGTGACCCGCGCGGCGATCTGGAAACAGGTCGAAGCCTTGCGCGCCCGCGGCGTGCCGATCGAGGCGCGCGGCGCGGCGGGATACCGTCTGCCGTGGCCGCTGCAGATGCTCGATGCCAACCAGATCCACGCCGCCCTGCCGCTGCCGCTGGCGCGTGCGCTCGGCGCTCTGGAAGTGCATTGGGAGCTGGATTCCACCTCCAGCGAACTGCAGCGCCGCGGAGCGGCCGCCAGGGATCTCAGCATCGTGCTGGCCGAAACCCAGACCGCAGGCCGCGGTCGGCGCGGTCGCCAATGGCTGTCGCCGCCGGGGCTGAACCTCTATCTGTCCTGCCTCAAGCGGTTCGAGCCGGGCTTTGCCGCGTTGAGTGGCCTGTCGCTGGCAATCGGCGTGATCGTGCTGCGCGCGCTGGAGCATCTCGGCATCGCCGGGGCCGCCCTGAAATGGCCGAACGACGTGCTGGCTGTCGCGGGCGGGCAGCCCGGTGGAAAGCTCGGCGGCATCCTGGTCGAGTTGAGTGGCGAGTATCAGGGGCCATGCGCGGCGATCATCGGCATCGGCCTCAACCTGCGGCTGACCCCGGCGCTGCATGCACAAGTCGGGCAGCCGGCCTGCGATCTGGCCACGCTGGCCGGGGGCACGCCGCCGGATCGCAACCGCGTCGCCGCGGCGCTGATCGCGGCGCTGGTGGAGGGCCTGCGCGAATTCGAGCGCGACGGCTTCAGCGCTTTCCTCGCCGACTACGCACGCCACGATCTGCTGCGCGACCAGCCGCTGCATCTCAGCGGCACGATGGGCGCGTTCGACGGCGTCGGCGCCGGCGTGGACGCCCACGGCGCCCTGCAGGTGCGCATGGTCGACGGCAGCGTGCGCCGGATCGACAGCGCGGATGTCACGGTGCGCCGCGCATGAGGCTGCTGCTGGACATGGGCAACACCCGGCTGAAATGGGCGTTGCAGGCGCAGCCTGTCGGATGGCTGGCGCGTGGCGTGGTGGACTGGCAGGACGACGTTCCGGCGTTGCTGGAGTCGGCCTGGGCCAGTCTGCCGCGGCCGCACAGGGTGATCGCGGCGTCGGTGGTTGACGCCGCGCGCGAGGCGCAGGTGGCGACGGTCGCCGAGCATCTGTTTGCCTGCGCGCCGCACTGGCTGCGCACCCCCGCGCATGCCTGCGGCGTGCGCAACGCGTATGCCGAGCCGCAGCGGCTGGGCGTGGATCGCTTCCTGGCCATGGTGGCCGCGTTTGCCGATGGCCACGCGCCCTGCGTGCTGGTTGGCGCGGGCACTGCCCTCACGCTCGATGCGCTGGGTGCCGACGGCCAGCACTTGGGCGGCCTGATCGCCCCCGGTCCGCCCTTGATGCAGCAGTCGCTGCTGGCCGCGACCGCCGGCGTGCGGCCGGAACGCCCCGGCGAGATTCGGGAACTGGCCGACAACACCGCCGATGCGGTGGCGTCCGGTTGCTGGCTGGCGGCGGTGGCCCTGATCGAACGTTTCGTCGAGCGGATGGCTTTGCGACTCGGCACCACGCCGACATTGATCCTGGGCGGCGGCGATGCAGCGCGGCTGGCGCCGCTGCTGTCGGTGCCGGTGCGGCTGACCCAGCACGCCGTGCTGCGCGGCCTGGCCGTGTGGGCAAACACGCATATGGCGACCGCCTCGTCCGACTAGAATGACGATCGCTGCGGGTTGATTGGGGGTTGGATGTTTCTGCGTCTGCTGTTTGTCCTCTTGAGTGCGCTCAATATCGCGGTAGGCGCCTGGTTGCTGCTGGGCCAGCCGTACGCCCGTGGCGGCAGCCCCACCGATCCCGACGTGGCCGAACTCCGCCTGTTGTCGGAGCTGCCCGAACCCGCCACAACGGGATCCAGCGCTGCCAGCGCGGGTTCCCCGATCCCGACCCCAGGCACGCCGCAGCCCGAACTCAGCGACCGCTGCGTCGCGTTGGGCCCGTTCGCCACGCCGCAGGATCTGCGCAACGCGCGGCAGGCGCTGGCCGCCCAGGTCACGCGCATGCGCTCGCGCCAGGAGCAGGCCAGTCAGGCCAGCGGCTGGTGGGTATACCTGCCGGCCGCCGGCAGCCGCGCGCAGGCACTGGAGCAGGCGCGACAGCTGGCTGCGCACGCCATCGGCGACTACTTCGTGGTCAGCTCCGGCGACCAGCCCAACACCATTTCGCTGGGCCTGTTCAAGGATCCGGCCAATGCGCGCAAGCGCCGTGACGAAGTGATCGCCGCCGGCTTCCCCGCCCGCATGAGCGAACGCAGCGAAAGCGTTCCCGAATACTGGCTGGATCTGGTGGTCACCGACCGCACCCGTTTCGACTGGCGCAATCGCATCCCGACCAGCGGCATCGGCTCGCACAGCACGAGCTGCTTTTGAGCATGCCCCGCAGCAGGCCTGCTAGAATCCCCGACCTTCGCCGGCATAGCTCAGTTGGTAGAGCAACTGATTTGTAATCAGTAGGTCCC
>JBEPVP010000065.1:0-18251 GCA_041690935.1 Rhodanobacter sp.
CCTTCGTACAGTTCCGCCGACCGGCTCGGCACCCGACCACGGGGGTCCCGGCGCGACAGTTGCCCGATACAGGGATCAATCCAAGGGCATCGACCCCGCTACCCTGCCCAGCCGGCCCGCGTTTCCACAAAGACAAGGGCCGCCATCACTGGCGGCCCCGGAAGTACCTTCTGGTGTTCGCCATACGGCTGCCGGTCTAGAAGTCCTGCTTGAAGCGGATGCCGACGGTACGCGGCTGGCTGGTGACGGTGTAGACCTGCCCGTTGGGGTATTGCGGTACCACGCCGTGGGCGGCGCACACCGCTTCGGCGCATTCAGCGTACTTGTACAACTGTGCGCGTTTGTCGAACACGTTGTTGACGTACAGATCTACCGACCAGCCGTTCCTGTCGAAGCCGGCGGAGACGTCCATGGTGTTGTAGGCGGGGAGATTGCCGTCCAGGCTGTTCTCGAGTGTCCGCAGATCCGACTTGCGCTCGCCGACATGCACCAGCCCGGCCTGAAGGAAGGCCTCGTTCGCGCCGATGTCGAAGGTGTAACGCGCGGTGAGGTTGCCCTTGAAGCGCGGCGTCACTGGCAGTTGGGCGCCCTTGGGCGCCTGTTCCGCACCGGGGCAATCGGTGATCGGCGTGCCGCTTGAGTCGGTGACCCCGCAATAGTTCGCCGTCAGCTTGGCGTCGTAGAGGGCTACGCCGGCGGTGAGCTCCAGATGGTAGGTCGCCGCCCAGTTCAGCTCCGACTCGACACCCCGGATGCGGGCCTGGTTGGCGTTCTTGATCTCGGTCAGACCGTTGGCACCCAGGATGCTGAACTGGAAATCCTTCCAGTCCTGCTGGAACACCGCACCGTTGAACGTCAGCCGGTTGTTCATCCAGCCGGTTTTCCAGCCGAACTCGTAGTTGGTGAGGTAATCCGATTTGTAGGGTGGCAGCGAACCACGGCGGTTGATGCCACCGGGACGATAGCCCTCGGATCGAGTGAGGTAGATCAGCTTGGTGGGTGTGATATTCCAGGTCAGGTTGGCCTTGCCAAGCGAACCGGTTTCCTTCACGTTCTTGTTGAAGTCCAGACACGGCGCGCCACGGTAAGGCTGCGGCGAGATGCAACCGGCTTGGCCATAACTGGAACCGGGCGAGTAGCCGCTGCTGAAGCCGTAGTACCCGCCCAGGCTGTTGTTGGCGCGGAAGTAGCGCCCGCCGATGGTGGCGGTGAGCGTTTCGGGGATGAGATCGTAGGAGAGTTCGCCGAATACCGCCTCGTCCTGATCAGTGCGAACCTGCTCGGTCAGCCAGATGGTGTTCGGCCAGCCCGGCACCGTCAGCGAGTCCGCGAAACCGTTGATCTGGTAGCGCTGCTCGATGTCGTGCACCGACTTTTCCCAGAACAGGCCACCCACCAGACGCAGGCGATCCTCGCTGGGCGAGGCGATGCGCAGCTCATGGCTGTTTACGTTGTAGTGATCCTTGCCGACGATGTACTGGGACGGATTGATCAACGCGCCACTGTTGTCGTAGATGTAATTGCCGTAGGCGTAGGGCAGCTGGTCATACCAGAACGAATAGTCGCTGTAGTCGTTGTGTTCCACGTTGTCGCGTTTGAGATGCGCATAGGCGTAGGTCAGGTCGAAGTTGCCGATCTTCCCTTGCACGGTCAACGCCGCCTGCCACCAGCGGTCGGTGGTGCTCTCCGGATAAAAATGGGTGACGGCGAGATCGCCGACCGCCGGATCGGTCGCGATGTTGCCATTGGCACGCGTGTACTGGCCCATGAACGTACTGTCGATCGACCAGTCGTCATTCAGATCGACCTTCAGTGCGGCACGTGCACCGTTCGTGTCGACATCGTTGTAGTCCTTCTTGGCACGACCGACGCATTCCAGGCCCGCCGCTGGCGTGCAATTCGGCGCGTTGCTCATGGTGATGCCGGACACCGGATAAGTGCGCGTGCCGGTCTTGTTGTCGATATAGCCTGCGTCGTGCTCGTGCCAGCCGACCAGCCGGATCGCCGCCGTTTTCGAGATCGGGATATTGACCATGCCTTCGACGACATGTCCGATGCCGCCGTTGGCCACCGAGTTGATGCTGGCGCTGTAGTTGGCGGCGAAGCCACTGGGGTCGGGTTTGTTGGTGATGATGCGCAGCGCGCCGGCTTGCGCGCTGGCGCCATACAGGGTGCCCTGCGGACCGGCCAGCGCCTCCACCCGGGCAATGTCATACATGTGGATATCGAGCGGGCCGGTGACCGTGGTGACCGGCTGCTCGTCCAGGTACACGCCGACGCTTGGCCGCGAGGAGGAATGGTTGCCGTCGCCGCCGCTGGCGACGCCGCGCATGTAGATCTCGGAGAAGCCCGGACCGGCACTCTGGTACGACACACTGGGCAGGTACTTCACGTAGTCGTCGAAGTTCTTGACGTGGAGTCTCTCGAGATCTTCAGTACCCAGCACCTGGATGCTGACCGGCACCTTCTGCAAGTTTTCGGTGCGCTTCTGTGCCGTCACGGTTACTGCCGACAGGGTCGCGATCTTCGCCTTGCTGGCCGATGTCGTTGCCGGCTCCTGACTCTGGCCGGTGTCCTGCGCGATCGCCGGCGCGGTCATCGCGAAGCAGATCGCCATCGCTAGCGGCAATCGGGTCAATCGCACCCGCTGGATGCTTGTTGGTTGTCTGGCGCTGGTCGCGTGCATGGGCTCCCCTCTCTTGGTGATGACGATCAATCGACGGTGAATCCGTCTATTCAAATTCCGGCACGTCGGGATAGCTTTCCAGTACTGGCCCCAATGCCAACTCCAACGGCACCAACCATGGTGCGTAATGCCGCCAGTGATCCACCCCCTCCCGGTAGATCGGCTGACGTACCTGTTCCGAACTCGCGGTGCGCACCGGACGCGCGTTCTGGAAAAAGCGCAGACAGGATTCCTCGAACGGCAGGCCGCAATGCTCCAGCAGCCGGCGCACCTCGCCTTCGGTGTCCTCGACCATGCGCTCGTAGAAGACGCGATGGATGCGCCCCGGCAACACAGCGTCAAAGTGCGCCATCAGCGCGACATAGTCGCGGTAGTAACGCCCCATGTTCTCCAGGCTGTAGCTGAAGCTCTGCCCGCGGGCGAAGTGCTGCTTGAAACCGGAGAAGCAGCACGCCAGCGGGTGCCGGCGCGCGTCGATGATCTTCGCGTTCGGCAGCATCAGGTGGATCAGCCCGATGTGCATGAAGTTGTTGGGCATCTTGTCGATGAACAACGGCGCCGCGCTCTTGCGCTGGATGCGGGTGTGCGCGAGGTAACGCTCGCCGAGCCCGCGCAGGGCGGCGGCGTCCAGCCCGGCGAGTACCTCGTGGTAAGGCATCGCGCTGTCGGCGTCGCCCTGCCCGCGCAGCATGCGCGTGATCGAAGTGACCTCGGGCAGCTCCATGGTGCCTTCGACCTGGCTGTGGCTGGACAGGATCTGCTCGATCAGGGTGGAACCGGCACGCGGCAGGCCGACGATGAAGATCGGATCGCGCGCCGGGCTGCCGGCGCCCGCGCGTGCGGCGAAGAACGCGCCGGTGTAGTTGTCGCGGATATGGCGCACGCGTGCGCTGGTTTCGTCGGCGTCGTAGTGCAGCTGGCTGCGGCGGAGTGCGTTGGCCTGCGCGTAGTGCTGGAAGGAGGGCTCGTACTCGCCCGCATCCTCGAGCGCCTTGCCGATCGCGAACTCCAGGTGCAGACGGTCGTCGTCACTCAATCCGGCACGTGCCAGCTGCTGGCGCATCGTGGCGAGCTCGGCAGCGCTGAAGCGGAAGGTCTTGAGATTGGCCAGACTCCACCAGACTTCGCCGAAGGACGGTTCCAGTTCCAGGCTGCGCCGATACGCGGCGATGGCGCGGTCGCCGTGGCCGGCGGTCTTGAGCGCATGACCGTAACTCATCCAGACCTTCGGATTGCCCGGGTAGTGCTCCAGCAGGTCGGCGTAGATGTGGATGGCCGGCTCGTAGTCGCCGATCCGGCACAGCACCACCGCTTTCAGATTGCGGTAGCCCGGATGCGCCGGGGCCGTGGCCAGCAGGCGCTCGATCTCGACCAGCGCCTGTTCGGGCTGGTTGCTGCGATGCAGGACCAGCGCGTAGTTCTGACGCGCAGCGTCGAAGCTGGGTGCCAGTTCCAGGCAGCGCACCAGCAGGTTCTGGGCGTCCTCGTTGCGGCCCAGCCGAACGGCCACCTCGGCAAACATGCGGATCGCG
The DNA here is from genome assembly GCA_041690935.1 of Rhodanobacter sp. GTDB lineage: Bacteria > Pseudomonadota > Gammaproteobacteria > Xanthomonadales > Rhodanobacteraceae > Rhodanobacter. Next base: position 4,219 of record JBEPVP010000065.1, read on the forward strand.
GCAACATCGGTGGGCACCTGCTTCAGGTGCTCGCGCAGCAGGCTTTCGGCCTCGGGAATGCGGTTTTCCACCAGCGCGATGGCGGCATTCAGCAGCCGCGGGTCGCGGGTGGAATGGCGCACGTGGTTGGCGTAGGCGGCATCGGCGGCGGCAAAGTCACCGGCGGCCATGAGGTGGTCGCCGAGCGCGCGCCAGGCCTGCGGCAGGTCGGGCTTCAACGCCACCGCCCGGCGCAGCGCGTCGATCGCCTCCTGGCCACGACCATTGCCGCCCAGCGCCAGGCCCAGATCGAGATGGGCCAGTGCCCAGTTCGGCTGGCTTCGGGTCAGCGCCACCAGGGTTTCGATCGCGCCGCCCGTATCACCCTGTGCCGCCTGTGCGGATGCCAGCAGCCGCAGCGCCAGCGGGTGGCCGTCGACCACCTTGAGAATCTCACTCACCTGCACGCCGGCCAGCACCGGGTCGCTGTCGAGCAGGCGCTCGGCATGGGCCAGCGCCTGCTCCAGCGTGCCGGCGGCGGTCGCGTCAGTCATGGTTCGCCCTCCGCGGCGGCGCAGGGCAGCGTACCAGTGAAAACCGGTGGGTCGGATGGGGCGACAGGGATATGGCGCGTTGCATCGGCGGTGGCAACCCTCGAACAGCCTTCAGCAAGGCTATAACTGAAACCCGACGGCTGATAGTAGGCTTTGGTCAGGACGCGTGCGTCGTGGCCGTGCGCGCGGTCGTCAGCGACCTCGCAGGCGAAGCCATATGACGGCATCCCGGCGCTGGGCCGGCCGGCGATGATCGGTCGGTTCATGGTCGCTCCAGCGCCAGGGCCACGCCCTGGCCGACGCCGACGCACAGGCTGACCAGCGCGCGCCGTTGTCGATGGCGGCGCAGCGCGAACGCCGCGGTCATCGCCAGGCGCGCGCCGCTGGCGCCGAGTGGATGACCGAGCGCGATCGCGCCGCCGTTGGCGTTGACGTGGGCGGCATCGTCGGGCAGCTCGAGGGCGCGCGTGCAGGCGAGCACCTGCGCGGCGAAGGCTTCGTTGATCTCGATGCGGTCGAAATCGGACAGGCGCAGGCCGATGCGTGCGAGCAGCTTGCGCACCGCCGGCACCGGGCCGATGCCCATCGTGCGCGGTGCGACGCCCGCCGAGGCCATGCCGACGATGCGCGCCAGCGGCTGCAGGCCGTAACGCTTGAGCGCCGATTCCGACGCCAGCAGCACGGCGGCGGCGCCATCGTTGAGACCCGACGCGTTGCCGGCGGTGATGCTGGTGCCGGCCCCGAGCAACGGCTTCAGCGCCGCCAGTTGCGCCGCCGTGGTCGCCGGGCGCGGCTGCTCGTCGACCCGCTCGACGCCCGCCTCGTTGCCGCGCGACACCTGCACGGCGGTGATTTCCTCCGCCAGCCAGCCCTGTCGCTGCGCGTTGGCGGCGCGTTGCTGGCTGCGCAGCGCATAGGCGTCCTGGCTGTCGCGGTCGATGCCGTGTTCGCGCGCGAGGTTCTCGGCCGTCTGCGCCATCGAGTCGATGCCGTGCGTCGCCTGCATGCGCGGGTTGATCAGGCGCCAGCCCAGCGTGGTGTCCTCGAGCTGCTGGTCGCGCGCCAGCGCGCCGCCGGCCTTGGCCATCACATAGGGCGCGCGACTCATGCTTTCGACACCGCCGGCCACGATCAACTCGGCCTCGCCGCAGGCGATCGCGCGCGCGCCCTGGCCGATCGCTTCCAGCCCCGATGCGCACAACCGGTTCACGGTGACCGCGGGAACGCACTCCCGCAAGCCGGCCAGCAGCGCGGCCATGCGCGCCACGTTGCGGTTGTCCTCGCCGGCCTGGTTGGCGCAGCCCAGGATCACCTCGTCCAGCGCCGCCCAGTCCAGCGCCGGATGGCGCGCCATCAGCGCGGCAATCGGCAACGCCGCGAGGTCGTCGGCACGCACGCCGGCCAGCGCGCCGCCAAGACGACCGAACGGGGTGCGCGTGGCATCGACCAGATAGGCGCTAGCCATACGCGTGCTTCATCGCCATGTGCGGCAACCAGCCGCCGCGGCGAATCGCCTGCTCGATCGTGTGCCGCGCCTCCTGCAAGGCGGGCAGCAGCTGCTTCACCGCCCGCGCGGGAGCATCCTCGCTGTACGGCATGCCGATGTTCAGCCCGGCCACGACGCGGCCGTCCTCGGCGCGCACCGGCACCGCGATCGAAAGCAGTCCCGGCTCCAGCTCGCGCGACGCCAGCGCATAGCCGCGTTCGCGCACCCGCAACAGCTCCGCCTTGAGCGCGCGCGCAGTGCGGATCGTGTGCGGTGTGTAGGCGCGAAATTTCTGGCCGCGCAGCCAGGTGGCCAGCTCGGCATCGGACAGGTCCGCCAGCGTCACCCGCCCCATCGAGGTCGCGAAGGCGGGCAGGCGCGCGCCCACGCCCAGCGCCACGCTCATCACCCGGCGCACCGGCACGCGCAACACGTAGACGATGTCGCTGCCGTCGAGCACTGCCATCGAGCACGACTCGCCCACGCGCTGCGACAGCTGCTCCATGGTCTGCTGCGCCAGCTCGGTGAGGTCCAGCGAGGTGAGGTAGCTGTAACCCAGTTCCAGCACGCGCGGGGTCAGGAAGAAACTGCGCCCGCGGCTGCCCACATAACCCAGATGCTGCAGGGTCAGCAGCGAGCGGCGCACCACCGCGCGTGACAGCTCGGTGCGCTCGGCGACCTCGGACAGCGTCGGGCTGGCCAGCTCGCGGTCGAACGCGCGCAGCACGCGCAGGCCACGCGCCAGCGATTGCACGTAGTCCGCACTCTGCTCGAAGGGGGTCGATCCCATACGCCACGGATTCCCATTGACAGCCCGAGCGTAGAAGCTTTCAAATAGGTTCGCAATACGAATTCCTGTGCGATTACCGAACATTCTGGAACCGGGGTATACGGGTGGCGAGCGAACGCGACAGCGTCCTGCACAGCTGGTGCGTGCAGTCGGCATGGCACGCCCCGACCGTGGTCGGCGGCAGGGGCGCGCACTTCGAACTGGAGGATGGCCGGCGCATCCTCGACATGAGCAGCCTGGCCGAATGCAACAACCTCGGTCATCAGCATCCGGCCGTGGTCGAGGCGATCCGCCGGCAGGCGCAGCAGCTGTGCTTCGTCACCTCGGCCTGGGGCGCGCAGCCGCGCGCGGCGCTGGCCGAGGCCTTGCTGGAGAAAGCCGGCTTCGACGGCGGGCGCGTGTTCTTCACCCTCGGCGGCGCGGACGCCAACGAGAACGCGGTCAAGTTCGCGCGGCAATCCAGCGGCAAGCCGCGCGGGCATATCGTCACGCGCGATCGCTCCTATCACGGCGCGAGCTACGCCTGCATGGCGCTGTCCGGCGATGCGCGCACCAGCTCGCAGATCGACCCGGAAGCGTTCGGCGTGCTGCATGTGCCACCGCCGGATACTTATCGCTGCCCGTTCGGTAGCGAGGACGCGAAAATCTGCGGCGAACACGCGGTCGGGGCCGTGGCCGCGACCATCGACCAGCATGGCGCGGACACGATCGCCGCCGTGCTGATGGAACCCAACGCCGGCACCAACGGCATCGTCGCGCCGGACAACTACTGGCCGGGTCTGCGTGCAGCGACGCGCACGCGCGATGTCTGGCTGATTGCGGACGAGGTGATGAGCGGCTTCGGCCGCTGCGGCGAGTGGTTCGCCTGGCAGCGCTACGGCGATGCCGGCAAGCCCGACCTGATGACCCTGGCCAAGGGCCTCACCGGAGCCCACCTGCCACTCGGCGCGGTGGTGCTGTCGGCGGATGTCGCCGCGCGCCTGCAGCACGAGATGCTCTACACCGGGCTGACCTACTGCGGCCATCCGCTGTCCTGCGCGGCCGGTCTGGCGGCGCTGCGTGCCTACGCGGACGAAGGCCTGATCGCCCGCTCGCGCATCCTCGGTGGCTGGATGCTCGCCGAGCTGCGCGCGCTGCAATCGCGCCATCCGGTGATCGGTGATGTGCGTGGCGGCCATGGCCTGTTCGCGGTGGTCGAACTGGTCGCCGACCGCGCCACCCGCGAACCGCTGGCGCCGTGGCCGCAGACACCGCCGGCATTGCATGCGCTGGTCGACGCGGCGATGGCCGAAGGCGTGTCCTTCGCCTGCCGCGGCAACCTGCTGCTGCTGGCGCCGCCGCTGGTGATCGAAAACCACGCGCTGGCCGACGCACTGAGTTTGCTGGACCGCCTGCTGGAGCGTTTCTTCCCTACCGTTGCCTGAGGAATCGTCGATGAGTTTTCGTCTCACCTACGCGACCATGTACAACCCGCCGGAGGCGATGCACGAGCACTTCGAGGCGGCACTGGCACGCGTCGAGGCCGGACTCGGCGCGTGCCATCCGCTGTTCATCGACGGCACCGACCGCGACACGTCACGACATGTCACGCAGCACAGTCCGATCGACCGCGACCTGCCGCTGGGCGAGTTCGCGCTGGCCGACGCGGGCGACGTCGAGGCGGCGATGCGCGCCGCGCAGGCAGCGTATCCGGGCTGGCGCGCCACGCCGGTGGCCGAGCGCGCACGCCTGCTGCATCGCGTCGGCGAGCTCATGGAGCAGCGCGTCTACGAGATCGCCGCCGCGATGGTGATCGAGGTCGGCAAGAACCGCATGGAGGCGTTGGGCGAAGTGCAGGAGACGGTAGATTTCTTTCACCACTACGCCGACGATTTCGAGAGCCATGCCGGCTACACCAAGGTGTTGCCGGACGATCCGGTGGCCGGCTTCGCCTCGCACAACGCCAGCGTGATGCGGCCGCATGGCGTGTGGGTGGTGATCGCGCCGTTCAACTTCCCGTTGGCGCTGGCCGGTGGTCCGGTCGCGGCGGCCCTGGTCACCGGCAACACGGTGGTGCTCAAGGGCGCCAGCGACACGCCCTGGGCCGGGCGCATGCTCGCCGACTGCATCCGCGATGTCGGCCTGCCGCCGGGCGTCTTCAACTATCTCTCCGGCGCCGGGCGCGACATCGGCGCGGCGCTGGTGCAACACCCGCTCACCGCCGGCGTCACTTTCACCGGCTCGGTGGCGGTAGGGCGGCAACTGCTGCAGCAGATGGCCGGCGGCAGTTATCCGCGACCGTGCATCGCCGAGATGGGCGGCAAGAATCCGTGCATCGTCACCGAGCATGCCGATCTGGACCGCGCCGCCGCCGGCATCGTGCGTTCCGCCTATGGCATGGGCGGGCAGAAGTGTTCGGCGCTGTCGCGGCTGTATGTGCACGAGCGCGTGGCCGCGGCGCTGATCGGGCGACTGCAGGCGCAGATTGCCGCGATCCGCATCGGCGATCCGCGCCGGCGCGAGAACTGGCTGGGTCCGGTGGTGAACGCCGCGGCTTACGACAACTACCAGCGCCACGCGGACGAGCTGCGTGCCGGCGGCGCCAACGTGCTCTGCGGCGGCGCCCGGCTCGGGCTGGACAGCGGTGGCCGGGTGACGCTCGCGCGCGGCTACTACGTCGAACCGCTGCTGGCCGAGGTGCCGCTGGCCCATCCCTTGTGGCAGCACGAAATGTTTCTGCCGATGCTCACTCTGCACCGCTATCGCGCGCGCGACGAGGCCATGCGGCTGGCCAACGATTCGTCGATGGGCCTCACCGCGGGCTTCTTCGGCGGCGCCGACGAAGTGCCCTGGTTCCAGGACCACATCGAGGCCGGCGTCACCTATGCGAACCGGCCGCAGGGCGCCACCACCGGCGCCTGGCCGGGCTACCAGCCGTTCGGCGGCTGGAAGGGTTCGGGCTCCACCGGCAAGGCGATCGCCTCGTCCCACTACCTGGCCCAGTACCTGCGCGAGCAATCGCGCACGGTGGTGGAGTGAGCGCATGATCCTGCCGCTGAGCGACGCGATCGAACGCTTCGTCAGCGACGGCGCCAGCGTCGCGCTGGAAGGCTTCACCCATCTGATCCCGTTCGCCGCCGGCCACGAGATCATCCGCCAGCGCCGGCGCGAGCTGCATCTGATCCGGATGACGCCGGACCTGATCTACGACCAGATGATCGGCATGGGCTGCGCGCGCAAGCTCACGTTTTCCTGGGGCGGCAATCCCGGGGTCGGCTCGCTGCACCGGCTGCGCGATGCGATCGAGCAGCAGTGGCCGCGGCCGCTCGAACTGGACGAACACAGCCACGCCGGCATGGCCGCGGCGTTCTGCGCGGGCGCGGCGCGGCTGCCGTTCGGCACGCTGCGCGGTTACCTGGGCACCGATCTGCCGGCACACAACCCGAACATCCGCCGCGTAGCCTGTCCGTTCACCGGCGAGATGCTGGCCGCAGTGCCCGCGCTCAATCCCGACGTCACGATCGTGCACGCGCAGCGCGCCGACCAGGCCGGCAATGTGGCGATCGAAGGCATTCTCGGTGCGGCGCGCGAGGCCGCACTGGCGGCGAAAACGCTGATCGTGACCGTCGAGGAAATCGTCGACGAACTGCCGCCGGCGATGAACGCCATCGTGCTGCCGCACTGGATCGTCAGCGCGGTGGTGCCTTGCCGTGGCGGCGCGTATCCGTCCTACGCGCAGGGCTGCTACGCGCGCGACAACGCGTTCTACCGGCGCTGGGATGCGATCGCCCGCGAGCGCGCGAGCTTCCTGGCCTGGATGGACGAACATGTGCTGGGCACGCACGACCACCACGCGTTTCTCGCCGGCCTGCAGCAGGCGGACGCATGAGCGCCTGCAGCCGCGACGAATGGATGACGGTCGCCGCGGCGCGCCAGCTGCAGGGGCGCAGCGTGTGCTTCGTCGGCATCGGCCTGCCCAGCGCCGCGTGCAACCTGGCGCGACTCACGCACGCGCCGCAGCTCGTGCTGATCTACGAATCCGGCGCCATCGGCACGCGCTCCGACGTGCTGCCGCTGTCGATCGGCGATGGCGAGCTGGCCGAAACCGCGGCCTGCGTGGTGCCGCTGCCGGAAATCTTCAGCTACTACCTGCAGGCCGGACGCATCGACATCGGCTTCCTCGGCGCGGCCCAGATCGACCGTCACGGCAACCTCAACAGCACCGTGATCGGACCTTACGCCACGCCCACCACGCGCCTGCCCGGCGCCGGCGGCGCGCCGGAAATCGCGCTGCATGCCAGGCAAGTGCTGGTGATGCTGCGGGCGTCGCCACGCAGCTTCGTCGAACGCCTCGATTTCCGCACCAGCGCCGGCTACCTCGACGGCCACGGCGCGCGTGCGCGCAGCGGCGCGCCCGGTGGCGGTCCGCGCGCGGTGATCACCGATTTCGGCATGCTGACGCCGCATCCGCTCAGCGAGGAACTGCAGCTGACCGCACTGTTCGCCGATGCCACTGTCGACGAAGCGCGCGCCGCGGTCGGCTGGCCGCTCGCGGTCGCCGAGCGGATCGACACGATCGCCACGCCGAGCACGCACGAACTCGACACCCTGCACGCGCTCAACGCCCGCACCCGCGAGGCGCACGCGCGCCCCGTACGCATCCCCCTGTGAACCGGAGCCCCGTGAACGCCATGCCGAACCCTGCCCACATCAAGACCCCCCTGCCCGGCCCGAAGGCGCAGGCGATGATCGCGCGCGACGCCGCGGTGATCTCGCCCTCGTACCCGCGCGACTACCCGTTCGTGATGGCGTACGGCCGCGGCAGCGAAGTGTGGGATGTCGACGGCAACCGCTTCCTCGACTTCGCCGCCGGCATCGCGGTGTGCGCCACCGGCCACGCGCATCCGCAGGTGGTCGCCGCGGTGAAGGCGGCGGCCGACCAGTTCCTGCATATCTCCAGCGACTACTGGCATGAAGAGATGACTGCCCTGGGCGAGCGCCTGGCACGGATCGCGCCAATGGACGAACCGGCGATGAGCTTTCTGTGCCAGTCCGGCACCGAGGCGGTCGAGGGCGCGCTCAAGCTCGCCCGCTACATCACCCGGCGGCCGCGCTACATCGGTTTTCTCGGCGGTTTCCATGGCCGCACCATGGGCTCGCTGGCGTTCACCTCGAGCAAGTACACCCAGCAGCTCGGCTTTGCGCCGCCAATGGCGGGCGTGACCCACGTGCCCTACCCGAACCCGTACCGGCCGCTGTTCGCCGGCGCCGACCAGGGCACGGCCGTGCTCGACTACATCCGCATGCTGTTCGAGCGCAACCTGCCGCCGTCCGAAGTGGCGGCGATCCTGGTCGAGCCGATCCAGGGCGAGGGCGGCTACGTGGTGCCGCCCGATGGCTTCCTCGCCGGGCTGCGTACGCTGTGCGACCAGCACGGCATTTTGCTGATCTTCGACGAGGTGCAGTCGGGCATCGGCCGTACCGGCAAGCTGTTCGCGTGCGAGCACTGGGGCGTGGCGCCGGACATCATCACCTCGGCGAAAGGACTGGGCTCGGGCCTGCCGATCGGCGCGGTGATCGCCAAAAAATCGCTGATGTCACAGTGGCAGCGCGGCGCGCACGGCAACACCTACGGCGGCAACCCGCTCGCCTGCGCCGCGGCGAATGCCACCATCGACCTGGTCAGCGGCGGCCTCGCCGACAACGCCGCGCGGGTCGGCGCCCATTTCATGGCGCGCCTGCACGCGCTGGCGCGCGACTACGCCTGCATCGGCGAGGTGCGCGGCAAAGGCTTGATGATCGGCATGGAGCTGGTGCAGAACGACGCCGCGCACACGCCAGCGCGCGCGCTGTGCGATGCGGTGGTCACCCGCGCGTTCCACAATGGTCTGCTGCTGTTGTCCTGCGGCGTGAGCACGGTGCGTTTCATGCCGCCGCTGAATGTCAGCGTCGACGCGGTCGACGAGGCGATCGCGCTGCTGCGGGTGAGCCTCGACCAGGCGCTGGGCGGGGGCTGACGACATGCCGCGCCGTCTGCTCGTCCTGTTCGCCCTGCTGGTGTGCGCGGGCACGGCGCAGGCCGCGCGCGAGCCCGTGCTCAAGCAGGTCGACCTGCCGCACAGCTACTACTGGCGCGAGCTGTACCTGCCGCAGCTCACCAGCGGTCCATCGTCGGCGAGCTTCATGCCTGCTGGCGACACTCTCGTCTACAGCATGGGCGGCTCGCTGTGGCGGCAGCGCATCGATGGCGACGCGGCGACGGAGCTGACCCATACCGCGCATGCCTGCGACTACCAGCCCGACGTGGCGCGCGATGGCCGCAGCGTGGTGTTCGCCCGCTACGACGGCAACGCGATCGAACTGTGGCGGCTGGATCTGGCGAGCGGGCGCGAGCAGGCGCTGACCTCGGGCGGCGCGGTCAACGTGGAGCCGCGGCTGTCGCCGGACGGCAGGCGGATCGCCTGGGTGTCGACGCAAGACAGCGGCCACTTCAACCTGTACATCGCCGACCTCGACGCAGCCGGCCTGCATCACACGCGGCGGCTGCTCGGCGAGCGCAAGAGCGCGCTCGACCGTTACTACTATTCCGCGTTCGACCACGCGATCAATCCCTCGTGGTCGCCGGACGGCACGACGCTCTACTACGTCAGCAATCCCGAGATCGGCTGGGGCACCGGCGACCTGTGGTCGGTGCCGGTCAGCCATCCGGCGCAGCGCCGGAAGATCCTCAGCGAGGAAACCAGCTGGAGCGCGCGCCCGGAACTGGCGCCGGACGGCAAGCGCCTGCTCTACGCCAGCTACCACGGCCGCCAGTGGCAACAGCTGTGGCTGACCACGCCCGAGGGCGCCGCGCCGCTGCCGCTGAGCTTCGGCGATTTCGATCGCCGCAACGCACGCTGGTCGCCCGACGGCAAACGCATCGCCTACATCGACAACCGCGACGGCAATACCGCGCTGCGCGTGGTCGACGTGCTCGGCGGCGCCACCCGTGATGTCGTGGCAAGACAGCGCACGACACGATTGCCGCAAGCGCATCTGCTGCTCGACATCGTCGACGAACATGGCGCGCGCACGCCAGCGCGCGTCGCCATCCTCGCCGGCGATGGCCGCAGCTATGCACCCGGCGCTGCCTGGATGCACGCCGACGACGGCTTCGATCGCACGCTGCAATCGAGCGAAACGCACTACTTCCACTGCAGCTCGCCGTGCGCGCTGGACGTGCCCGCCGGGCCGGTGCAGGTATGGGTGCAGCACGGCTTCGCCTATGCACCGTGGCGCAGGAGCGTCGAGCTGGCGGCCTCTCGCGCGACCCCGCTGCGCGTCGTGCTCGAACCGCAGCGCCTGCCGGCCGCGTTCGGCGACTGGATCAGCGCCGACTTGCACATCCACATGAACTACGGTGGCCACTACCGCAACACGCCGGCCCACCTGGTGCTGCAGGCGCGCGCCGAAGACCTCGACCTTGCCTACGACCTGGTGGTGAACAAGGAAGAGCGCGTGCCCGATATCGCCGCCTTTCGCACCGACCCCGATCCGGCCAGCACGCCACGCACGCTGCTGCTGCACGGCCAGGAGTTCCACACCAGCTTCTGGGGCCACCTGGGCCTGCTCAACCTCACCGATCATTTCCTCACGCCGGGCTTTTCCGCCTACCGACACACGGCGATGGCGAGCCCGTATCCGACCAACGGCGTGATCGCCGATCTGGCGCATGCGCAAGGCGGCCTGGTCGGCTACGTGCATCCGTTCGACACCCTGCCCGACCCCGCGCACGATGCGGTGCTCAGCAACGCGCTGCCGGCGGACGTGATCGAAGGCAAGGTCGACTACATCGAGGTGATGGGCTTCTCCGACCACAAGGCGACGGCGACGGTCTGGTATCGCCTGCTCAACCTGGGCTTCCATCTGCCCACCGGCGCGGGCACCGATGCGATGGCGAACTACGCCTCGTTGCGCGGCCCGGTCGGCCTCAACCGGGTATTCCTCGACACTGGCGGCAAGCGTGATGCAGCCGCAGCGATGGCCGCGCTGAAGGCCGGCCACGGTTTTGCCAGCAACGGGCCGCTGCTCGGATTGTTGCTCGACGAGGCGAAGCCCGGCGACACACTCGCCAAGCCGGGACGGCACCACTACCGCGTCGCGCTGCGCTCGCCGGTGGCGGTCGATCATCTGGAGCTGGTACACAACGGCCAGGTGATCAAGACGTTCGCGCTCGGCGGCGACCATCAACGCTTCGATGCCGCCGGCGATCTCGACTTCGCCGGTGGCTGGGTGCTGCTGCGCGCATGGAACGACGGCGCCGACCCGCAGGTGCTGGACCTGTATCCGTATGCCACTACCAATCCGGTCTGGCTCGGCGAACATGTGCGCGCACCGGGCGCGCGCGCCGATGCGATCTGGTTCGCCAGCTGGATGACGCGCGTGATCGAGGCGGCTGCCGCGCGCGAGGACTACAACAGCGCCGAAGAGAAGCGCGCCACGCTCGACGAGTTCGGCCGGGCGCGCGACGCGTATCGCGCGCTGGCGACCGACGCGGCATCCACCGAACCCTCACGAGCCAGCCCATGATGCGATCCCTGTTGGCGTGGCTGCTACTGGCCGCGGCGCCCGCGCTGGTCCACGCGGACGCCACGCGTTTCAGCGCCGCTGACATCAACCGCCTCGCCGATGTCAGCGAACCGGCGCTGTCGCGGGATGGCGTTTTCGTCGTCTACACCGTCACCCGCGCCAACCTCGAGCGCGACCAGCCGCAGTCGGACCTGTGGCGCGTGCGCTACGACGGCAGCGAACGTACCCAGCTCACGCGCACGCCGGACAGCAACGAGTCGCGCCCGCAGTGGTCGGCCGACGGCAAATTCATCGCGTTCCTGTCCGATCGCAAACGCGATGCCGGCCAGGCCGACGACGAAGCCACCACCCAGGTCTGGCTGATGCCTGCCGACGGCGGCGAGGCGCGTCGGGTCACCGACTTGCCCGGCGGCGTGGCGGACTTCGTGCTGTCGCCGGACGGCAAGCAGCTGGCGGCGATCGCGTTCGATCCCGAGCGGCCCGCGGGCGCGACGAAGCCGAAGAACCCGCCGCCGATCGTCACCGACCGCTTCCAGTTCAAGGACGACGACAGCGGCTGGCTCGGCGACCGCCACAAGCATCTGCACCTCGTCGACATAGCCAGCGGCCAGGCCACCCTGCTCACGCCGGGCGCGCATGACGAGCAGTTGCCGGCGTGGTCGCCCGACGGCCAGCTGATCGCCTACGTCAGCAAGCGCGGCGCCGATCCGGACCGCACGCTCAACTACGACATCTACCTGATCGCGCCGCGCGCGGGCGCGAGCGAGCGCCAGCTCACCCGCTTCCCCGGTGCCGACCTCGACCCGTACTGGGAGACGCGCCCCGCGTGGAGCCCCGACAGCACGCGCATCGCCTACCTGCAGAGCGGCGAGGACAAGTGGATCTATTACGCGCCGTGGCAGCTGGCGGTGATCGACGTCGCCACCGGCAAGGCCACGCTGCCGGCGCCGATCGACCGCTGCTTCACCAAGCCGCGCTGGTCGCCGGACGGCCACAGCATCTATGCGCTGGTCGAGCAACCCGAGGTCACGCAGCTGTCGCGCATCGACCTGCGCAACGGCAAAGTCACCGGGCTGACCCATGGCGACCGCTTCGACGTCGACCTCGACGTCTCGGCCAACGGCCGCATCGTCGTGCTTGGCGGCGACGACACCCATCCCTACGCGCTGGCCGCGCTCGAACACGGCGCGCTGCGTGCGCTCGGCGAGCACAACGCCTGGCTGCGCGACAAGCGCCTGGCAACCGCCGAAACGCTGCACTTCCGCAGCGCCGACGGCACCGCGCTGGATGCGCTGCTGGTCAGGCCGCTCGATTACGTGCCGGGCCACCGCTATCCCACCATCGTCCGCGTCCACGGCGGTCCGGTGTATCAATTCAGCCACGAGTTCATGCCCGACTGGCAGGTGTATGCCGCCAATGGCTACGTCGTGCTGGCGGTGAATCCGCGCGGCAGCTCCGGCCGCGGCTTCGATTTCGCCAAGGCGATCTATGCCGACTGGGGCAGCAGGGACACGCCGGACGTGCTCGCCGGCGTCGAGCATGCGGTCAGCCTCGGCATTGCCGATCCTGCGCGCCTGGGCATCGGCGGCTGGAGCTACGGCGCGATCCTCACCGACGCGATCATCGCGCGCGACAACCGCTTCAAGGCCGCGATCAGCGGCGCGGGTGCGGGCAACATGCTCGGCATGTACGGCGACGACGAATACGCGCGCGAGTACGAACTGGAACTGGGCACGCCGTGGGGCAACCGCGCCGCCTGGGATCGCGTGAGCTATCCGTTCCTGCACGCCGATCGCATCACCACGCCCACCCTGTTCCAGTGCGGCGAACGCGATTTCAACGTGCCCTGCATCGGCGCGGAGCAGATGTATCAGGCACTGCGTTCGCTGAAGATTCCGACCCAGCTGGTGGTCTACCCCGGCGAGCACCACGGCATCACGGTGCCGAGCTATCTGCGCGACCGCATGCAGCGCAACCTGGCCTGGTACGACCGCTTCCTCACGCCCGCGGTCGCCGGTCCATGAACAAGGCGACGTCAGTGCGGCTGACGATAGCGATTGAATCGCTTGAGCAGCTTGACCAGTGCCGGGTGCGAAATCGCCTTGGCGTAGTGCCCACCATCGCCGCGCATGTCGCGCGCGGCGACCATCGCGTTGACGATGGCTTCCTCGGTCGCCTGCGCGGTGGCCTCGAACAGGCCGTCGAGGTGGTCGTTGCCGATGAAGCTCGCCTGTTGCAGCGGCTGGTCGTGCAGCGCCTCGGCATTGGCGGTGGAGAACGCCACGAAGATGTCGCCGGAGCCGTTGCCGGCGTAGCTGCCCATCCGCGCCAGGCCCATGCCGGCGCGTTTGGCGATCCGCTTCAACTGCTGCGGCAACAACGGCGCGTCAGTGGCGACCACGATGATGATCGAGCCGGTGTCGGACGCACGAGGGTTGGGGTCGCTGTAGATGCGGTCGTCGCGCAGGTATTGCCCGACCGGCACGCCGGCGATGCGCAGGCTGTCGCGCAAACCATAATTGGCCTGCACCAGCACGCCGAGGGTGTAGTCGCGATCGGCAATGCGCACGCGCCGCGAGGCGGTGCCGATGCCGCACTTGAACTCGTGGCAGATCATGCCGGTGCCCCCGCCGACATTGCCCTCGGCCACCGGGCCACCCTTCGCTTCGTGCAAGGC
>JBEPVP010000066.1:0-18228 GCA_041690935.1 Rhodanobacter sp.
GGTGGGCTATTGGGTCTTGCGGCAAGCGTGCTTCGCACTCTGTACGCCTCCAAAAATTCGCGCCTCGCTTCAGCTGTAGGGCGGGCACTGCCCGCCGCACTTGTCAAAATACATGGCGGCGTATCGGAAAGCCGGCGGGCAGTGCCCGCCCTACGCGGTCCTGACAGGAGTTCACGACACGCTGCTCCTATAGCACCGGGATGCCGGTGTACTCGTCCACGCCGATCGCGCGGTTGATGTTCTGCAGTGCTTGCGTCGCGGCGCCTTTCAGCAGGTTGTCCAGCGTCGCCACCACCACCACCCGCTTGCCGTCGGCGGACACCGCGAAGCCGCCGATCTCGGCGTGATGGCGATGCGCGATGCGGCTGACCCACGGCGCCTCGTCGGTCACGCTGACCAGCTTCTCGCCGTCGTACGCCGTGTGGAAACGCTGCAGCACCTCTTCGCGCTTCAGCGGGCGGCTGAGATACAGGTTGGTGGTGACGGTGAGTCCGCGGAAATGCGGCGCTACATGCGGCATGAACTCCACTGGTAAGCCGAGCCGGAACGACGCCTCCTTCTCGTGCAGGTGGCCGGTGAGCGCGTACGGCATCAGGTTGTCGCGCAGTTTCTCCGGATCGTTCTTGTCCGACGGCGTGGTGCCGGCGCCGGAGTAGCCGGACACGCCGAAGCACACCGGCGGCGCGGCCAGCAGGTCCTTCAGTGGCGCAATCGAGAGCTGCATCGCGGTGGCGTAACAGCCCGGATTGCTGATCCGCTTCTGGCCACGCCATTGCTCGCGGGTCAGCTCCGGCAGGCCGTAGTACCAGCGTGGATCGAAGCGGAAGTCAGCGGAGAGGTCGAGGATCAGCGGGTCGACGCCGGCCTCGTCGAACGCCGCCACGCAGGCGGCGGCCTTGCCGTTGGGCAGGGCCAGGACCACCACGTCGGCACCGAGCTTCGGCAGATCCTCGTGCGCCGGCGCGCTGTAACGCAGCTCGCCGCGATACTCCGGCACGTGCGCGTCGACGCGCTGGCCATCCAGCTCGCGCGAGGAAACGAAGGCCAGCTCCAGCGCCGGATGTGCCACGATCAAGCGGATCAACTCCGTGCCGGTATGCCCGCGCGCGCCGACGATGCCAATGCTCTTTTTGTTCGTATCCATGTCTCAGTCCGTCAGTGTCGGCTGGCGCCGCGCGCAATGCGCCACGCAGCGGAAAATCGTGTCGAGGTCGTCGATGCCGTACCAGAACACCTTCCAGTGCGGCTGCTTGATGCAGCCGTCCGATTCGGCGTAGTAGAACGGATTGACCGGGTTGCCATGACGCGAACGCCAGAACAGCCGCGGATTCTCCTCGCGCATCACCTGCCACACCGCACGACCAAGGCCTTCGCCCTGGGTGTCGTCGAGCACCGCGAACTTGTCCAGATAGGGCAGGCCGTCTTCCTCGGTGAGGATCATCGCGGCGCGGTAATTTTCGCTGACGTAGATGCGTGACGGTCGGGTCCGCTCGAAATAGTCAGGCACCAGGATGCGGCCGAAGCTGGACTCGATCAGCTCGCGCATGCGCATCTGATCGATGCCGTTCCACGAATCAAATCGCAGCACCTTTTCGCCACGCCGCACCAGCGTGCCCGAGCCCTTGTGGGTGAACAGCTCCTTGGCCAGCTCGGACGGCCGCGTGATCGACACCGACGAGGTCAGCGGCAGGTCGCTCAGCAGGTCGGCGATCTGTTCCAGCTTCAAGCGCATGCCGCCGTTGATCCATGGCTGCGCCATCAGGTGTTCGTACTCGGTCGACAGGTTGATCGAGTCGATCAGCTTGCCCTGGTCGTCGAGCAGGCCGCCGGTGCCGGTGAGGAATACGATCTTGTACGGCTGCAGCACGCGCACCAGTTCGTTCGCGGCCACGTCGGCATTGACGTTGAGGATCTGTCCTTCGTCGGTCTCGCCAAGGCTGGCGATCACCGGGATCGAATTCGCGCGCAGGCTGGCCTCGATCGGCGCCAGGTTGATGCTTTCCACCCTGCCGACCATGCCGTAGGTGTCGCGCTCCAGGTAGCTGGCCATGAACACGCCCGACGGCACCGCGGTAGCGCGGGTGTCCATCGACTGCAGCGCCTCGACCAGTTTCAGGTTCTGCTGCATGAATACGCGCCGCACGATGCCCAGCGCTTTCGGCGAGGTCACGCGCAGGCCGCTCACCGTCTGCTTCTCGATGCCGGCGGCGGCCAGCTCCTCGTCCAGTTGCGGGCCGGCGCCGTGCAGCACGATCGGGGTCAGTCCGACCTGCTGCAGGAAAGTCAGCGACGAGGCGAGGTCGGTCAACTCGTCGCGCAGCACCGCGCCGCCGACTTTCACCACCGCGAAGCGCTTCGCATCGAGTTCGGAGAATCGATTGAGGTATTGCTGGATTTCCTTCGCGCTGCCCATGCTCGAGAGCAGGCGCACGATGGTCTTGCGGGTTTTGGCGTCGGCGGTCATGCGTGTCCACCGCTTACGATCCGATGGATGGTTTCTGCGTACTGCTGCAACTGGTCCAGCGCCACCCACTCGTCGGCGCTGTGCGCCTGCGCGATGTCGCCGGGGCCATAGACGAAGGCGGTGTAGCCGGCGGCGGAAAACAGCGCGGCCTCGGTCCAGAAGTCCACCGCGTTGCCGACCGGGATGCCGAGCTCGTCAGCGAGATCGCGCGCGACCAACCGGTTTGCCTCGGCGTTGGCAATGTCGCCGGCTGGCAGCGAGGCGCCGCGGAACGTCTCGGCAAACTCAACCGGCTGCGGCTCCACCAGATTGCGAAAACGGATCAGCAGGTGATCCGGATTCATCGTCGGCAATGCGCGGAAGCCGAAGCGCACTTCCGCCGTGGGCGCGATCATGTTCGCCTTGATGCCGCCTTCGATGCGACCGATGTTGAAACGCAGGCCGGTCAGTCCGCCAAAGCGTTCGTGTGACTGCACCGCCACGAAGTCCAGTGCTGCCGCGCCCCAGCGCACGGCCTGGTGCAGCGCGCTGTCGCTCGGCTGCTGCTCGCCCGAGGCATGCCCGGCACGGCCGGTGAAACGCATCAACACCGACTGGATGCCGCGATGCGCCAGCACCGCCTCGCCTTTCGTGGGCTCGGCCACGATCACCGTCTCGTAAGCATGCGGCTCGCGCAGAAAGCCGGTGATGCAGCGCGCGTCATTCGCCTCCTCGTCGGTGGAAAACAACAGCGCGAGGTTGCCATCGCTGGCATTCGCCACTGCCAGCAAGGCTGCCGCGGCGCCCTTGATATCGCAGGCGCCGAGGCCGATCGCGCGATCCACGGTGACACGCAGCACATGCGGATCAGCCGTCCATGCCGGCGAATCCGGCACGGTGTCCAGGTGCACGTTGAACAGGTACTTCGGCTCGCCGCGTACTGCATGCAGGGCCACCGCACCGGCGCCGTAGTCGGTCACCGTCACCTCAAAACCATGCAGCTGCGCGCGCAGATAGTCGAAGATGCCGCCCGAGTCGATCACCCGCGGTGGATTGCGCGTGTCGAAACCAACCAGCGCACGCAGGTGTTGCAGTGTCGCCTGGAGCAGCGGCACCGATGATTCCCGATTCCCGATTTCCGATTCCCGGCTCACGAACGATTGACCTCGGCCCACAGCGTGCTGCTCATGCCGAACAGCTTGATGAAGCCTTCGGCCTCTTCCACACCCCAGTCGGCCGACTGCGCGTAGGTGGCGCCCTTGGCATTCAGGATGTGCTTCGACTCGATCGCCACCGCGCCGACGCTGGCCCCGTTCGTCTCCAGCGTCACCGCGCCATTGACGGTGGCCTGGCTCGACTGCAGGAACGCCTCCAGGTCGGTCTTCAACGGATCGTGGAAGAACCCTTCGTAGACGAGTTCCACCCACTTGCGTGCCACCTCGGGCTTGAAGCGGTTCTGCAGCTTGCTGAACACGGCCTCTTCCAGCGCGCGGTGCGCGGTGAGCAGCGCGGTGAGACCCGGCGCCTCGAAGATGATGCGGCCCTTCAGGCCGATCGTGGTGTCGCCGGTGTAGAGGCCGCGACCGACGCCGTACTGCGCGAACAGGCCATTGAGCTTGGCCAGCATCAGGTGCCCGGCGATGTTCTCGCCGTCCAGCGTCACCGCTTCGCCGTTGACGAAGCCGATCTTCACCCGCAGCGGTTCGGACGGCCATTCGGCGCGCGGCTTGCACCAGCCCGCCGCGCCCTCGCCCGGCGCCTGCCAGCGGTCGATCTCACCGCCGGACATGGTCAGGCCCAGCAGGTTCTCGTTGATGGTGTACGCCTGCTGCTTGGCGCGCACGCCGAAACCGCGGTCTTCCAGATACTTCTGCTCATAGGCACGCGTCTGTGTGTGCTCCTTCTGGATCTCGCGGATCGGCGCCACGATCTGGTAGTCGCCCAGTGCCTTCACCGCCAGATCGAAACGCACCTGGTCGTTGCCCATGCCGGTGCAACCGTGCGCGATCGCCTTCGTGCCCAATTCGGCAGCCCGCTTCAGCGCTGCTTCGACGATCAGGTAACGGTCGGATACCAGCAACGGGTACTGGCCCTGGTAACCCTCGCCCGCCCACACAAACGGCTTGACGAAACCATCCCAGATCGCCGGACCGCCATCGACGGTGACGTGCGAGGCCACGCCCAGCTCGGTCGCGCGCTGTTCGATGAAGGCGCGCTCCTCGGCATCGACGCCGCCGGTGTCGGCGAACACGGTGTGCACGGCCCAGCCACGCTCCTGCAGATAAGGCACGCAGAAGCTGGTGTCGAGGCCACCGGAAAAGGCGAGGACGATGGCTTTGGTGGCGGGAGTCGGGAATGGGGAGTCGGGAATCATGGAAGCGGTGGACATGGCGGTTTACCAGAAGGTTGGACGGCTGAATGGATATGCGCGAAAGCGGGCGTTGATGATTTCCATTCCCTACTCCACCACGATGCGCGGTTCGCAGCGCACCGGGAAGTTCACGGAGTTGGCGATGAAGCAGGCGTGGTGCGCATCTGCGTGCGCAGCTTCCGCCTTGGCTGTGTCGCTGGCGGCAGTGATGGTCACCGTGGGATGCAGCACCACCTCGACGAAGTGGCCACCGCTGCCCTCGGTTTCCATCGTGCCTTCGGCGGCGTCGCTGTAGGCAGTCACCACCACGCCGCCCACCGTGGCCATGTGCAGGTACGACAGCATGTGGCAGGTGGACAGCGCGGCTACCAGCATGTCTTCGGGGTTGTGCTTCGCGGCGTCGCCGCGGAAGCTGGGATCGGACGAACCGGCCAGCTCAGGCTTTCCGGTGATACGGATGGCGTGGTCGCGGCTGTAGTTCCGATAGCCATCCGTGCCGCTGCCGAGGTTGCCGGTCCAGTCCACGTCGACGCGATAGTGATGTTGATGGGTCACGCCTTCGCCTCCTCTTGTTGGGCCATCAGTGCAGCCAGCTCCGCGTCACCATCGCCATCGCGCGCACACAGGCCGGCGATCACGCCAGCCCGGTTGCGCGCCGGATGGTTCTGGCTCAGCTTGAACTTGCCCTCGATCCGGTCGATCACGACTTCGAGGCCGACGATCGCGCGCAGCGATTTCTCGATGTGATCTTCCGGCGCATCGGTGATCTTCCATGGCTGCGGCTGACCAGCCTCATGGTGATCGGTCAGCGTTTCCAGCAGGCGACGCAACCAGGCCACGTCGTCGATCACGCGCAGCCGGCCGTGCACATGCACCACCGCGTAGTTCCACGTGGGTACCTCGCGTCCAGTTTCGTGCTTGCTCGGATACCAGTTCGGACTGATATAGCCGTCCGGCCCGCGAAAGATCAGCAGTACTTCGGTGCCATCCTGCTGCACCAGCTCGTTGCCGCGGGCGACATGGCCGTGCAGCACATCGCCGACCAGCTCGAACGGCAGGTGGTTCGCGCTCAGCCCATCCGCCGCGGGGGTTGCCACGGTGGCAAACGGGTATGCCCGGATCAATCCGTGCAGCGCTTCGGTGCGTGTCTCGCGAAAATATTCCGGCATGTACATGTCAGCTCCCGAGCAGTGATGTCATGACCGCCTTCTGCACATGCAGGCGATTCTCCGCCTCGTCGATGGCGATGCAGGCCGGCGAATCCATCACCGCGTCGGTCGCCTTGATGTTCCGGCGCAGCGGCAGGCAATGGCTGAAAAGGCCGTGGTTGGTCAGCGCCATTTTTGCCTCGTCGACGATGAAGTGCCTGCTGGCCTCGCGGATGGGTTGCTCCTGCTCCCAGCGACCGAAGAACGGCAGCGCGCCCCAGCTCTTGGCGTAGACCACGTCGGCGCCGGCATAGGCTTCCTCGATATTGTGGCTGACCTTGAGCGAGCCGCCGTTATGTGCGGCGTTCAGACGGCCAAACGCCATGTAACGCTCGTCCAGCACGTAGTCTGGCGTGGGGCACAGCAGGGTCACGTCCATGCCCATCTTGGTGGCGATCAGCAACGCGGAATTCGCCACCGCGGTGTTCAGCGGCTTCGGATGATAAGTCCAGGTCAGCACGTACTTTTTGTTCTGCAGGTCGCCCAGGTGCTCCTGCAGCGTCAGCGCGTGGGCCAGCTCCTGGCAGGGATGGGTGATCGTCTCCATGTTGATCACCGGAACCGTGGCGTATTGGGCGAAGGCCTTGATCACGGCGTCCTGCCGATCCACCGCCCAGTCCTGGAACTTCGGGAACGCGCGCACCGCGATCAGGTCGACATAGCGCGACAGCACCCGCGCCACCTCGGCGATGTGCTCCTCGGTATCGCCGTCCATCACGCTGCCGACCTCGAACTCGATGGGCCACGCATCCTTGCCCGGCGCCAGCACCACGGCATGGCCACCGAGCTGGAACGCCCCCAGTTCGAAGCTGGTGCGGGTGCGCATCGACGGATTGAAGAACAGCAGCGCGATCGACTTGCCGGCCAGCTGCTGGCCGCGCGGTGCACGCTTGAACGCGGCAGCCTGCTCCAGCAACGCGTCGATCTCGGCGCGGCTGTAGTCCTGGGTGGTCAGGAAGTGACGAGGCGACATGCTTTACTCCAATTCAATCCACTATTCCAAACACAAAAAACCCGGCGCGGTGGCCGGGTTTTGTCGTCGATGCACATGAAACGCGTGCGACTGCCTACCCGGCCGAATACCCATCCAGCGGTCGGCGCGCACGCGACGTCATGCCAGCAGCCGCGCGGGCGCTGGTGAGTACGGTAGCGGTATAGACGGCTGCGGACATGCATGTTTCCAAGTGACGAGTGCGCATGATGGCGACAATGCCGCTGCCATGCAACAAGAAAATCAGCGGCAGAAACGACATCGCCACCCTGAGGCGGCGATGTATGGACCGGTCAGTCGGCCGGATCGACCTGCACGCGCACGCGCAGGCGCTCACCCGGATCGTAGTTGAGGCGTGAGGTATAGACCTCGCCACGATAGCGATATTCCACATCGTAGCCGATGATCCGGCGCTGCTCGCTGATCGAGCTGACCTGACGGCACTGGGTCTGGCTGTCTTCGTAGTCGCGGCCGTGATCAGACGCCCGGTTGCCCACCGCGCCACCGGCCACCGCACCCACCACGGTGGCCGCCTTGCGGCCATCGCCCTTGCCGACCGTATTGCCCAGCACGCCGCCGATCACGGCGCCCAGCACGGTACCCACGGCGCTGTTGCCGCCCTCATGACGCACCACCGGCTGCTCATAGCATTCCTGGCGCGGCACTTCCGTGCGCGTAACGCCCTGCACGGGATCCGCACGCAGGACATCCGCCCAGCCGAAGTGGGCGTTGTCGTCAGCGTTCGGACGGCGCACGTCTTGCGCGCAGACGCCGCTGGCCATCACGGCGAGCACCAGCGCGGAGAGCCATAACCTGGTCATTGCGACCTCCCATCGAGACATGTCGGACGCGGCACGGCGCGTAATGGCTACATTCCACCAAAATCACGCTGAATACACGCTTAGAATCGACCACGCGCCTCCACGCCGCTTACTCCTTGTTAAGATGCCGGGCTGGTCTCGCCCCGCCTGCGCGCGGCCCCACGCTGCGGATTTCATGATGCCGATTTCGCTCTACAACAGCCTGACCCGTCGCACCGAGCCGTTTGCGCCGCTCGATCCCGCGCGCGTGACGATGTACCTGTGTGGACCCACGGTCTACAACTACGTGCATATCGGCAATGCGCGCGGCCCGGTGGTGTTCGACGTGCTGGTGCGGCTGCTGCGCCGGCATTACCCGCACGTGCTGTATGCGCGCAACATCACTGACGTCGACGACAAGATCAACGCCGCGGCCCAGCAACAGGGCGTGCCGATCGGCACGATCACCGAGCGCTTCGCGCAAGCGTATCGCGATGACATGGCTGGCCTTGGCGTGGCCGCACCGGACATCGAGCCGCATGCCACCACCCACATCGGCCCGATCATCACGATGATCGAGCGCCTGCTCGACGGCGGCCACGCCTACGTCGCCGAGGGCCATGTGCTGTTCGATGTCGGTTCGTTTCCCGCTTACGGTGAGCTGTCCGGTCGCGATACGGACGAGTTGATCGCCGGCTCGCGCGTCGAAGTGGCGCCGTACAAGCGCAGCCCGGGCGATTTCGTGTTGTGGAAGCCATCCACGCCGGATCTCCCCGGCTGGGACAGCCCATGGAGCCACGGCCGCCCCGGCTGGCACATCGAGTGCTCCGCCATGAGCGCGGCACACCTGGGCGACACCATCGACATCCACGCCGGCGGCGTCGACCTGCTGTTCCCGCACCACGAAAACGAGATCGCCCAATCCACCTGTGCCCACGGCGGCAAGGTGTTCGCGCGCTGGTGGATGCACAACGGCATGCTGACCTTCGGTGGCCGCAAGATGTCCAAGTCACTGGGCAATGTCTTGCTGGTGCATGAGTTGCTGAAGCTGCATCCGGCCGAGGCACTGCGCTTGGTGCTGCTGCGTGGCCATTACCGCCAGCCGCTGGACTGGACCGATGGCGCTATCCAGCAGGCCGTCAGCACGCTGGACGGCCTATACCGCGTGCTGCGCGATCTCGGCGAAATTGAAATGTTACCCGACGACGAACAAGAGGATCTTTGGAAACACCCCACGCTTATGCGCGTGGAAGATGCTTTGTGCGACGATCTCAATACGCCCGAAGCTTTGGTTGCAATAGTGAATCTTGCTCATCAGGCGCGTCAGTCTATGGGCTCCAGGGAACACAGACGCATAACGAAAACTGCACTTCTTGCCGGTGGCCGCCTTCTCGGCCTGCTACAGCAGGATCCAGAGGCCTGGTTCAAGCGCGGCGAGAACACGGTCGACGCCGCACACATCGAGGACCTGCTGCAACAGCGCCAGGCCGCCCGTGCCGCGCGCGATTTCGCGCGCGCCGATGCGATCCGCGACGAACTGGCCGCCATGCATATCGCGATCGAAGACAGCGCCCAGGGCACGCGCTGGAGTGTGCTGCAGAGCTGAACGGTGCCGGCGTGCATTCGTGAATTCAGCTTGCGCGCGCGATAATGCCGGCATGAACGCCATTGCCACCATCAGCGCCGAGCAGGCGCAACAGGATATTGCCGAGGAATTCGCGTTCTTCGGTGACTGGACCGAGCGCTACCAGTACCTGATCGATCTCGGCAAACAGCTGCCTCCGTTTCCCGAAACCGGCAAGACCGAGCCATACCGCGTGCACGGTTGCCAGTCGATGGTCTGGCTGGTGCCCAGCGGCGATGCGTCGAGCATGCATTTCGAGGCGATCAGCGATTCGGCGATCGTCTCGGGCCTGATCGCGCTGGTGCTGCGCGTGTATTCGGACCGTCCGGCCACGGAGATCGTCGCCACCGAGCCGGCGTTCATCGCCGCGATCGGCCTGGCCAAGCATCTGTCGCCCACGCGTTCCAACGGCTTGGCGGCGATGTTGGCGAAACTGAAGGGTTACGCGGCGCAAGCGCTGGCCTGAGCGTTTCCGATATTTCGATACTGAAAAGCAAAGCCCCGCATGAAGCGGGGCTTTGCTTTTCAAGCGGAGGGTCGACTGAAACTCAGTCGCCCATCTGCTTCTGCAGGTGCTCGCGGCGCTCCTGCGCATCCAGCGACAACGTGGCGATCGGACGCGCATCGAGACGATCGACCCCGATTTCCTCGTCGGTCTCCTCGCAAAAACCGTAGCTGCCTTCCTCGATCCGGCGCAGCGCCTTGTCGATCTTGGAGATCAGCTTGCGGTAACGATCGCGGGTGCGCAGCTCCAGCGAGTTCTCGGTTTCGCGGGTGGCGCGCTCGGCTTCGTCACCGACATCACGCACCTCCTCCCGCAGGTTGTCCATGGTCTGGCGCGACTCCTCCACCAACTGGTCGCGCCAGTCGCGCAGCTTGTTGCGGAAATAGGCCAGGTGCTGCGGGTTCATGTACTCCTCGTTGCTGGAGGGGCGATATCCCTTGGACAACGTGATGGTACTGGTGGATGGAAGCGCGTACCGCCCGTCTTCACGGGTGATACCGTTATCGAGTTTTTTTGTAGCAAGTTTATTCATTGAGGACGACGAATTTTTCTGATTTTTGTGAGAGGAGGCATGACTCGCGGCAGCTGGGGCGGCTCGCGGTGTCACCATGGCAGTGGCACTCGCCACCTTGCCCTTGAAGAGCGTGCTGGCGGGTGCCGGGGATACGTGTCTGACAACCGGAGCCGGGGCTGGGGTTGCCTTGGTTGCCGGCTTGGCGACGGGCTTGACGGCGACCTTTGCCGGCTTGCTGGCCGGCTTGGCCACCGGTTTGGCCATCGGCTTGGCGACAACCTTGGCTGCCGACTTGACCGGTGCCGCCGCCTTCGTGACCGGTGCTCGGGTCGCGGACTTTGCGGTGACTTTCTTGACGCTATGGTTCCTGGCCTTGGTCGTCACGACGGCAGCTTTCCTGGCAACCGGTTTCTTGACGACGGCCTTCTTGACGGCAGCCTTCTTCGTGGCGACTTTCTTGACTGATGCCGGCTTGCTGGCAGACTTCCTGGCCGGGCTGGCTTTTTTCGGCGGTGCCTTGGCGGCGACCTTCCTGGGCGCCGGCTTGGCAGTCGACTTCTTCACGGTTGCGGGCCTGGATACGACCTTTCCGGCCGCAGCCTTGCTCGCTGATTTGCTTGCGGGTTTGGTCACGGCTTTCTTTGCAGGAGTCTTGCTGACGCTCTTCACGGTCCGCCCCTTTGTAGCAGCTGTATTCGGCTTGCCGGTGCCGGCGTCACGCGCCTTGGCCGGAGTCTTCCCTTTCTGCGCCTTGGCGGCGGTTGAACTACGTGTCGTTTTCGCCATATCCCTTCACCGTTTTTGGCCGCGACGGCCGGGTGTTATAGCCCATGTGTTCTACACCAGCAAGCCTGCTTCTGGAATACTTGTACCACTTACATGCTGCAAGCCGTTCTGGCAACGTGAATGTCCTGACCCGTTTGATACTGTGGTTGATCGATTTGTACAAGCGCTGGCTCAGTCCGTTGCTCGGCCCGCGCTGTCGCTTCCACCCCAGCTGCTCCGATTATGCACGGATTGCCGTCACCCGCTTCGGCCCGTGGCGCGGCAGCCTGTTGGCGGGATGGCGGCTGCTACGCTGTCAGCCTTTGTGCAGCGGTGGCGAAGACCCGGTGCCCGAACACTTTCACTACCCCCGTTGTCGCTGCCGGGGAGATTCCCCCGATGTCCACTGACTGGATGATCAATAACGCCGAACTCGTCAATGAAGGCCGCCGCTTCCACGCCGACCTGCGCGTGAAGGACGGTCGCATCGAGACGATCGCCGACGCTCTCGACGCCCGTCCCGGCGAGCAGGTGATCGACGCCACCGGCCTGTGGCTGCTGCCGGGCATGATCGACGACCAGGTGCATTTCCGCGAACCGGGCCTCACCCACAAGGCGGACACCTGGCATGAATCGCGCGCCTGCGCCGCTGGCGGCATCACCAGTTTCATGGACATGCCGAACACCAAGCCGCCGACACTGAACCGTGAGGCACTGGACGCGAAGTACGCGCGCGCCGCGGACGATTCAGCGGTCAATTACGCCTATTACATGGGTGCCAGCAACGACAATCTCGAAGCGATCCGCGCGATCGACCCGCTCACCACGCCAGGCGTGAAGGTCTTCATGGGTTCCTCCACCGGCAACATGCTGGTGGACGACCCGGAAAGGCTCGACGCGATCTTCCGCGAATGCCCGACGCCGATCATCACGCATTGCGAAGATACCCCTATGATTAACGCGCTGTACGCGAAGGCGCACGAGAAATACGGCGACAACATTCCAGCCCGCGAGCACCCGAACATTCGCCCGCGCGAGGCCTGCATCAAGTCGACCGAGCTGGCGATCTCGCTGGCGAAGAAACACGGTACCCGGCTGCATGTATTGCACATCTCCACGGTCGATGAAGTCGCGTTGTTCTAACCGGGCCCGGTCAAGGGCAAGCAGATCACCGCCGAAACCTGCGTGCATTTCCTGCAATTCGACGACAGCGATTACGAAAAGCTCGACTTCCTGATCAAGTGCAACCCGGCAATCAAGACCGCCGCCGATCGCGAAGGCATCATCAGGGGCTTGGCCGAAGGCCGGATCAATGTGCTGGCCACCGACCACGCGCCACACCTGCTTTCGGAAAAAAGCGAGCTGTACGACAAGGCACCGTCCGGCTTGCCGCTGGTGCAATTTGCCTTGCAGCTGGCGCTGCAAAAGGTGCGCGAGGGCAAGTTGACGCTGGAGCAGATCGTGGAATCGGTCAGCCACGCGCCCGCCACGCGGTTCGACGTCAAGCAGCGCGGCTTCCTGCGCGAAGGCTATGCCGCCGACCTGGTGCTGGTCGACCCGAACAAGCCGCATACGGTGACCCGCGAAGAGGTCCTGTCCAAGTGCGGCTGGTCACCGTTCGAAGGCCAGACCTTCTCAAGCTCGATCATCAGCACCTTCGTCAACGGCCAGCGCGTGTGGGACGGTTCGACGATCGACGACAGCGTGCGCGGGCAGCGGCTGGCGTTCGACCGCTGAAGCCCGCGCAGGGCACGCTTACGGCGTCGAGCCGTAGCCGCCTTGCACACCCTTGCTGGCATACGCCACCGCGTCGTGTGGGTGCAGGCTTTCCTGGTGTTCGACGCGGACGTGGAAGTCGCTGAGCGTGGCATCGGTGTCGAGTGCCTTCTGGATGCGCCGGGCGGCGTCTTCGCAGAACATCAGGTTGCCGCCGTTGGCCAGGGCGAACGCCTGTTCGTCCTCGCGTTTCACGGCGGTCTGCACCGGCGTGCCAAGTGCGTGTTCGACGCGGTCGATCAGGCCAATAAGGTGGAAGCCGGCGCCGATCACCGGACGGGTGCGCAAGCGCGCCACGCTGCGCTGGGCGTGCGGGGTGGCCACAATGCCTTTCTCGCTGCCGAGCCAGGCCAGCACCGCGGCATGATCAAGCGCCTTGCCGGCGTCGAAGTCGGTCGCGAACTGATCCTGGATCAACTGGCGCGACAGCGCGGCCGAGGCCGGGCAGGTCGAGGAATACACCACCTCGGTGCCGAACTCGAGCAGGAACACGTCGCCGGTAAGGCTGGCCTCGATGGACACCGGGTACGCGCGCCAGCCACTGTTGCTGCTGCGCAAGGCGGGGCGACGCACCAGATGCTCGAAATGAATGCTCAGGCAGGCGCGGTCGGACAGGTCCTTGTGCGAGTCGAGAAAGCCGCGCAGCAGCGCATGCAGCATCTCGGCACTCAGCGTCTGCGTGCTCAGCGCCTGCTCGACCTGCAGGTACAGCCGTGACATGTGGATGCCGCGCTTGTCCGGTCGGCTCAGGTTGACGAATGCGCCGACCCGGGCACTGGCGCGCTGCACGTCGCCGTCGCCAGCGTCGAACAGCACCGGCGCCTGGATATCGGCCATGCCGACCCAGTCCAGTGCGCCGGCAAGATGCGGCTGCGCGTGCACGGCGACGTCGGGCAGCAGGCGGGCGGTATTTTCCTGGTTCGGCATGGTGGGGATCCTGACATCGGCGACTACCTCGCCGCGAAGCAATCATCTTGGGGCAAGCAGGCCGTCGCGCAATAGTGACGTGGCGGAAACGCTGCGTCCGTGACCGGTTTACGCCATTTGCCGGCGCCATGCACGGGCGGCTTGCCACGCCTGCAGCGTGGTCGCCAGGCCGCTGCGCGGCTGGCCGGCCTGCAACACGGCGAGCGCGTCGCCGGCACGCGCGGCACGCTGCGCCAGCGTACTGGCGTGACGCGATTCCAGCGCGCGAAACACGCTGAGCGGCCCGGCCAGCGTGGCCGCTTCTTTCCAGCGGACCAGCAGGTCGTCCAGCTGCGCCTTGATCGCCTGCTGCCGCGCCGGACTGGCCGCGCGCAGCTGGCTGCGGCTCAGCCCATGTCGGGCCAGGCGCGCCATCGGCAGCGGCAGACGATCGCGCTCCACATCCTGTTCCAGTCGCAGCAGTGCGTACAGCAAGTGATTGAGCGTGGCCACCCGCGCCGCGCGGGTCGGCGACGCGTCCACCCCATACCACCAGGCGGTTTCCAGCGCGGCCAGCGCGCCGTGCAGTGGCATCGCGGTATCGAACTGCGCGGAAAAGTCTGCAGCCGTGCCCTGCTCCAGCTGCGCCATCGCGGCCAGTACCGGCGCCAGCCACAGCTCGCCGGCGAGGGCGTGCGCGCGCTCGTCGTCGAACAGCACCTGGGTCAGCGGATGACGGCCACCGCTGGTCGCCGCACCGGCCAGTTCCTCGGCCCACCAGTTGAGCTTGGCCGCAGCCACCTGTGGCTCGCGGATGCCATAGGCGGCACCGAGCAGTTCCTGCTCCAGTGCGGCCAGCGCGACATGGCCGGGATAACGCCGGCCATCGACGAACACCAGCGCGATGCGCTGCTGTGGCTGCACCACCAGCCATTTGTCGATGAAGCCCTGCAGCACGGCGCTTTGTTCGACCAGCTCGATCATGCCGCGACCGGTTGCAATTGCAGCAGCGCGGCCAGCTCGGCCGGGTGATCGAGTACCGAATCGGCACCCCACGTGCGCGGATCGCCGCCATCGAGGTAACCCCAGCTCACCGCGACCGTGTACAGGCCAGCGGCCGCACCGGCCTGGATGTCGCGGCGATCGTCGCCGACGAACAGGCAATGCTTCGGATCCACACCGGCGCGCTCGCAGGCCAGCAGCACCGGCGCCGGATCCGGCTTCTTCACCGGCAAGGTATCGCCTGACACCACCGCACTGGCGCGGTCGGCCCAACCGATGCGGCGAATCAGCTCGTCGGTGAGGAACGCCGCCTTGTTGGTGACGATGCCCCAACGCAGTCCGTGCGCCTCGATCCTGGCGAGCAGGTCGTCGACACCATCGAATGCCTGCGTCTGCTGCGCCATCACGTCCTTATACAGCTGCAGGTAACGTGGCGTCAGCGCTTCCAGCGCGGATTCGCCGCGGTCGGCAAACGCGCAGCGCAGGACGGCGCGTGCCCCACGCGAAACCACCTCACGCACCGGCGCATACGACGGCGGCGACACGTCTTCTTCAGCACATTGCGCGAGCAGCGCGGCATACAGGTCGGGGGCGCTGTCGAGCAAGGTACCGTCCAGATCGAACAGCACGCCCTGGATGTTTTCGGGCAGCGCCTTCATGCAGGTTTGCGACCGTAGGGAATCCCTGTGGAACGCGCGCTGAGCACGTAATTGACGGCCGTGATCTTGCTCAACCAGGCCTTTCGATTGAGTGGGTTGTAGCCCAGGCCCGAGACGTCCTCCAGCTCCAGTCCGGCATGCCGCAACAGGCGGCCCAGCTCGGACGGCTTCAGGAACTGCGCATAGTGATGGGTGCCGCGCGGCAGCATGCGCATCACGTATTCCGCGCCCACGATCGCCGCACCGAACGCGGCCGGCGTGCGATTGATGGTGGACATGAACACGCGGCCACCCGGCTTCAGCATCGCGGCCAGATCATTCACCAGCGCCGCCGGATCCGGCACGTGCTCGATCAGTTCCATGCAGCACACCGCGTCGAAACTTGCCGGTTCGGCGGCGGCCAGTTCGGCCGAGGACTGCACGCGGTAGTCGACGCTGAGATTGGACTCGTACAGATGCAGCTTTGCGATCTCGATGACCTTCTCGCCCAGATCGATACCGGTGACTTTCGCACCGGCGCGCGTCAGTGCTTCGCTGAGCAGGCCGCCGCCACAGCCGACATCGGCGACCTTCGCATCACGCAGATCGACGCGCGCGGCGATGTAAGCGGCGCGCACCGGATTGAGATCGTGCAGCGGGCGGGACTCGCCGTCGGGATCCCACCAGCGCGCAGCCAGGCTGTCGAAGCGGGCGATTTCTTCGGGACTTACGTTGGGTGCCGTCTGCATTGTCGAGTCCTCAAGGGCAGACACAGAGTTTAATGCGCCAGCCATTCGTACATCGTGATATCCCAGCCGCCGCTGACATGCGCCGGATCGTTGTGCGCGATCGCGGTCGCCTCGGCCAGGTCGGCCGCATGCAGCAGATAGGCGCCGCCGGATTTGTCGCTGAACCCGCCGGACAGTTCCACCCGGCCCTGTTCACGCAAGCCAGCCAGGAACGCCAGATGCAGCGGCACCACCGCAGGGTCGAGCTGCGGCCGACGGATCAGCAGGATCAGGTAACGGTTCATCGAAGTCTCCCGTTTAAACCGATGCGATGCGTTCGCGCCAGGCGCGCGTCTTGTCCAGGATCGCGGCGGTATCGATGCCGACCAGCTCGCGACCGGCCAGCTTGCGCTTGCCGGCAATCCACACGTCGCTGACCTGATGGCGACCGGTCGCATAGACCAACTGCGAGATGACGTGGAACATCGGCTGGGTCTCCAGCTCGCTCAGCTGCACGGCGGCGAAGTCGGCCTGCTTGCCGATCTCGATCGAACCGACCTTCGCCTCCAGCCCGATCGCCTTGGCGCCGTTGAGTGTGGCGGCGCGCAGCGCAAACGCCGCATCGAACGCCGCCGCATCACCGGCAACCGCCTTGGCCAGCAGCGCGGCGGTACGCATCTCGCCGAACATGTCCAGGTCGTTGTTCGAGGCGCAGCCATCGGTGCCGAGCGCCACGTTGACACCGGCCAGTCGCAGCTTTTCCGCCGGGCAGAAACCCGATGCCAGCTTGAGGTTCGACTCCGGGCAATGCACCACCGACACGCCCGCGGCGGCGCAGGCGGCGATCTCGCCGTCGGTCAGCTGGGTCATGTGCACCGCGATCAGGCGGTCGTTGACCAGGCCCAGCTTCTGCAATCGCTGGAACGGACGCAGCCCGCTCTTGGCTTTCTCGTGCTCGACTTCGTGGGCGCTCTCGTGGGTGTGCAGGTGCACCGGAATATCGAGCTGGTCGGACAGCACGCGGATGCGCTCGAAACTTTCGTCCGACACCGTATACGGCGCATGCGGTGCGAACGCGGTGCTGACCAGGTGATCGCCGATAAAACTGTCGTGAACTTCGCCAGCGCGCTCGAAATACTCGTCCTGGGTCTTGGCCCACGCGGTGGGAAACTCGATCACCGGCAGGCCGACCACCGCGCGGAAACCCATGCGCCGGTAGGTCGCCCCGATCACGTCAGGGAAGAAATAATTCTCGTTGGCGCAGGTGGTGCCGCCGCGCAACATCTCGGCCACCGCCAGTTCCACCCCGTCGCGTACGAACTCCGGCCCCATCACCTTCGCCTCGGCCGGCCAGATGTGCTGCTGCAGCCACACCATCAGCGGCAGGTCGTCGGCCAGCCCGCGCAGCAGGGTCATCGGGTTGTGCGTGTGGCTGTTGATCAGGCCCGGAATCAGCGCGTGCTCGGGCAGCTCGACCCGCTCGCGTGGCGCGTAGGCGAGACGGGCCTCGGCGATCGGCAGCAACGCCACGATGCGGTCGCCCTGCACCACCACCGCGTGGTCTTCCAGCACCACCGCATGCGGCTCGACCGGCACCACCCAGCGTGCTTCGATCATCAGGTCGACGGGCTGCGCTGTTGTCTGGTTCATCCTGGACTCGCTCCATCTCTATTCGGATACGACAAGGGGCGGTACACCTTGCGGCGCCCGCCCCATTCTCTGACTCGTCATTCCGGCGAAGGCTGAATCCAGTGTCGTTGTCGTAGCCGCCACGCAAAGGGTTTTGCGTGCTGCGCACGAGTATTTCCACTGGATGACTCGCAAAGCTCGCCCCTTTGGGGCCGCCCTTCGGGCGTTCTGCGCGCTTCGCGCTTGTCCGGCCTGCGCCGGGATGACGCATTGGCCCGCGCGCAGATGGAGCCCCCCCCAGAGGGCCCAGTCGCCGGGGGGAAAAAAC
>JBEPVP010000067.1:0-18073 GCA_041690935.1 Rhodanobacter sp.
TGGGATGCGCCGCGGGACCGTTCGCCGGATCGTACGGACGACCTTGCCAGTCGATCACCGGCACGCCGGGCAGACCTTCCCACCACGGCTGGTTGTCGGCGGTGACGGCGACGTTGGTGTAGATGGTGTCGTGCGAGATGCTGGTCAGCGCGTTGTGATTGGTCTTGTCGCTGGTGCCCGGCGCCACGCCGAAAAAGCCCGCTTCCGGGTTGATCGCGTATAGCCGTCCATCCGCACCGGGACGCATCCAGCAAATGTCGTCGCCGACCGTCCATACCTTCCAGCCCTCGCGCAGATACCCTTCCGGCGGAATCAGCATCGACAGGTTGGTCTTGCCGCAGGCGGACGGGAACGCGGCGGCGATGTAGTGCGTCTGGCCCTGCGGGTTCTCGATGCCCACGATCAGCATGTGTTCGGCGAGCCAGCCTTCCGCGCGGGCCTGGTTGCTGGCGATGCGCAGCGCGTGGCACTTCTTGCCCAGCAGCGCGTTGCCGCCGTAGCCGGAGCCGTACGATTTGATCGACAGCTCGGCCGGGAAGTGCATGATCCAGCGGCGCTCGGGATCGAGTTCGCCGATCGAATGCAGGCCTTTGACGAACACGCCGCCTGACCCAAGGCCCTCGCGCTCGATCCGCGCCTGCGCCGCCGCCCCCATGCGGGTCATGATTTTCATGTTGGCGACGACATACGGGCTGTCGGTGATCTCCACGCCGCAGCGCGCCAGCGGTGAATCGATCGGGCCCATGCAATACGGGATCACGTACATCGTGCGGCCTTCCATGCAGCCGTCGAACAGCGCGTCGATCTTGGCGTGCGCCTCGGCCGGGGCCATCCAGTGATTGTTCGGGCCGGCATCTTCCTGGTTCGGATGGCAGACCAGGGTCAGCTGCTCGACACGCGCCACGTCGGAAGGGTTGGAGCGATGCAGGTAGCAGCCCGGGTGGGTCTGCTGGTTCAGTTCGATCAAGGCGCCGGTCTGCAGCATCTGCTGCACCAGAGCCTGATATTCGGCGTCGGAACCGTCGCACCAGTGCACCTGCGCCGGCCGTGTCAGCGCCGCCACCTCGTCAACCCATTGCTCGAGCGCTTCCAGTTTGCCGGCCATTGTATCCCCTAAGGTCTTCAGAAAAATTGATCTGAAACGGTAGTTTGCGTGCACTGGTATTGCAAGGTTCCATGCAACAGAAAAAGGCGCCAGATGGCGCCGTGCAGGCATGCTGTGCGCTATATCAGGCCGGAATCAGCGTGGAGATCATGTGTTCGACGTAGGCGTCGAATTCTTCGTGATTGATCCGTGGCAGGCCCAGCGTGAAGTTCAGCTGCAGGAAACCCACATAGGCTGCGTAGGTCAGCCGGGCCCGGTTCAACGCCTGCGGCGGCGGCAGGCCGGCCTCGCGGTAGGCCGTGGTCAGGAACTCCATCCGCCGCTGCGAGACCCGCGCCATCACCGGCACCACCTGCGGATGATCCAGCGCCTTCAGCAGCGAGGCGTAGACGCGATGCGGCTGCAACTCGTGCGCCACACGGCGGAACAGTTCGGGCAGGCGCTTGCGTGGATCGGCGATCTGCTCGATCTGGCTGATGATCTCGCGCTCGCCGTATTGTTCCCAGCGCTCCAGCGCGGCGTTGAGCAAGGCTTCGCGGGTACGGAAATGCCAGTAGAAGCTGCCCTTGGTCACGCCCAGCTGGCGGGCCAGCGCCTCCACCGCCAGGGCGCCGACGCCCTGCTCGGCAATCAGGTGCAGGGCGGCAAGTTCCCAATCTTCGGCCGACAGGCGAGTGCGTTCTGGCTTGCTGCTGACATTCATGTGCGTATGGTAGCCATACCCTGTGTATTTGTAATGTGGTGCGGCTAAATGCATTGAAAGGATTGGCTATTTTGCGAAAGTGCCGAGATCGCCAAGCGACCGGTTGACGGCCATCGCCGGCGCCATCCATACTCTTCCGTATGGTTTGCCATTCCCCATCCCCGCCCGAGTGCCGTCGTTTCCCCGTGGCCGACCTGAGTCTGGCTGTGGAGACCTGGAATCCGGCCGGCAGCCCGGCGCTGCTGTTCGCGCATGGATTCGGTCAGACCCGTGGCGCCTGGAACGCGGCGGCCGCGGCACTGGCCGACGCGGGTTGCCGCTGTGTGACATTCGATACCCGTGGCCACGGCGAAAGCGATCGCCTGCCCGGCGCCGCGGATTCTGCAAGCGCGGATTCTGGAAGGGCCGATTCTGGAAGGGGTTACCACATGGACCAGTTCGCCGACGACCTGTTGCGGCTGGCCGCCGCGCAGCCGCAGCCGCCAATCCTGGTCGGGGCCTCGATGGGCGGCCTGCTGGGGATCGTGCTGGCCGGCGAGGTGCGTCCGGCGCCGTTTCGCGCGCTGGTGCTGGTCGACATCACGCCACGCTGGGAAGCCGCGGGCGTGGAACGCATCCTCGCCTTCATGCAGGCGCATCCGGACGGTTTCGCGAACTACGCCGACGCGGCCGAACAGATCGCCGGTTATCTGCCGCAGCGACGCGAGCGCAAGAGTGAGGAACAACTGCGCCCGCTGCTGCGCGAAGGTGCCGATGGCCGCTTGCGCTGGCACTGGGATCCGGCGCTGCTGACCGGCGTGGTGCACGAGAGCGAGCGTTACCAGCCGCGCCTGCAGGCGGCTGCGGCGCAGATCGAACTGCCTGTGCTGCTGCTGTCCGGCGCGCGCAGCGACGTGGTGTCGCGCGCCACCGTCGATGAATTCCTGCAACAGGTGCCACATGCGCAACATGTGGAACTGCCGCACGCCACGCACATGGTGGCGGGTGATGCGAATGATGCGTTTACGCGCGAAGTCATCCACTTCGTGCAAAGTCTGGATCCATCCGCCGACCGGCAAGATGCCGGCGCTGGCCAACCGTGATGAGGTGCTGAGATGTCCGTGATACTGACCCTGCTGGCGGCGCTGATAGCCACCGGCATTTGTGCCTACCACCGCAGCAGCCTGCGCATCTGGGCGATCGCCACCCTCGTCACCACCCTGGTGGTCGGACTGTTGCTGCATGCGCCGTGGACGATGATGATCCTGCTGATCATCGAGCTGGCGATCGCGGTGCCGCTGCTGCTGGTGGATTTCCGCCGCCGACAGATCAGCGCGCCACTGCTGAAGCTGTTCGCCAAGGTCACCCCGAAACTGTCCGACACCGAGCAGACCGCGCTGGAAGCGGGCACGGTCGGTTTCGAGGGCGAGCTGTTTTCCGGCAAGCCGGACTGGCACCAGTTGTTGAAGCAGCCCAAGCCCGAGCTGAGCGTGGAGGAGCAGGCCTTCCTCGACGGCCCGGTGGAAGAACTCTGCGGCATGATCGACGACTGGCAGATCACCCACGAGCTGGCCGACTTGCCGCCGGACGTGTGGGCGTTCCTCAAGCGCAACAGGTTCTTCGGCATGATCATCCCGAAGCGCTACAACGGCCTGGAATTCTCCGCGCTGGCGCATTCGGCGGTGCTGCAGAAGCTGGCCACGATGTCGGCCACAGTGGCCTCGACCGTCGCGGTGCCGAACTCGCTCGGGCCGGCCGAACTGTTGCTGCACTACGGCAGCGAGGAACAGAAGGATCATTACCTGCCGCGGCTGGCGGTGGGCGAGGAGATCCCGTGCTTCGCCTTGACTGGCCCGTACGCCGGCTCCGACGCCACCTCGATTCCCGACTTCGGCATCGTCTGCAAGCAGGTCGTCGACGGCGTCGAGACGGTGGGCATCAAGTTCACCTTCGACAAGCGCTACATCACGCTGGCGCCGGTCGCCACCGTGGTCGGCCTGGCCTTCCGCATGTACGACCCGGAGCACCTGCTCGGCGACACCGACGATCTCGGCATCAGCCTGGCGCTGTTGCCGCGCTCGACGCCGGGGCTGGAAATCGGTCGCCGGCATTTCCCGTTGAACGTGCCGTTCCAGAACGGCCCGGTCCGCGGCAATGGCATCTTTGCGCCGCTGTCGGTGCTGATCGGCGGCCCGAAGATGGCCGGCCATGGCTGGCGCATGCTGGTCGAGGTGCTGTCGGTGGGGCGCGCGATTTCGTTGCCCTCCAACGCCACCGGCGCGGTGCGTGCCGCGGTCGCTTCGGTCGGTGCGTATGCGCGCATGCGCAAGCAGTTCGGGCTGGCGATCGCGCGCTTCGAGGGCGTCGAAGAGGCGCTGGCGCGCATCGGTGGGCTGACCTATGCCACCGCGGCGCTGTCGCGCGCCACCGCGGCGGCGGTCGACCGTGGCGAGAAGCCGGCGGTGACTTCGGCGATCGCGAAATACCATGCCACCGAATGGGGCCGGCAGATCGCCGGCGACGCGATGGATGTGCTCGGCGGCAAGGGCGTGCAGCTGGGTCCGAAGAACTACGCCGGCCGCGCCTGGGAAGGCGTGCCGATCGCGATCACGGTGGAAGGCGCCAACATCATGACGCGCAGCCTGATGATCTTCGGGCAGGGCGCGATCCGCTGCCATCCGTACGTGCTGAAGGAAATGCAGGCGCTGGCGATCACCGATCGCGGTGAGCAGCTGAAGACGTTCGACCGGCTGCTGTTCGGCCATCTCGGTTTCGGCGTGTCCAATGCGGTGCGCAGTTTCGCGATGGGGCTCTCCGGTTCGCGCCTGGGCGAGAGCGCCGGCGACGCGTATACCCGCCGCTATTACCGCAAGCTCGATCGCTACTCCGCCGCGCTGGCGCTGTGCGCAGACGTGTTCATGGGCGTGCTCGGCGGCAAGCTGAAGTTCAAGGAGAAATTGTCGGCGCGCCTCGGCGACGTGCTCAGCTATCTGTACATCGCCAGCAGCATGCTCAAGCGTTACGAGGACACCGGCCAGCCGGAAGCGGATCGCCCGCTGCTGGCGTGGGCGTTCCACCAGTGTGTGTGGAACATGCAGATGGCGCTGGATGGCGCGATCCGCAATTTCCCGGTGCGCCCGGTGTCATGGCTGCTGCGCGTGCTGGTGTTTCCGTTTGGTCGCCGCGAAGTGCCACCGTCCGATCGTCTGGGGCGGCGTGTTGCCGCGTTGATCACCGCACCCAGCGAGGCGCGTGATCGCCTGCTGGAATGGGTCTACCTGACCCCCACGGCGAACAACACGATCGGCCGCATGCATGCCTTGCTGCCGGATGTGATCGCCGCCGAGCCGGTCGAGCGCAAGTTCGGCAAGGCGCTGAAGACCGGCCAGTTCAAGTCGCACGATTACCTGGGCCAGCTGGCCGAAGCCGAGCAGGCCGGCGTGCTGGATGCCAGCGAGGCGGCGCTGCTGAAGCGCGTGCGCGAGGGCGTGTTCGAGTTCATCTCGGTGGATGATTTTGATACCGACGAACTGCGCGCGTTCAAGACCCGCGCGGATAAACAGGCCAACGCTTGAGAGGTGCGCTGGTGAGCGGGCGGCGAAACCCCGAGCGGGATTCTGATCGGCGTCGACAGGCTGGAAAAGTTTCCGTTCGCGCTGAGCGTAGCTCGCGTCAGCGAGCGAAGTCGAAGTGTCTGTCCGACCGACCCTTCGACTTCGGCCTTGCAGCCTACGCTCAGGGCAAACGGAACGAGGTAGCTCAACCTCGACAATAAACAAGATCAGAATTTCGTCGCCCGCCGCGTTCAGCCCGCCAGCACGCAGCGATTCTTGCCTTGACGCTTGGCGTCGTACATGGCGCGGTCGGCGGTCAGGATCAGCTGCTCGTTGGCGTCGGGGCGATCGTCCTTGACGTACTGCGCGATGCCGATGCTGGCGCTGATGTGCAGCTCGATCGGCTTGCCGTCGACGGTCAGCGTGTACGGTTCGGCGAGCGTCGCGCACAGCTTCTGGCACAGCTGCAGCGCGATCTGCGGATCGTCGATGTCCTCCAGGATCAGGGCGAACTCGTCGCCGCCCAGCCGCGCGACGGTGTCGTTGCCGCGTAGCTTCGCCGAGAGGCGCGTGGCGATCTCCTTCAGCAGGGTATCGCCGGTGGGATGGCCATATTCGTCGTTGACGCTCTTGAAGCCGTCAATGTCGATGCAGGCCAGCGCAAAACCGCCGTGATGGCGGTTCGCGCGCTGGATCGCGCTGTGCAGGCGGTCACGGGCCAGCATGCGGTTGGGCAGCCCGGTCAGCACGTCGTGGCTGGCTTGATGACGTACCAGCGCCTCGACGCGCTTGCGCTCGGCGATCTCGACGACGAGTTGCTGGTTGCGCTCGGACAACTCGGCCATGGCCTGCTGCAGTTCGGCGCGGGCCGCGTACAACTCCAGGAATACGCGCACCTTGGACTGCAGGATCGCGTCGTTGATCGGCTTGGCAATGTAGTCGACCGCGCCGGAGCGATAACCCTTGAGCCGGTTCAAGTCGTCGGCGTAAGCGGCGGTGACGAAGATGATCGGCGTGTCCTTCATCTGCTCGGTCTCGCTGAGCAGTGCAGCCACCTCGAAGCCGTCCATGTCCGGCATGTTCACGTCGAGCAGGATCAGCGCGAAGTCGTGGTCCAGGCACAGCGCCAACGCCTCGTTGCCGCTGGTCGCCTCCAGCAGTTGCGCGCCGCAGCGCGCCAGCAGGCGGCGCATGGCCACCAGGTTGGCGGGCGTGTCATCGACTACGAGTATTTTCGGAGACATGGTGCTCACGTCAGACAAAGGCGGTTGAGTAGCGGTGCGATCCGCGCCAGCGGAAGACAATGGTCGGCGCCGGCCAGCTCGAGCGCCGCCAACGGCATGGTCGGGGCTTGCGCGTCGGCGGGTTCCTGCACGATGGCGACGCCGCCGTGGTTGCGGATGTCGGCCAAGCCGCGTGCGCCGTCGGGACTGGCTCCGGTCAACACGAGACCAACCAGCGCCGCGCCGTATGCCCCGGCCGCGCTGGCGAACAGCGCATCGATCGACGGCCGCGAGAAGCATTCCGGCGCGTCCACCGACAGGGCGAAATGTCGATCGTGTTCGACCAGCAAATGATAGCCGGACGGCGCCACATGAACCATGCCGGCCCGGATCGGGCAGCGTTCGCGGGCTTCGAGCACCGGCAACGCGCTGTGCCGGGCCAGCAGCTCGCACAACAGGTCCACGCTCGAGCTGCCGGTATGGCTGCATACGATGACCGCCGCCGGCAGCTGCGGATCGAGCGCGCCGAGCAGCCGTTTGAGCGCGCTCATTCCGCCCATCGAGCAGCCGATCGCGATCGCTTCAATCGCCGGCATGGTCTGGCACCGGGTTGGCGCGGCGATACAGCCGCAGCGCGTCGTGCACGGGAGTGAAATCGCGGGCAACCGGTGCGAACGCCAGGCTCTCGCGCAACCCCAGGCACAGGAACCCCCCGCGCACCAAGCTGTCGCGGAACAGGGTGAGCACGTGGTTCTGCAGCGGATTGGAGAAATAGATCAGCACGTTGCGGCACAGCACCAGATGCGCCTCACAGAATACCTTGTCGGTCACCAGGTTGTGGTTGGCGAAGATCACGTTGCGGCGCAGCCGCTGGTCGAGCTTGATGAAGTCGTAGCGCGCGCTGTAGTAGTCAGCCAGCGAGCGCTTGCCACCGGCGGCCTGGTAGTTGCGCGACCACAGCTGCGCCTCCTTGGCCGGATAGATGCCTTCCTGCGCGCGATGCAGCGCGGCCTCGCTGAAATCGGTGGCGTAGATCTGGCTGCGTTCGGACAGGCCGGCCTCCTCCAGCAGGATCGCCAGTGAGTACACCTCCTGCCCGTGCGCGCAGCCGGCCTGCCAGATATTGATCCGCGGATACGAGGCGAGCAGCGGCAGCACCAACTCGCGCAGCGCCTGGAACACCGGCGGATCGCGGAACATGTCCGACACCGGTACCGATAAGCCTTCCAGCACCAGCGGCAGAAAGCTCGATTCGTGCAGCAGCCGACCGGTGAGTGCGCTGATCGTGCCGCTGCGATGCAGCGCGACCAAGTGGCGCACACGCCGCTTCAGCGAGGCCGGCGCGTACTGGCTGAAGTCGTAGCCGTGCCGCTGCTGCAGCGCGCCCACGAACAGGTTCAGCTCGATGTCTTCCAGTTCCGTATCGATATTCGGCATGGGGGCGGGCACGGCGTTCAGTGCGGTAGCCAGACGTGGATCATCGAGGCCAGCTTGTCGATGTCGATCGGCTTGGAGAGGTAATCGCTGGCGCCCGCTTCGAGGCACTTTTCGCGGTCGCCGCGCATCGCCTTGGCGGTGAGCGCGATGATCGGTAGCTGCGCGAACGGCGGCTGCGCGCGGATCGCGCGGATGGCCTCGTAGCCGTCCATGCCGGGCATCATGATGTCCATCAGCACCACGTCCGGCGCGCCGTTGTCCTCCAGGGCCGTGAGCGCCTTGTGGCCGTCCTGCGCCAGCGTCACCAGCAGGCCCCAGCCGCGCAACACCTTGGACAGCGCGAACAGGTTGCGCATGTCGTCGTCCACCAGCAGCACGCTGCGTCCCTTCAGCTCGTCGCCGATCGGCGGCTTCGCGCCGGCGCGGCGCGGCGCGTGCTGGATGCTGTGCAGGAACAGGCTGACCTCATCGAGCAGCCGCTCCGGCGAGCGCGCGCCCTTCACCACGATGGAGTCGGTGTACTGGCGCAGCTTGAGGTTTTCCTCGCGGCTGAGGTCGCGGCCGGAGTAGATCACCACCGGCGGTACTCCGTCGGCCGTGCCGGACAGGCGTTCGAGCAGATCCATGCCGGACATGCCCGGCAGGCCGAGGTCGAGCACGATGCAGTCGTAGCGGGTCTGGCCA
This sequence comes from Rhodanobacter sp., assembly GCA_041690935.1. Taxonomy (GTDB): domain Bacteria; phylum Pseudomonadota; class Gammaproteobacteria; order Xanthomonadales; family Rhodanobacteraceae; genus Rhodanobacter. Next base: position 8,686 of record JBEPVP010000067.1, read on the forward strand.
GTCTTGCGCAGCGCCTCCTCCGCAGAGTCGGCCTCGTCGATGACGACACCCTCGCGCCGCAGCATGCTGCGCACTGCGACGCGCGAATCGGCGTCGTCGTCGACGATGAGCAGGTGCCGGGTGCGCCCTTCGGCAAAATGCAGCAGGCGTTCGAACGCCGTGCCGATCGCCTCGCGGCTGACCGGCTTGGTGAGAAAGCCGACCGCGCCCAACTCGTGGGCACGACCGGCCTCGTCGGTGGCCGAGATGAAATGCACCGGCAGGTGCCGCGTGGTCTCGTCCGCCTTCAGCCGTTCAATCACGGTCCAGCCGTCCATGCCCGGCAGCATCACGTCGAGCAGGATGCCGGTGGGCCGGTATTGCCGTGCGAGAGCCAAGCCGGATTCGCCGTCGGCCGCGGCCAGCACACGATAGCCCTTGCGATGGATCATGTCGGCCAGGATGCGCGCAAACGCCGGGTCGTCCTCGATCAGCAGGATGGTGATGTCGCCGTCCTGCAGTCGGGCGCGGTCGTCCTCGATCGATTCGGGCAGCAGGCCGGACGGATGGACCCGCGCGGTCGGCTTCGACATCGCCAAAGCAACTGGCGCGCGCGCCATGTCGGCGTCCGTCGACGGTTCCTCCGGCAGCAGTACGGTGAACGTGCTGCCCCGGCCCGGTTCGCTGCGCACGGTGATGTCGCCGCCGAGCAGCTCGGCGATGCGCCGGCAGATCGCCAGGCCCAGGCCGGTGCCGCCGTACTGGCGGCTGGTGCTGGCATCGACCTGCTCGAACGCGTGGAAGATGCGCTGGAATTTCTCCGGCGCGATGCCGATGCCGCTGTCGGTCACGCTGATCGCGATCAGCGAGCGCCCGAGCAGCGCATCTGGCAATTTCTGCGCGGCATCCGGGCGGCCGATGCGCACGTTCACGCCGCCGTGCGCGGTGAACTTGAACGCATTGCCAAGCAGGTTGTTGGCGACCTGTTCCAGCCGCGCGCCGTCGGTGTGCAGCACGCTCGGCATATCGGCATCGATGGTCACGCGGAAGTCGAGCTTCTTCTCCTGCGCGACATGGGCGAACGTGCGTCGCAGCGTGCGCTCGAAATCGGCCAGCGGCAGCGGCTCGATCACCAGCTCCATCTTGCCGGCCTCGATCTTGGACAGGTCGAGGATGTCGTTGATCAGCCGCAGCAGGTTGTTGCCGGCATCGTGGATGATCCGCGCCGACTCGATCTGTTCCTCGTCCAGGTTGCCGGTGTCGTTGTCGGCCAGACTGCGCGACAGGATCAGCAGGCTGTTGAGCGGCGTGCGCAGCTCGTGCGACATGTTGGCGAGGAAATCGGACTTGTACTGGCTGGCACGCGCCAGCTCCTGCGCTTTCAGCTCGGTGTCCAGCTGCAGGTCCTCCAGCACCTGCCGCTGCAGATTCAGCCGATCGGTCTTGTCGCGCAGCTCCTCGTTGGACGCCTGCAGCTCCTCCGCCTGCACGCGCAATTCCTCCTCCGAGACGGTCAGCCGCTGTGATTGTTCCTCCAGTTCGAGGGTCTTGGTGTGCAGCGCTTCATTGCTCTGGTGCAGCACCTCCTTCTGCTGGCGCATCACCAGCTCGGACACGCGCAGGTCGTCGGCCTGCTCCTGCGTCTGCAACAGCAGGTCCTGCGTGCTGACCGAACGGTTGAGGTTTTCCAGGGTCAGCGCCACGATCGGCAGCAACTCATCCAGCAGCTCCCGTTGCAGCGGCGTGAGCGGCACGAAGCTGGCCAGTTCCAGCACGCCGATCAGCGTGTCGCGGTACAGCACCGGCAGGATCGCCACATGCCGTGGCAGTGCCTCGCCGCTGCCGGAGTCGATGTGCAGGTAATTCTCCGGCACCTCGTCGAGGATGATCGCCTTGTGTTCGAGCGCGCACTGGCCCACCAGCCCCTCGCCGGGCAGGTACTGCTCGGCCGAGCGATTGCTCAGGCGCAGGCCATAGCTGCCCAGCAGGTCGAGGCGGTGGCGCGTGTCGTCGAAGGAATAGAACAGGCCGATGCCGGCGTTGCACAGCGGCACCAGTTCGCTGGCAAGCCATTGCGCGAAGTCCTTGTGCGTGGTCGCCTGCAGCAGCACATGCGAAATGCCCGACACCTGCGAGCGGATCCATGCCTGTGCCTGGGTGTCCTGCGACATCTGCTTGAACACCTGCAGGACGCGCGCAATCTCGCCGATCTCGTCGCGCCGGTCGAGCCGGCGGATCTCGAAGTCATGGTCGTGATTCGCCAACCGCGTCATCAGATCGGTGAGGCGACGCAGCGGTCGGCTCACCAGCCTCGACGTCAGCCGCACCACGACGATGCCGAGCAGGATGCCCAGCAGAATCGCGATCGCGCTGATCATCCGGGTGGCGGCAATCGCCTGGTCTGTTTGCCGGGTGCGTGTGGCCAGCAGCTGGTTTTCCTCGTCTGACATCCGGTCGATCACCGCGGTGATGTCGTCGATCAGAATCGTGCGGTGTTCCAGGTAGTTCGACTGGATGCGCTGGCGCTCCAGCGCCGCCGTCGGGTCGGCGAACTTCAGCCGGGCGATGGGATCGATCGCCTGCGCGGCGACTTCCTGGTACCAGTGGCTCGCCATCGTCTCCACGGTATCCACGCGCGACTGCTGCAGGGCGTTGTCCGCGGTCAGCTGGCGCAGATGGGCGAGACGCTGGTGCAGGTCACGCGTGGCGTTCTCGAACATCACACGCTGGTCGGTGCGTTGGGTCAGCAGGTATCCGCGGGCGCCGACCTGGCTGGTCTGCGCCGCGCGCTGCACATGACCCAGCTCGAGCAGCACCTGATAGGTATGCATCGCCCAGTGTCGGTTGTTTTCCTGCTGGCGCAGCGAATTCAGCGTGATCACGCTGCTCAGCAGGAACAGGCCCAGCAGCAGTCCGATCGCCAGCATCATCTTGCGCTGCAGCGGCTGATCAGCCAGCCAGGAATTTTTTTTCGGTCGGGCGTATTGCTGCATGCGGGTCACTTCGGTTCGGGTGGCGATCGGCGACGCGATCGTCGAATCGACGATCGTGCCTTCAACAGGGTAGCCGTTGCCGTCGCCGAACCCTAACCGGCTGTAGCCGTTCGCTCAGCGGCGCCGAACCGAAGCCGCAACCGCTGCCAGGGCCGGCATGGCACGATCGACCCGCGCCGCAAGGCCACCAACACCAGCGCCAGCGTGCACAGCGAACACAGGGTCAGCGCGATCACCGACGCCTCGGCGCCGAACACGCCTCCACTGAGCCAGTCCGGACCGCTGCGCGTGGAGACCAGCCAGCCATCGGCCTTGGTACCCGAGACGGGTACGCCGTAGATCGTGCCCTGCGCGAAATTCCATGCCGCGTGCAGGCCCATGCAGATCGGCAGCGAGCGGGTCACGTGATAGAGCATGCCGAACAGCAGGCCGGCCTCGATCGCGATGGCGGCCGAACTCCACAGCGTGGCGCCGGGGTTGGCGATGTGCGCGACGCCGAAGAACAGCGCCGACACGATCAGCGCGACCCAGGTGCCGAGACCTTCCTCGACGATGCGGAACAGCACGCCGCGGGTGATGATCTCCTCGCCGATGCCGGCGCCCAGTCCGACCACCAGCAACGCGGGCAGCCACTGCGCCGCCGGGTTGGTGCCGCTGACGTGATAGCTGCCCAGCAGGTACAACACGCCGATCACGGCGCTGAACAGCACCAATCCCGCGATCAGTCCGATGACGCCGTCCGGCAGCAGCCGGCGCGGGGCCAGTTCGGTGATCGGACGGCGCTCCACCAGTTTCACCAGCAGCAGGTAGGCGAGCAACGCCGGTACGGCGCGCAGCAGGAACTGCGCCAGGCCGTGGGCGTTCGCCGAAGCGTCCTTGCCGCCCCAGCCAGACAAGTGGATCAGCGCGCCGGTGGCGAAGCTCAACGCGATGAACAGCAGCACGAAGATCACGATGCGCGCCAGCGGCGAATACACCAGCCAGCGTTTCCAGCGCGGTGCGCCGGCAGGTGTGACGAAGGCAACCGACGCGTCGTGCATGGTGTATCCCCTGTGGTAAAGATCCGCACTCTAGCAGCCGCGACGGCCAGCGCCAGGTGGCCCGCCGCATACCGGCGTCCAGCAGGCGCGGGCAGGATTTCACACCACGACGGAGGCGGCGTGCTCGCGCGTGTTGGCGAAACGCACCTGCGGCCAGCGCTCCTGCGCCAGCTGCAGGTTGACCCGCGTGGGCGCGATGTAGACCAGCTCGCCGGCGCCGTCGATCGCGAGGTTCATCGCGTTCTTCTCGCGGAACTCGGCCATTTTCTTCTCGTCGTCGCAATGCACCCAGCGCGCGGTGGTCACCGTCACCGGCTCGAAGCTGGCGTCGACGTTGTATTCGTCTTTCAGCCGATACGCGACCACGTCGAACTGCAGCACGCCGACCGCGCCCAGGATCAGGTCGTTCGACATCAGCGGGCGGAAGAACTGGGTGGCGCCTTCCTCGGACAATTGCGCCAGCCCCTTCTGCAGCGCCTTCATTTTCAGCGGATCGCGCAGCCGCGCGCGGCGGAACAGTTCGGGGGCGAAGTTCGGGATGCCGGTGAAATTGATCGACTCGCCTTCGGTGAAGGTGTCGCCAATCGTGATGGTGCCGTGGTTGTGCAGGCCGATCACGTCGCCCGGATACGCGGTCTCCACGATCTCGCGGTCGCTGGCCATGAAGGTCAGCGCGTTGGCGATGCGGATGTCCTTGCCGGTGCGGGTTTGTATCATCTTCATGCCGGCGTTGTAGGTGCCTGAGCACACGCGCATGAAGGCCACGCGGTCGCGGTGCGCCGGGTCCATGTTGGCCTGGATTTTGAACACGAAGCCGCTGAGTTTCTCTTCCTCCGGCTGCACCTCGCGGCTCAGCGTGGCGCGCGGGCGCGGCGACGGCGCGTGCTCGACGAAGAAATCCAGCAGCAGCTGCACGCCGAAGTTGTTCACCGCCGAGCCGAAGAACACCGGGGTCTGCCGGCCGGCCAGGTATTCGTCCATGTCGAACGCGGGGGCGGCGCCCTGCACCAGTTCGAGTTCCTCGCGCAGTTCGCGCATCGCCTCGTCGCCGATCTTCTCCAGCAGGCCGGGTGCATCGAGGCCGTTGAAGATAGTCGAATCCTGTCGCGTGAAATTCTTGCCCGGCTCGAAGATGTGCACCTCATCCAGCGCCAGGTGATACACGCCCTTCAGCCGCTTGCCCATGCCGATCGGCCAGGTCACTGGCGCGCAGGCGATGCCGAGCACGGACTCCACTTCGTCCAGCAGCTCGATCGGCGAGCGGCCCTCGCGGTCGAGCTTGTTGATGAAGGTCATGATCGGCGTGTCGCGCAGGCGGCACACTTCCATCAGCTTGATCGTGCGTTCTTCCACGCCCTTGGCGCAGTCGATCACCATCAGCGCCGAATCCACCGCGGTCAGCACGCGGTAGGTGTCCTCGGAAAAGTCCGCATGACCCGGCGTATCGAGCAGGTTGACGATCTTGCCCTCGTACGGAAACTGCATCACCGACGAGGTCACCGAAATCCCGCGCTCCTTCTCCAGCGCCATCCAGTCGGATGTCGCATGCCGCGCCGCCTTGCGCCCCTTCACCGAGCCGGCCATCTGGATCGCACCGCCGAACAGCAGCAGCTTTTCGGTCAACGTGGTCTTGCCCGCGTCAGGATGGCTGACGATGGCGAAGGTACGGCGGCGGCGGGTTTCTTGCAGATGGGTGGACATGGAGGCAGGTCGGCTGAAACACGAACCGGCAATTATAGCTGTGTTCGGGTCATGGCCTCAGGACAGTCAAGTCGTGTCTGTCTGCTATCGCCGCCAACTCCGGACATTCTGCTTCTCCACCTAACTGCTACAAAGCGGTCACTCGCTGAACTCGCTCCAGGCTCAGCGAGCACTGCGCTGAGTAACTCAAACAAAATGGCCTCCGGGACTCCCGTGATGGTGCACTGTTGGGGTCCCCTAATATTGCTACTTGATTGCTGCAATGGATTCGCGGGGTGGTTGCCAACCGCCACCGAGCGCCCTGAAGACGGCGACCGCTGCGCGTGCTGATTCCGTGTGCGCCTGCGCTTGCGCATCCGAGGCTTGTAGCAGCGTCTCGTCGGCATGCAGCACATCGATCAGGCTCGCAGCGCCGTGCTGATACGCAATCGATGAAGATTCGCGCGCCCGGGCAAGCGATGCCTCGCCTTGGGTGAGCGTGTCGGCCTGTTCCCCGCGGTTGACCAGCGCCGAGAACGCATCCTCGACATCCTCGGTGGCGCGCAGCACCGCTTGCCGATACGCCGCCAAAGCTTCTGCATCCTGCCCCTTGGCCTGTTTGATCTGCGCGTTGATGCGGCCGAAGTCGAACAAACGCCAGCGCAGGCCCAGCACGCCTGCGGTCTGGCTTGCTCCACTGGTGAACAGGTTGCCGCTCGAAACCGCTGTGGCACTGCCCAGCAGACCGCTGAGTGAAAATTTCGGGTAGTACTCGGAGATGGCCTCGCCGATCCTTGCATTGGCTGCAGCGAGATGCCGCTCGGCGACGATCAGGTCGGGCCGACGCTGGAGCAGATCCGCGGGCGAACCCATGGCGGTGATCTTCGGTGTGGCGGGTATCGGTGCGACTGTCGCCAGTTCGGGCCGGTGTGCGCCCGGAGGCGAACCCAGCATCACGTCCAGCGCGTTCATGGCCGCATCAAGGTGGATCTGCAAGACGGGTACAGTGGCCCGAACTTGGGCGAGCTCGCCCTCCGTTTGCCGGACCTGATATTCGGCGGCGAGACCCCGGTCGTGAAGCAAGCTGACTTTCGCCAACAACGATTGCTCGACCTTGACCTGCCGCTGGGCAATCTCGAGACGGGTCTGCAGCCCCCGAATGGCGATGTAGGTATCTGCAGTCTGCGCAGCAACCTCCAGCCGTACGGCATCGACGCCGGCTTGCGATGCCTGATAGTCCGCCAGCGCAGCCTCGCGTCCGCGACGCAGGCCGCCAAAGATATCGATTTCCCAACTGGCGCCCAGGTCAGCCTCGTAGGCGTTGCCCCAGCGGTCATAGTTGGGCGTGGTGTTGAGTAGTTGTCCTAGCGGGGTTTCGATCGATTGGTGCGCCCGGGCGGCCGACCCATTGACGTTGCCCGAAGGAAGCAGCGCAGCGTCGGCGCCACCGAGCGCGGCGCGCGCCTGCGTGACACGTGCCGCCGCCTGCGCCAGATCCAGGTTCTGCTCAAGCGCCAGCGATACGAAGTGCGTCAGCAGCGGATCGTTGAAACCATGCCACCATGTCGTGAGCTCGGCCGTGGTGGCGGCATGTTGTGGGACCGCCGCTTGTCCCAGGTAGTGACTCGGCAGCGGTACGTCGGGTCGGCGATAATTCGGACCCACCGCGCAACCGGCAGTGACGCTGGCGCACAGCAAAAGGACGAGGAAGCGACGGGGGAACATGGGTGTTCTCGGGCAGTGACGGATGGGTGACTATAATCCAATATGGTCACACGTTGTCAATATTCCTGCACCGCGGTAAGCTCATCGCATGAACAAGACCCCTCCTGTTACCCCGCCATTGCGGGGCCCGGCGGACCATGACGTCCGCACCCAGATCGTTGAAGCGGCCACGGAACACTTCAGCCACTACGGCTATGAGAAGACCACCGTTTCCGACTTGGCCAAGGCCATCGGCTTTTCCAAGGCCTATATCTACAAGTTCTTTGGCTCCAAGCAGGCGATCGGCGAAGTCATCTGTGGCGACTGTCTGAGTGCGATCATGAAGGCCGTGGACGAGGCCATGTCCGCCGCTCCCACCGCCTCCGAGCGGTTGCGCCGCATGTTTGCTGCGTTGGTGGAGGGCGGCAGTGGCCTGTTCTTCCGCGAGCGCAAGCTCTACGACATTGCGGCTGCAGCCGCCAGCGGGCCATGGCCCGCCGTGCGTACCTACGAAGATCACGTCAAAAAGCTCGTTGCACAAGTCATCGTCGAAGGCCGCAATTCAGGGGAATTCGAGCGCAAGACGCCTCTGGACGAGACCGCCAACGCCATCTACCTGGTGATGCGTCCCTACGTCGACCCGCTCCTGCTTCAGCACAATCTGGATCTCGCTGCCGAAGCCTCGGTTCAGCTGTCCGGTCTGATTCTGCGCAGCTTGGCGCCCTGATCCAGGCAAAAGTTTGGTTAGTGACTATTGACTTAATTAGTCACTAGTATGAAAATCAGGTCCTGCCTCGATAGGGATAGGACCTCATGCGCCGTCACCAACTTGCTTTATCACTCATTTGCCTGTTGCCGCTTGCCCTGACGGCATGCGGCAACAAAGCCGCGCCCGATCCGCGCACCGCCGCTCCCGTGGTCGGGGTTGCGCCGGTCACGCTGGCGCCCACCGCGTCGCTGTCATTCACAGGCACCGTCGCTGCTCGAGTGCAGAGCAACCTGGGTTTTCGTGTCGCCGGCAAGGTGCTGCAACGTCTGGTCGATACCGGGCAGACGGTCAAGCGCGGCCAAGTGCTCATGCGCATCGATCCGATCGACCTTCGACTGGATGCGTCCGCACAGACAGAGTCGGTCGCTGCTGCCCGTGCTCGGGCGAAGCAGACCACCGACGATGAAGTCCGCTATCGCGGTCTGGTGGCCGCCGGCGCGATATCGGCATCGGCCTATGACCAGATCAAGGCAGCCGCCGATTCCGCTCGGGCCCAACTCGCCGCCGCCGAAGCGCAGGCCGGCGTGGCGAAGAACGCATCCAGCTACGCGGAGCTGCGGGCTGATGCCGATGGCGTTGTGGTGGACACGCTGGCCGAGCCTGGCCAGGTTGTCAGCGCCGGCCAAGTCGTGGTGCGCCTCGCCCACGCCGGACCGCGCGAAGCGATCGTCCAATTGCCAGAAACGCTGCGTCCGGCGATCGGTTCCCAGAGCGAGGCCACGCAATACGGCCAAGATCAGCCCGCCGTACCGGCGAAGTTGCGGCAGCTTTCGGATGCGGCCGATCCTTCGACGCGTACCTACGAGGCGCGCTATGTCCTCACCGGCGCGTTGGCCCATGCGCCACTCGGTGCCACGGTCACCCTCCGGATACCGGCAACCGCAGGTTCGGCGCAGGCTGGTTTGCAGGTACCGATAGGTGCCGTTTTCGACCCGGGAAAAGGAGCAGGCGTCTGGGTGGTCACGGGGCATCCTGCGCAGGTCGCATGGCGCTCCGTCAAGGTGCTCGGTCTGAGCGACGATACCGCGCGTATTGAGGGTCTCTCTGGCGACCTCAAGGCGGGTGACCCGGTGGTGGCGCTCGGTGCCCAGTTGCTGCATGAGGGCGAAAAAGTCCGCGCCACACCGCTGGCTACAAATACCGCGGCGATCATGGATCGTGGAGGCTTGCAATGAGCGGTTTCAACCTCTCGGCGCTCGCCGTCCGCGAGCGTTCCGTCACGC
>JBEPVP010000068.1:0-18068 GCA_041690935.1 Rhodanobacter sp.
GCGGCCGCCGCCTTGCTGTCGACGATGACGCACGCCAACACGCTCGGCGACTTCCTCACCCTGCCCGCCTACGACCAGCTCGCCTGATCCATTCAAGTCCGACCGATACGAACTTTCGCTTACGGAGTCACGCCATGAAGACCACCCTGCCTACCGCCGAACAGATCACGCTGGACTGGAACAACAACCCGCGCTGGGCCGGCGTCCAGCGCAACTACTCCGCCGAGGATGTGGTGCGACTGCGCGGTACCGTCGCGGTCGAGCACTCGCTGGCCCGTCGCGGCGCCGAGCGGCTGTGGAAGTCGCTGCACAAGGAAGACTTCGTCAATGCGCTGGGTGCGCTCACCGGCAACCAGGCGATGCAGCAGGTCAAGGCCGGCCTGCAGGCGATCTATCTCAGCGGCTGGCAGGTCGCCGCCGACGCGAACGTGGCTGGCGAGATGTATCCCGACCAGTCGCTGTACCCGGCCAACTCGGTGCCGCTGGTGGTCAAGCGCATCAACAACACCTTGCTGCGCGCTGATCAGTTGCACCACGCCGAGGGCAAGGACGACTGCGACTGGCTGGTGCCGATCGTGGCTGACGCCGAGGCCGGCTTCGGCGGTGTGTTGAACGCGTTCGAGCTGATGAAGGCGATGATCGAGGCCGGCGCCGCCGGCGTGCACTTCGAGGATCAGCTGGCCGCGGTGAAGAAGTGCGGCCACATGGGCGGCAAGGTGCTGGTGCCAACGCGCGAGGCGGTCGACAAGTTGAACGCCGCGCGGCTGGCCGCCGACGTCGCCGGCGTGCCGACCCTGCTGGTCGCACGCACCGATGCCGATGCCGCCGACCTGCTCACCTCCGACATCGACGACAACGACAAGGCGTTCATCACCGGCGAGCGCACCGTCGAAGGTTTCTATCGCGTGCGCCCGGGCCTGGACCAGGCGATCAGCCGCGGCCTCGCCTACGCGCCGTACGCCGACCTGATCTGGTGCGAAACCAGCAAGCCGAATCTGGACGACGCGCGCAAATTCGCCGAGGCGATCCATGCGAAGTTCCCGTGCAAGATGCTGGCCTACAACTGCTCGCCCAGCTTCAACTGGAAGAAGAACCTGGACGACGCCACCATCGCCAACTTCCAGAAGGAACTGGGCGCGATGGGCTACAAATTCCAGTTCATCACGCTGGCCGGTTTCCACAGCCTCAACTACGGCATGTTCGACCTGGCCCACGGCTACGCACGCCGCCAGATGAGCGCGTTCGTGGAGCTGCAGGAAAAGGAATTCGCCGCCGCCGATCGTGGCTTCACCGCGGTGAAACATCAGCGCGAGGTCGGCACCGGCTACTTCGACGCGGTGACGCAGGCGATCCAGCAGGGTCAGTCTTCGACCACCGCTCTGACCGGCTCCACCGAGGAAGCGCAGTTCAAGCAGGCCTCGGCGGCGTAACGCCGGCCATGTTGTAGCAGCGCACCCTGTGCGCGATGCCCTTCGTCACCACAGTGAAGAGCTCGCGCACAGGGTACGCTCTTACAGGTCGTGCGGCGGCACCAGCGCGATCACCGTCCAGCCCGGCTTCGGCTCCAGCTCGCGCTTGGCCGAAGCTACCCGCAGCGCGCCTTTCTCTTCGACGCCGAACATCAGCACCGTATTCGAGCCGTATTGCTCGATGAAGTGCGGCCAGTCGAACGTGCTGCTGAGTTTGGTCGACTTGATCCGCCAGCCGTGCGCCAGCATGTCGGCGAAGCGACCGTGGGTCATCTCCTCGTCGAACAGCGGCGGCGCCAGCAGGCTGCCGGCCAACGCGGCGCGATCGGTGTTTTCCTGCGGGGTCAGGTTGCGCAGCCGATACACCCGCTGACGCCCGAACTCCTGCCGGTAATGCACGCAGGCCAGCGAGTTGCGTTCGCGATGCGTCGATATTGCCAGCAACCGGCCGATGCCGGTGAGATCCAGATGACGCTCGGCGTGTGGCGACGCCGGATTGCCGAAAAACGTGGACAGCCCCTCCATCCGCGCCTGGCGAATGCCCTCCCAGTCGTCGTCGGCAAGCACCACGCGAAAACCGGCCTCGTCGAGCGACTGGCCGATCGCGCGGGCGACCTGGTCGGAGCCGAAGATCAGCACGCCACGCGGCTCCGGCTCGGCTACCTTCAGCCAGATCGCCAGTGGTCGCGCGGTGGCACTCTGCAACACCACCGTGCCGATGATCAGGGTGAACACCAGCGGTACCAGCGCCTCGGCGCCGGCCACGCCCAGCACATCCAGGCGCAGCGCGAACAGCGCCGAGACCGACGCCGCCACGATGCCGCGCGGTGCAACCCAACTGATCAACGCGCGTTCACGCCAGCTCAGCCCACTACCGAAACTGGAGATCGCCACGGTCAGCGGACGCACCACCAGTTGCGCGATCACGAACAGCGCGATGCCCGCGCCCAGCATGCCGTCCGGCAGCGGCCAGTGCAGCCGTGCCGCCAGCAGGATGAACAGCAGCGACACCAGCACTGTGGTGAGGCTTTCCTTGAAGTCGAGGATGTCGTCGATGTGCACGCCGCGCAGGTTGCCCAGCGCGATGCCCATGATCGTCACCGCCAGCAGTCCGGACTCGTGGGTGAGCGTGTTGGAAATGCTGAAGGCCAGCAGCACCGCCGCCAGCACCGCATAGTTCTGCAGGTATTCGGGGATCATCTGGCGGCGCAGGAAAAACGCCATCAGCCACGCCGACAGCACGCCGATCACCACGCCGCAGCCGATCGTGGCCACGAAGATGCCGATGGTGTGGCCCTCCTGCCGCGACACGATCGCCTCGTAGATCAGCACCGCGAACAACGCGCCGAGCGGATCGATCACGATGCCTTCCCAGCGCAGCGTGTTGGCGATGCGTGCGTTCGGGCGCAAGGTGCGCAACATCGGCGCGATCACCGTCGGCCCGGTCACGCAGGCCAGCGCGCCGAACAGCAACGCGATCGGCCACGCCAGCCCGGCAACGATATGCGCCGCCCACGCCAGCAACAGCAAGGCGGCCACCGCACCGTAGGTGACCAGCCCGCGCACCGCCTTGCCGATCCCCGGCAAATCGTGAAACCGCAGGGTCAGGCTGCCCTCGAACAGGATCAGCGCCACCGCCAGCGACACGAACGGGAACAGCAGGTCGCCGAGCAGCTTGTCCGGATCGAGCACGCCGCTGACCGGGCCCAGCAGGATCCCGGCCAGCAGCAGAAACACGATCGCCGGCAGCTTCACTCGCCACGCCAGCCACTGCGCCAGGAAGCCGATCATCAACATGCCGGCGAGCATCAGGCCGAGCTCGATAGTCATCGCAGTCCCTGGAAATAGCAGACTGCTATCGGAGCATGCGCCAGCACACACGTCCAGCCGGCGCGGCTGACACCGCTGCGCCGACGCCTAGCGTCGCCGATATTGCAGCGCCTCGGCCAGATGCTCGCGCTCCAGCAGGGCGGCACCGCCATCGATATCGGCGATCGTGCGGGCGACCCGCAGCACCCGGTGATAGGCCCGCGCGGAGAGACCCAGCCGCTCCAGCGCATTTTCAAACCAGCGCCGCTCGGATGGACCCAGCGCGCAATCACGTTCCAGTTCGCGCGTGCTTATCTCGGCGTTCGGTCGACCCGCGCGCATCAATGCATGGCGCCGCGCACCCAACACGCGCGTGCGCACGGTGATCGAGTCCTCGTCGCGCCCGCTGCGCGGCGAGCCGAGGTCGGCCATCGGCACCGGCGGCACTTCCACGCACAGGTCGATGCGATCGAGCAGCGGCCCGGAAATGCGCGAGCGGTAGCGCTGGATCTGATCGGGCGTGCACTGGCAGCGCTGGCGCGTATCCCCGGCGTAACCGCAAGGGCACGGATTCATCGCCGCCACCAGCTGGAATTGCGCGGGAAACGTCGACTGCCGCGCCGCCCGCGAAATCAGGATGTGGCCCGACTCCATCGGTTCGCGTAGCACTTCCAGCACGTGTCGACTGAACTCCGGCAGTTCATCGAGAAACAGTACGCCGTTGTGCGCCAGCGAAATTTCGCCCGGGCGCGGATACGAGCCGCCACCGACCAGCGCCACCGCCGACGCCGTGTGATGCGGCGAACGAAACGGCCGGCGCCGCCAGCGCGTCAGATCGGTCGCCTGCCCGGCCACCGAGAGCACCGCGCAGGTTTCCAGCGCCTCCGACTCCGACATCGGCGGCAGGATGCCGGGCAGCCGCTCGGCCAGCATGGTCTTGCCGGTGCCCGGCGGCCCGATCAGCAGCAGGTGATGGCCGCCGACCGACGTGATCTCCAGTGCACGGCGCGCCTGCAGTTGTCCGCGCACGTCGCTCAGGTCCGGTCCGTCGTGGGCACCGCCGTCACCGGGCAGGCCGACCGGCGCGGACAACTCATGCGCGCCGCGCAGCCATCCGCACACCTCGGCCAGCGTATCGGCCACCCGCACATCCACCTCCGAGACCAGCGCGGCTTCGGCGGCATTCTCGCGCGGTAGCACCACGCGCCGGCCGCGCGCGCGCGCGCGCAACAACGCCGGCACTACGCCGGACACGCTGCGCAACGCGCCGGTCAAGGCCAGTTCGCCAAGAAATTCGCAATCGTCGAGTTTTTCGCGCGGCACCTGGCCGCTGGCGGCAAGAATGCCCAGCGCGATCGCGAGATCGAAGCGGCCGCCATCCTTGGGCAACTCGGCGGGCGCCAGGTTGACGGTGACGCGGCGGTTGGGATATTCGAACGCGGTGTTCTGAATCGCCACGCGTACCCGGTCACGCGCCTCGCGCACGGCGGCCTCAGGCAGGCCGACGATATTCGTGCACGGCAAGCCGCCGGAAAGATGCACTTCGACCATCACCTGCGGCGCGGCGATGCCCTCCTGGGCGCGGCTCAGGGTAACCGCGAGACTCATGCCGCCGGCGGCCGGTGACACGCGAAGGATGGGGCGCTGACAGGCACAAACATCGAGCAGCTCCATCAGCAGCGCTGGATAAATAACCGCCCCCGATCGTTCTCGGGGTGAGGGTGACGGATCGGAGGCGGCTCCCGGGAGATGGTTGTTGCTAGCTCCCGCGAGCAGACACGGCAGCCTCAAGCTCGGCTACACGTCGCTCCAATTCGTCGACCTTGGCGCGGGTGCGCGCCAGCACCTGGGACTGGACTTCGAATTCTTCGCGGGTGACCAGGTCGAGGCGGCGCAATCCCTGCGCCAGAACATCCTGGAAGTTGGCTCGCAAATCCTGCTGCGCCTGTGCCAGTCCTGGCGGTACCAACGACACAAGTCGCAGGGCAATCTTATCGATATCCTGCCTATCCATCATGGACAGCGCCTCGCACTCGTCGAGGTAAATATTAAGTGAATGGAATTCGGCTGCACCATCGGCATGCTCCGTCAGAAAGTGTAGGGATTGTCCTACATGGAGCCCTCCTCAGGCGACAATGCCCGGGCAGACAGGCAGAATGCCGCTTTGCATCGTCCACCGCGCCGATGCCTGTCGACTCAAGGAAAAAACCCCATGAAGCTAGTCGTGGCGATCATCAAGCCGTTCAAGCTGGACGATGTGCGCGAGGCGCTGGCCGAAGTCGGCGTGCAGGGCGTGACGGTGACCGAGGTCAAGGGTTTCGGTCGCCAGAAAGGCCACACCGAGCTGTACCGCGGTGCCGAATACGTGGTCGACTTTCTGCCCAAGCTCAAGCTGGAAGTGGCGATCGCCGACGACCAGCTGGATCGCGTGCTGGAGGCGATTCAAAACTCCGCCCGCACCGGCAAGATCGGCGACGGCAAGATCTTTGTCAGCACGCTGGAACAGGTGATCCGCATTCGCACCGGCGAGCTGGACCACGACGCACTGTAATTCCGCCGCAATCCGTGCCGGCCCTCGCCGCCCGACCTGCACTGCGACTTATGCACAACCTGTTGGGTTGACCATTGACGAGTCACCCGATATGTTGTGTCCGTCGGTGCCCGACCAGATGCGACATCGGTCGAGCTTAAAAGGGAATCCGGTGTGAATCCGGAACTGCCCCGCAGCGGTAAAGCGGAAACGAAAGCCCCCACGTGCACTGGCCCTCGGCGGCTGGGAAGCGGGAGCAAGTAGGCGGATCGCAAGATCCATGTCCGCAAGTCCGAAGACCTGCCGGCACATCGGGACGAACGTGTCCCGGTGCGTAGTGACGGCTTCCGCGGGGAGGCACGTTGCAGGGCAGAACGCTGCGTTGCGTCGGCCCTGGCAACCTTCCCCGGACTCCATCGCTTCAGGCCCTGCGCGCGGGAGCAGGCGTTTGATGTCCATGCCGGGAGCCACCCACCATGCAAGCCCTCGATACCACCGAACGCGAGCGCATCGCCACGCGCGTCGATCCATCCGCCCTTCCCGCCACTGAGACGGTCGCGTCTGAAACCTCGTTCGCGCTGACGCCGCCGCACAACCCCGCTCAGATGCATGTGACCAAGCGCAACGGCGGCCAGGAAAGCGTCGACGTCAACAAGATCGTGCGCGCGGTGACCCGCAGCAGCGTAGGCCTGCACGGCGTCGATCCGCTGCGCGTCGCCCTGAAAACCATCGGCGGCCTGTACGACGGCGCCACCACGCAGGAGCTGGACCAGCTCTCGATCCGAACCGCCGCCGCGCTGACCGCGGAGGAGCCCGAATACGGTCAGCTCGCCGCGCGCCTGCTCGGTGCCTACATCGACAAGGAAGTCAGCGGCCAGGAAATCCAGAGTTACTCACAGTCGATCGCGCGCGGCGCCGAGCTGGGCATCCTCAACGACCGCCTGCGCGATTTCGTCGCCGCCAACGCGCGCAAGTTGAACGATGCGATCGACCTGCTGGCCACCCGCCGCTTCGAGTACTTCGGCCTGCGCACGGTCTACGACCGCTACCTGCTGCGCCATCCGCAGCAGCGCTGCGTGATCGAGACGCCGCAGCATTTCTTCATGCGCATCGCCTGCGCGCTGGGGGGCAACGAGATCGGTGAAACGCTGGAACTCTACCGGCTGCTGTCGTCGCTGGAATACATCGCCAGCTCGCCGACCCTGTTCAACGCCGGTACGTCCCACGAGCAACTCAGCTCATGCTATCTGCTTGACTCGCCGGTCGATTCGCTGGAGTCGATCTACGACAAGTATGCGGATGTCGCCAAGCTCAGCAAGTTCGCCGGCGGCATCGGCCTGGCCTACTCGCGGGTGCGTTCGCGCGGCTCGCTGATCAAGGGCACCAACGGCCATTCCAATGGTCTGCTGCCGTGGCTGAAAACGCTGGATGCCTCGGTCGCCGCGGTGAACCAGGGCGGCAAGCGCAAGGGCGCGGCCTGCGTCTATCTGGAATCCTGGCACGCCGACATCGAGGACTTCCTCGAACTGCGCGACAACACCGGCGACGAGGCCCGGCGTGCGCACAACCTCAACATCGCGAACTGGATCCCCGACGAATTCATGCGCCGGGTCGAGGGCGATGGTGACTGGTCGCTGTTCGATCCGAAGGTGGTGCCGCACCTGGTCGACTGCTGGGGCGAGACGTTCGATCGCGCCTACCGCGAGGCGGAAGCGAACGACCTGGCCGTGAAGACGGTGAAGGCACGCGAACTGTATGCACGCATGATGCGCACGCTGGCGCAGACCGGCAACGGCTGGATGACGTTCAAGGACCGCTGCAACGCCACCAGCAACCAGACGGCCAAAGCCGAGAACGTGATCCACCTGTCCAATCTGTGCACCGAGATCCTGGAAGTGAGCTCGGCGACGGAAACCGCCGTGTGCAATCTCGGCTCGGTGAACCTGGCGCGGCATGTCGTTGACAGCGCGTTCGATTTCGCGCAGCTCGCCTCGACCGTGCGCACCGCGGTGCGCCAGCTCAACCGGGTGATCGATCTCAATTTCTACCCGATCGCCACCGCGCGCACCGCCAACATGAAGTGGCGTCCGGTGGGGCTCGGCGTGATGGGGCTGCAGGACGTGTTCTTCAAGTTGCGCCTGCCGTTCGATTCGACCGAAGCGTTGGCACTGTCGACGCGCATCGCTGAAGAGATCTATTTCCACGCGCTGTCGCAGTCTACTGAACTGGCCGAGGCCGAAGGCGCGCATCCTGGCTTCGCCGAAAGCCGCGCGGCGAACGGCGAGCTGCAGTTCGATCATTGGCCGAACGCCACCCCACACGACAGCGCGCGCTGGGACGCGTTGCGCGAACGCATCAAACAGCACGGCCTGCGCAATTCGCTGCTGATCGCGATCGCGCCGACCGCCACGATCGCCTCAATCGCCGGCTGCTACGAGTGCATCGAGCCGCAGGTGTCAAACCTGTTCAAGCGCGAGACGCTGTCCGGCGATTTTCTGCAGGTCAACCGCTACCTCGCCGACGAACTGAAGGCGCTCGGCTTGTGGACGCCCGACATCCGCGACGCGATCAAGCTCGCCGAAGGTTCGATCCAGGGCATCGCCGCCATACCGGAGCGCCTGCGGCAGATTTATCGCACCGTGTGGGAGCTGCCGCAAAAGGCGCTGCTCGAATTGGCTGCCGCACGCGGTGCGTACATCGACCAGAGCCAGTCGCTCAACCTGTTCATGGAAAACCCGAATATCGGTCAGTTGAGCTCGATGTACATGTACGCATGGAAGGCGGGCATCAAGACCACCTACTACCTGCGCTCGAGGCCGGCGACGAAGATCGCCAAGACCACGGTGGTGGCAGTGCCCGACCAGGCACAGGCGAACGCCGCCGTGTTCTGCTCGCTGGAAAACCCCGAGTACTGCGAAGCCTGCCAGTAGCGCTTTCGATCCCTCCCCTGCGTGCAGGGGAGGGATCCTTTCACGACATTCTCAAGGAATATCCATGTCCGCCCAGCCCACTTGCAACGCCCACATCCTGGATCCGGGTTTCGAACTCACCCTGCGCCCGATGCGCTACCCCGGCTTCTACGAGATGTACCGCAACGCGATCAAGAACACCTGGACCGTCGAGGAAGTCGATTTCTCGATGGACACGGCTGACCTCAACACCAAGATGTCGCCGGCCGACCGCCACCTGATCCGGCGGCTGGTGGCGTTCTTCGCCACCGGCGACACCATCGTGTCGAACAACCTGGTGTTGAACCTGTACCAGCACATCAACGCACCCGAAGCGCGCATGTATCTGTCGCGCCAGCTGTACGAGGAAGCGCTGCACGTGCAGTTCTACCTCACCCTGCTGGACACCTACATACCCGATCCGACGGAGCGCAATGGCGCGTTCGCGGCGATCGAGACGATTCCGTCGATCCGCCAGAAAGGTGCGTTCTGCTTCAAGTGGATCGACTCGATCCAGGACCTGCGCCGGCTGGAGACGCGCGCGCACCGGCGCCAGTTCCTGCTCAACCTGATCTGCTTCGCCGCCTGCATCGAGGGGCTGTTCTTCTACGCCGCATTTGCCTATGTCTACTACCTGCGCTCGCGCGGCCTGCTGCACGGTCTCGCCGCGGGCACCAACTGGGTGTTCCGCGACGAGAGCGGGCACATGGCGTTCGCGTTCGAGGTGGTGCACACCGTGCGCGAGCAGGAACCGGAGCTGTTCGACGACGCCATGCGTACACAGGTCGAGCAGATGATGGAAGAAGCGATCGTCTGCGAAACGCAGTTCGCCGAGGACGTGTTGTCCGGTGGCGTGGTCGGCATGTCGGTGAAAGACATGCGCCAGTACCTCGAATACTGCGCCGATCAGCGTCTCGCGCAGCTGGATATGCCGAAAAAATACGGTGCGAAAAACCCGTTCGACTTCATGGATCTGCAGGACGTGCAGGAGGTCGCCAACTTCTTCGAACGCCGCGTGTCGGCCTACCAGGTCGGCGTGCAGGGCGAGGTGGCGTTCGACATGGCGTTCTGAGCCGCCTGCCCGGAACCGGCGGCGATGCCGTGGTTTCTTCCCACGGGCAGCGCCAATGTCATGAAAAGCCATTAGCATGGCGCCCGGATCACCGACGCAGCCGTTCGGGTGTACGGCGATCCGAGAGGGAACCATCGATGATCCGACCTTGGTCAGGCGCCATGCCTGCAGGGCTTGCGGCGCGAGGGCCCCGATATCGCCAACGTACCCAGGGATTCTTGATGACCACACCCATTCGCGTGAAATTGCTGCCCTTCGTCATTGCCTCGTTGCTGGCCGCGGCCCCGCTTGCCGCCCAGAACATCACCAGCTCCGGCGTCAACGGGCGTGTGCTGGATGCCGCCGGTCAGCCGGTCGCCGGCGCCACGGTGACGATCGTGCACCAGCCCTCGGGCACCACCAAGTCGGTGGTTACCGACGGCGACGGGCGTTACACCGCGCAGGGCCTGCGCGTGGGCGGCCCGTTCGAGATCACCGCGAGCAAGGCGGATCAGACCGTCGAGCAGGACAACGTCTACCTGCAGCTCGGCCAGCCGTCCTCGATCAATCTGAGCATGCACTCCGCGGCGCAGGGCGCCACCAACCTCAACGCCGTCACGGTCAGTGCCACCACCCTGGCGCAGACGTTTTCGTCGGACAACAAAGGCCTGTCGACCAACATCTCGCAGCGCCAGCTGCAGGCGACGCCGCAGGGCAACCGCTCGATCGACGACGTGGCCCGGCTGGACCCGCGCATCAACGTGACCGACCAGGGCACCGGCGCGATCTCCGCCAACGGCATGAACAACCGCTACAACAATGTCAGCGTTGACGGCGTGAGCCAGGGCGACCCGTTCGGCCTCAACGCCAACGGCCTGCCGTACCAGAAGTCGCCGATCTCGCCGGAGACGATTGCCGAGTACAACATCTCCACCGCCAACTTCGATACCGCCTCCGACACGGTCGGTGCGGACGTCAATGCGGTGACCAAGTCCGGTACCAACCAGTTCCACGGCTCGGTCTACTACGCCTACCGCAACGCCAACCATCTGGTCGGTGATGCCGGCTGGCTCGACAGCAGCAATCCCGGCTACCACTACAACGGTTACGACAAGGACTCCACCGCCGGCTTCAACGTCGGCGGCCCGATCATCAAGGACAAGCTGTTCTTCTTCGTCTCCGCCGAGCACGAAAAGACCACCGGCATCGGCGCCGATTCCGCCAACGGGCTGGACGACTCGCTGGGCCAGGGCGCGTCGACCAGCAACAAGGTGTCGCCGGGCGACCTGCAGAAAGTGATCGACGCGGCCAAACAGCTGGGCCTCACACCGGGCGTCTTCGGCGGCCCGAGCGGGCTGACCTACGACGACAAGCGCTATCTCGGCAAGATCGACTGGAACATCAGCAACAACCACCGCGCCAGCTTCACCTACCAGAACACCAAGGAGCAGCTGCCCGCAGTCGGCGGCAACAGCCCCAGCAGCGTGGGCCTGACCAGCTACACCTATACCAAGGCGATCAGCACCAAGAACTACGTGGCTCACGTGTTCGACGACTGGTCGGACAATTTTTCCACCGAGGCGAAGGTGGGCTTCCAGAAATTCGTGCAGGACACCACGGCGCCGTATCAGCAGCCGGCGGTCAACGTGAATCTGTCGCCGGACGGCAAGGGTCCGTCGATCAACCTCGGCGAGGAGCGGTTCCGCCACTACAACCACATCGACACCAAGAAGTTCAGCGTCTTCCTGGCCGGCACGTATTACCTCGGTAATCATGCGATCAAGGGCGGCGTCGACTACCAGAGCACCAAGATCAACAACCTGTTCGGCCAGGCGGAATTCGGTGTGTACAACTTCTGGGGCATCAACAACTTCCAGAACGGCAACTACAACTCGTACACCCTGTTCCACCCGGCCCCGGGCTACACGCTCAACGACATCGCGGGCAAGTGGACGTACAGCCAGTACAGCCCGTTCCTGCAGGACACTTGGCAGGTCAGCAACCAGTTGTCGGTGCAGTACGGCGTGCGCGTGGACATCCCGCACTCGAGTGCGCCACCGGTCGCCAACGCCGCGTTCGAGCAGGCCTTCGGTTACCGCAACAACTACACGGTGGGTTCGAGCAATCGGGTGGTCGAGCCGCGGCTATCGTTCAACTATGCGTTCGACAGCGAGTACAAGACCCAGCTGCGCGGCGGCGTCGGCCTGTTCCAGACCTCGCCGCCCACGGTGTGGATGACCAACCCGTACCAGAACAACGGCGTCACCCTGCTCTCGTACACCACGTTCGATCCTGCGCAGGCAGCGTTCAGTCCGGACCCGTTCAACCAGAACATTCCGGCCGGGGGTGGCGCCGGTTCGATCGACACGATCGCCAAGGACTTCCGCCTGCCGACCGTGTGGAAAGCCAGCCTGGCGCTGGATCGCGAGCTGCCGTGGTGGGGCCTGGTGGCGTCGGCCGAGTACCAGCACATCAAGGTGCGCGACGGCATCCTGTATCAGGCGGTGAACTTCGGCGCGCCCACCGGGGTGCTGCCGGACGGTCGCCTGCAGTACTGGAAGACACCGGGCGAGGCACCCACCTCGAAGGACGCGCTGGCCAACCAGAACCGCGCGTTCAGCACGCAGTCGACCCTGCTCACCAATACCCAGAAGGGCAAGTCCGACAGCTTCACCCTGGCGTTGAGCAAGCCCTTCTCCGACGGTTTCTCCGGCAACGTCAGCCTGACCTTCAACCATGCCACCGACGTCGATCCGGGTACCGACACCATCGCGTACAACGGCTACCAGCGCGTGGCGCGACTGAATCCGAACAGCGACGTGGCCGCCCTCTCCAACTACAGCATCGCCAAGAGCTTCAAGGCCTCGCTGAACTGGCAGCACAACTTCTTCGGCGACTATCGCAGCCAGGTATCGATGTTCTACAACGGCCGCACCGGCAATCCGTACACGTGGGTGTTCACCAACGATGCCAACGGCGACAGCATCGCCGGCTGGGATCCGGCGTATATCCCGGCCAGCAACGATGCCCGGGTGGCCTATGCGGCCGGTACCAGCGCGCAGGTGATCAAGCAGTTCCAGGATTTCCTCGCCAGCGACTCGTATCTGCGCGATCACCGCGGCCAGGTGGCCAGCCGCAACGGCGCGCGCACCGCGTGGGTCAACTCGCTCGACATGAGCTTCTCGCAGGAAGTGCCCGGCCTCTTCAAGGGCAACAAGGGCGAGCTGCGGCTGGACGTCTACAACTTCCTCAACCTGCTCGACAAGAACTGGGGCCAGGCCAGCAACACCGGCATCTACCCGACCCGCACGCTGGCCAGCTACGGCGGCGTTAACGCGCAGGGCCAGTACGTCTACTCGCTGCCCACCGACAAGGCCGGCAACTACCAGCCGCAGCAACGGCAGGTGTATGACGGCGGCTTCTACGACCCCAGCCGCGTGGTCTCGCGCTGGTCGGCCATGCTGACGCTGCGCTACACGTTCTAATCGACGCAGCGATCACGAAGCCATGAACCAGCCGGCGCCCCAGGGCGCCGGCTTTTTTATGCGGCAAAGCTGGTGTCCGGGCATCCCCGGCCGCGCTTGTTGACTACAGATGTAGTCATGGCGTACGGTGACTACACCTGTAGTCAAAAGACCTCGTGATCATGTCCAAACCCACCATCGGCGATCAGGAACTGGCGCTGCTGCATTACCTCGACGAATGCGGCAGCGCGTCGGTGGGCGAGGTGGCCGCCGGCTATGGCGAGCCGCACGGGTTGGCCCGCTCGACTGTGCTGACGATGATGGAACGGCTGCGTACCAAGGGCTACCTGAAACGTCGCCAGCTCCGCGGCATGTTCCGCTACAGCACCGCCACCGGGCCGCGCGAGGTGATGCGCAGCGCAGTCGGCAGCTTTGTCGAAAAGACCCTCAGCGGCTCGGTGTCGCCGTTCGTCGCATGGATGTCCGAGCACGCCGAGGTCAGCGCCACCGAGCTGGCCGAACTCGAGGCGCTGGTGGCGCAGTTGCAGACCCGACGCAAGGAGTCCTGAAATGGAAACGTTGAACAGCCTGCTCGATACCCTGCTGCTCCGGCTGGCCTGGACCTCCGCCCAGGCGGTGCTGCTGATCGGCGCCGTCTGGCTGATCGGCCGCCTGCTGCCGCAGCTGTCCGCCGCACTGCGCTGCACGCTGTGGTGGCTGGTCGGCCTGCAGCTGATCCTCGGGCTGTGCTGGAGCACGCCGCTGCAGCTGCGCGTGCTGCCGCCGCCAGCGCAGATCGAGACGATGAGGCTGGATCAACCAGTGTTGCCGGAGGCTGTGCGCGGTGTTCGTGACACGCCCGCCATCGCCGCCGGTTCCGCACCTGCCGTCGTGCAACCGACTGCACCCGCGTGGTACGCGAACTTGCGGCAACTCCTGATCCCGCTGTGGCTGGCCGCGCTCTTCATGCAGCTGCTCATTGCGATCAGGCAATGGCGACATGCGCGCCGCGTGCTGCGCGACTCGCAGCCGCTGGCCGATGAAGCACTGCGCGCCGCCTGCGCGGAGCAAGTGCGCAAGCTGGGCTTGCGGCGTCAGCCGCAGTTGCGCGTCTCCAGCGCGATCAGCTCACCGCAGGTCACCGGCCTGTGGCGCACCACCGTACTGCTGCCGGCCGATCAGCGACTGACGCTGGCGGAGTCCGCGATGGCGATGGCCCACGAGCTGGCGCATCTGCGCCGCGGCGACCTGTGGCTGGGCTGGATACCGGCCATCGCGCAGCGACTGTTCTTCTTTCATCCACTGGTGGCGTGGGCGGTGCGCGAGTACGCGCTCAGCCGCGAAGCCGCCTGCGATGCGCAGGTGCTGCAGCAGACCGGCACGCTGCCGCAGGCCTACGGCGATTTGCTGTTGCGCCTTGGCATCGCTCATCCCATGCACTCCGGCCTGGCCGGAGCTTCGCCATCGTTCCACAACCTGAAGAGGCGACTGACCATGCTGCAGCAAAGCGACACCCTGTCCCGCCGGCGCATGCGCGGATGGCCACTGATCGTCCTGATCGTGCTGTTCGGCGTGCTGCCTTATCGCGTCACGGCGAGCGCACCGCAAGCCACGGCCACGGCGCATTCCGCGATCAGCCTACCCGCGCCGCCGGCTCCGCCGGCACCCGCCGCACCGCTACCCCCGCCTCCGCCGGCACTGCTCGCGCCACCGCCGCCAGCACCACCCGCTCCTCCGCCGCCGCCGCCGCCGAACCATGGCAACAGCTTTTCAGCCCATCACGTCGACATCGATACATCCGCGAACGCGGCGTTCGGGTTCGCGCTGCTGGACAAGGACTCGGTCACCATCAACGGCACCGACGCCGACATCGACGCGGTGAAACAGCTGCGCAAGGCGAACGAACCGCTGCTGTGGTTCCGGCGTGGCCACCAGTCCTATGTGGTGCGTGACAGCGCGTACATCCAGCGCGCCAGGGCCATCTATGCACCGGTGACGGCGCTGGGCCAGCAGCAGGGTGCACTCGGCGGCGAACAGGGTCGGCTGGGTGGTTTGCAGGGCGGTCTTGGTGCGCGCCAGGGTGCGCTGGGCATGCGCCAGGGCCAGATTGCCGCCGAGCAGGCAAAGCTGGCGGCCGAGCAGGCGGCGCTGGCCGTACAGCCCGGAGACGAGAAGCGCCGTGCCGCGTTCGAAGCAGGGCAGGATCGTCTGCAGGCCAGTGAGGACGAACTCGCCCGGCAACAGGACGAGCTGGGTCGGCAACAGGACCTGCTGGGCAGCCAACAGGATGCGCTCGGCGCGAAGCAGGACGCGTTGGGCAAGCGACAGGAGCAGGCCACCGCACTGGCCAACCAGCAGATCGGCAAACTGCTCGACGAAGCGCTGGCCAAGGGCGCTGCACAGACCATTCACCCCCGTTGACGAGCGGGACGGCCCGGCCGGTTGGCGACGCCGGCACTCCTGTTTCCTTCGGGGAGCCGAGGTTCTCCGGTTGGCGCCGGACGCCGGTGAGCCCGGCGGCCGGCGTCACTGCCCGATGTTGGTGCGCGCCCTTCCTGGAAGAGCGGAGAGGAGTCAGTCCTTCGGCACCTTCATCGCGTATTCCTGCGGCGGCGTATTGCCGGCGAGGTTGTGCACGAAGTAGTCCCAGCGTCGACGGGCCACGTACGGCGCGGCTTTGCCGTAACCGTGATGGGCATTGGGGATCAGCAGCAGGTCGAAATCCTTGTTGGCCTTGATCAGCGCATCGACCACCAGCAAGGTGCTCGAGGTCGGCACGTTGTCGTCCATGGTGCCGTGGGTCAGCATCAGGTGGCCCTTGAGATTCTTCGCGTAGCTCTGGTTGGCCTGGGCGTCGTAGTTGCTGCTGCCGTCCTTGTTCGTCACCAGCAGGCCCTGCCACTTCTCGGCCCAATCGTCCTCGTAGTTGCGGTTGTCGTGGTTACCGCTTTCGGCCCAGCCGACCTTGAAGAAATCCGGGTAGTGGAACATCGCACCCGCAGTGGCGTTGCCGCCGCCGGAGTGACCCCAGATGCCGACCCGATCGAGGTCGATCCACGAGTTCTTGCTGGCGAGATCCTTGATGCCGGCGACCTGGTCGGGCAGCGTGTTGTCTTCGACGTGTTCGAAGTAGGCGTCGTGGAACGCCTTGGACCGCCACGGCGTACCCATGCCGTCGATCGCGACCACGATGAAGCCCAGCTCCGCCAGCGACTGATGGTCGCCACGCGAGGGCAGGAAGCTGCGACCGCGCACCGAGCCGGTCTGCGGACCGGGGTAGATGTAGTCGACGATCGGATACTTCTTCGACGCATCGAAGCTGGTCGGCTTGAACATCATCCCGTACAGGTCGGTCTTGCCGTCGCGCGCCTTCACCATGATTGGAATCGGCGGCACCCAGCCAGCCGCCTTGAGGCGCGAGATGTCGGCCGTGGCCACGGTGGCCAGCGTGTGGCCATCATCCGCGTTGCGCAGCACGGTCACCGGCGGCACGGTCGGGGTGGAATACGCATCGACGAACAGACGTCCATCCGGCGACAGCGCCACCGTGTGGTCGGCCGGCTCCGGCGTCAGCAGGGTCGGCTTGCCGGCATCCAGGCTGACCTTGTAGAACTGTTCGTAGTACGGGTTCACGCCGTGCTCGCGACCGACGCCGCGGAACCACAGCGTGCGCGTTTTCGGATCGACCTTCAGCACCTGGGTGACGTTGCCGTTGCCGGTGGTGATGGCGCGCTTGAGCTTGCCGTTGGTGAGATCGTACAGGTACAGCTGGCCCCAGTTGGTGCGCTCGGAGAACCAGATCGCCTCATGTGTTTGCGGCAAATAGAACCAGTTGACCTGATCGTTGCCGCTCTCGTAATAGGTCTTGACGCTTTCCTCGAACGCCGTGCGCACTGCCCCGGTCGCGGCATCGGCGATGCGGAACCATTCGTGCTTGTGGTCGCGCGAGGTGGACACGAACGCCAGCGTCTTGCCGTCGGGCGCCCACTTCACGTCGTCCCAGCCGCCGTCAGGACCGCAGCTGACGTCATCGCACAGGGTGGAGCGATGCTGATCCGGCGGCATCTTCAGGCGCACGACCTTGTGCGTGGGCACGTCGATGATGACGCGCTCGATCATCGTCACGTTCTTGTCGCCGACCAGCGGATACTTCCACGCCTCCAGTTTCGGATGGCCGACGTTGGTGCTGATCATGTACATGTCGCCGGTCTTGCGCTGGTCCTGCTGGAACGTGGCGATCTGCGTCGAATCGGGCGACCACTCCACGATCGCGTTGTCGGTGTGCTTCCAGCCGGCGTTGTCGGTGGCGTAGCCGAAGTTCTCCACGCCGTCGGTGGTGAGTCGGGTTTCCTTGCCGCTGGCGACGTCGCGCAGCCACAGGTTCCAGTCGCGGATGAACGCCGCGGTCTTGCCGTCCGGCGACAGCGCGCCGGGCTCGTCGCCGGTCTTCGCGCCATCGGCGCTGTTCTTCGCACCGTTGCCGGCCGTGCACACGCCGGCAGCTTTCAGATCGCACAAATAGTGGGCGGCGCGCACGGCAATGTCGACACGGCCGTCCGCCAGCATGCGGTAGCCGGTGACCGGCAACTTTTTCGCGTCGACCGGCTTGCCAGTGACCTTGCCCAGCGCGGCGGCGAGCTTGACCTGATCGAACAACGGGGTGACCTTGCCGCTGGCCGCGTCCCGCAACACGAAATGATCGCCGCTGCTGTCGTGATCGCGATACCAGAAATGGCCGTCGTCCAGCCAGTCCACCTTCTGCACCGCGTGATCGACCAGCGGCGCGGTGTTGTAGGC
>JBEPVP010000069.1:0-17991 GCA_041690935.1 Rhodanobacter sp.
CGGCCCCTCGCGAATGGCATACCGCCGGCAGCGATCATGAGCAGCACGCTGATCACGATCTACCGGAACTGGTGATCAACTTCTCCGGAATACACACTGGGAGGTGCCATAGCGACGCGCAAAGCTTTGCTCATCTCACTCACTCCACCGATCGCCGATACTTCCAGCTCGCCGGCACATCATCGCCGGGCGTTCCTAGAACGCTGTCCGTGTCCTGCCCGAGCGACGGTGCTGCGAATGGTTCCGGGCCGGGCGTACGCCCGAAGTAGATGGACTGGGCGACGCCGCGGTAACGGCCGACAACGGGATGTTCGAAGTTGCCGATGATGCCTTGGGCCTGCACCTGCGCGTTGTCGAACATGTCCTCAATGGGGCGTGAGGCGGCGCAGGGTACTTCATCACCGAATTCGGTCTCCCATTCCATGGCACTAAGCGTGGCAAGTGCTTCGTGCAACTTGGGCAGGATTTCCTCGAAGTGCTCGGCGCGCTTACGCACGGTGTCGTAGCGCGGATCGGTAGCGAGAGCGCCGAGGCCAGTCTTGGCACACAGAGCCCGCCAGAAGTGCGCCGTGTTGGCGGAGATGTAGATGAAACCATCGCGCGTAGGGTGAATACCGGTGACTCCGCCGGAGCGCATGTCGCGGCCGATGTCTAGCGACTCGCCTTCGGCCCAGATCATGCGTGCCGACTGCATGGTGAGCGCGCTGCGCAGCAACGACACGCCCACGAACTGGCCCACGCCGCTACGCTCGCGTTCGTACAGTGCCGACGACACGCCAGCGGCGAGCAGGGCCGCGGCGTAGTAGTCCACGACGGAGCCGTAGATGATTTCTGGCGGGCCGCCGCGCTTGCCTTGCAGGGTGCACATGCCAGTCATGGTCTGCAGCACCTGGTCGTAACCGGCCTTGTCTTTCATGGGGCCGGTTTCGCCGTAGCCGGTGATGGCGCAATACACCAGCCGAGGATTGACCAAGTTGAGGCGCTCGTGGTCGATGCCGAGGCGTTCGGGTACGCCGGGGCGGAAGTTGTGCACCAACACGTCGGCATCGCGTACCAGTTTCAGCAGGGCAGCGTGGTCCTCGGGTTTCTTGAGGTCGAGCACGATGCCGCGCTTGCTGCGGTTCACCCCGAGGAAGGCACGACTCTCGCTAGGCAGGGTGGACGGGTACTGGCGCAGGTTGTCGCCCGCAGGCGGCTCCACCTTGATGACGTCGGCGCCTTGGTCGGCCAGCAGCGAGCAGGCGTAAGGGCCGGCGATGTAGGCACTGAGGTCGAGCACGCGCACGCCTGCCAGAGGGCCGCTGCGACCGTCGCGTGGTTTTGCTTCTGGGGAAGAGATCGCCATGTGCTCAACGTCCGTGAAGATCCAGGTCCGGTGCGGGGCTCACTTTGCGCCATGCACCCTGTAAGAAACAGGCGTGGTTGATATGTTCTGGCAGCACATAATCTTGCGTGACGGCTGCTTTTGAACTTGCGAACGCGACGTCATGGCGACTCCGGTGCCAGCGGCAGCCAGCTGAGGCGCCAGGCACCGTCCACCCTTCCGCCGGTGGCGAAATACGGCGTGAATACCAACGGAGGGCGATAGCCGGGGTCGAGCGAGATGCGCGGCAGGCCATCGTCCGAATCCGGCAGACGGGTGAGCCACGTCTGTAGCGGAGCATCGGGCAGGCGCACAGTTTCCTCGGTCTTGAAACCATCGATCAGGCCGGTGGCATAGGCCAGCGGTCCGCAGGTGATGCCGGCGTACTCGAAGTGCAATACCTGCTGCTTCACCTCGCTGCCATCCGGCGCGAGCGATTCCTGCACGTTGCGATTCACCGCGCGGTGCAGGATCGGCTGCATCGGCAGGTCCAGGCGCAGCTGCTGAACGCCCTGCCAAATGCGATCGATCACCGCGTAGTCGCCCGGCACCAGCGCCACATCGGCCTTCACGCCATCGATCGCGAGCGTGGCGCCCTGAGCCCAGCCGGGAATGCGTAGGCGGAGTGCGAAGCGCGCTGGTGCGTCGGTGCGGATGGCCAGATGGATATCGCCCGCATACGGGTAGCGCGTGCTTTGCACGATGCGCACTTCAGCACCGTCGACAAGTGCAAAACGTGCTTCGCCGGGGCCGTAGATCTGCACGGCGATGCCGCCGTCATGGCTGCGCGTGTAGGCGACGCCGGGAAGTTCCTCCAGCGCGATGGCGCCGCTGGACTTGCAGCAGCGCCAGTAGGTGGTGTGCACGCGGCGGCCGTTGGGAAAGACGTAGTAGCACCAGTCCTCGCCGTCCGGCGCCTGCGCGCCCAGCAGGTCGTTGTAGGCGCTGCGTTCGATCTCCTCGGCGTAGCGTGCCGCGCCGGTGATCGCCAGCAGTTCGCGGTTCAACTGAATCCACGCCAGGGTGGAGCAGGTTTCCACATAGCCTTGCGGGCTGAACACGCCGGCCGGGTTGAACACCTCGCGCGAGCGATGCGCCACGCCGCCCCACGGGCCGCCGCCCAGGGTGAGGTGATGGTCGCGGATGCTCTGCCACACGTGGTTCACCGCCTCGCGATAGCGTGGATCGCCGGTGGCTTTGTGCAGCTTGGCCACGCCAACCAGGTTCCACGCCAGCTGGTACGCCTTGCCGGTGCCGATGGCGGCCACGTCCACGCCCGCCAGCGCCCGGGTGAGTAGGGCGAGGTCGCGGTTGCGGTCGGCCTGGTCGAGTACGAGTCGGGCCAGGTCGAGAAAACGCGTGTCGCCGGTGGCGAAATACAACTCCACCGCAGGGTCCATCAACACCGTGGCCGACATGCCGTGGTGGTTGCCCAGTTCGGTGATGTCGATGCCGCCTTCGGTCAGCGTGTGCCAGCACAGCTCGCCGATGCGGCGCGCGGCGTCGAGGTGGCGCGCGGCGTGGAAGTGGCGATGAACTTCGAGCAGGCCGAGGATCAGGTAGGCATGCGTCCACACGTCCCAGGTGCGCACGCTGGGCGCGCCGTCCCAGCTGGCCGGTTTCGGTGGCTGCGGCTGCATGAAGCGATGGTCGAGGGCATAGGTGCCGAGATAGCCGTCCGGCTCCTGCGTGGAGACGAGGTAGTCCGCCATGCGCAGCAACTGCGCGCGCAAGGCCTTGTCGCCGCTGCGGGCCGCGGCCTTGGCGCTGGCATACAGCCACTTGCCGGCATGCTCGCCATACCAGTCGCCGGCGCGGTTGTGCTGGCGCAGCGCGGGGTCGAACAGCGCGATCGCAGGGCTGTGTTCGTCGACGATGAAATGCGACAGCCGACCTTGCAGGTTGGCCTGCAGCGCGTCGCCGAGCAGACCGCCAAGGTGGACGGCTAGCACTGGAGGCGCAGCGCCCTGCCCGTTCATTCGGCGTCCACCACGCAGCGGAAGCCGACGCAGGCCGAGCGATCCTTGCACGGCGCCATCAGCAGGTACTTGCCGTGCTGGTCGAGACGGTACGCCTGCGGGAAATACCAGTGCGAGGTCTGCGGCTGGTAACTGCTGCCGCCGCGCAGGATCGCCGCGCGGGTGTGTTCGTCGACAAACTCGTCGGTCCATTGCCACACGTTGCCGACGAGGTCGAGCACGCCAAAGGGACTCGCGCCCTCCGGATGCGCGTCGACATCGTCCGGCGGCAACACGGTGCGGCCGTGGTTGGTGGCGGGGATCCTCGTTTCGTCCCACGTATTGCCCCAAGGATACCGCCGGCCATCGCTGCCCTGCGCCGCATGCTGCCACTCCCATTCGTGCGGCAGGCGCTTGCCGGCCCAGCTGGCATAGGCGCGGGCATCCTCGATCGAGACCCAGGTCACCGGCTTGTTGTCCCAGCCGGCGGGCGGCGCGCCATCGCGCCAGTGCCTGAGGAAATGATGGGTGTCGGCCGGCTGCCAGCCGCTTTCGTCGAGAAACGTGCGGAACTGCGCATTGGTGACCGGCGTGCGATCGATGTAATACGCGGGCATCACCATGTGTCGCCGGTGGTGGCGCCGCGGGCTGGGTTCCCACGGGTACTGCACGTCGTTGCCTTCCCAGGTCTGGCCCTCGATCTCGACGCCGCTGACCACGAAGTCGAACTCGCCGGCGGGGACCGTCAGCATGCCCGGCGGCTGTGTGGCCGCGCGGGGCGTGGCGTCGCTGGCCACCAGTTGCTGCGGCAGCGCGCGCCACTGGCTGGACAGCGCCTGCAGCGGCGTGGCGGCAAGCGCATGCATGCGTGCCAGGAAGTCATCGAAGCCATCGAGCGAGGCACCTGATGCCAGTGCCAGCACGGCACCAAAGCCGCGGCCTTCCATCGAAAATGACAGCACAGCCCGGTCATCTTCCACACGCGCTTCCAGCGGCAGCCCATGCCAGGCGTCGTAGTACCGCATGCCGTCGCGATGTGCCACGGCGATCTGTTCGCCCTCCACCGCGTACTCGTTGCGATTGACCACGTTCCACACCGTCAGCTGCGCCGTGGGAAAGCGGCTGGCGAACACGCCAGCCTGCAGGGTGCGCGCATACGGTCGCCAGTCCATGCTGACCATGGCTGCGGCGAACTCGCGCTCGATCGCCATGATGCGACGCAGGGTTTCGGCGTCGCGCGGGGTGAACTGGTTCCAGATGCCCCAGATGTTTTCCCACGCGTTGTAGCCTATGCCGTTGAAGAAGATGTACTGCAGGTCGTGGTTGCGGTCGCGGCCCCAGCGGTTCTCGTAGTTGATCATGTGGCGCGGTTCCAGCCACTTGAACTTGGCCACCGGCGGGATGACCTCGTTGGGCGCTTTCTTGCCCCAGCTCTGCACGTTCCAGTTGAGCTGCTCCTCGGCGCTGATGGTGGATTCGGGTTGCACCACCACCGGATGGCCGAGCGCGTCGCAGGCGTCGAAGAACGCGCGCGGCACGCCGTTGTAGGTATCGCCGTTGATGCCGTCGGCATCAACCGCGGCGACCAGTTGCGCCATGCTCTGCCAGTCGTTGTGTTCGGCTTCGCGCGTGCCGTAGTCCCACGGCATGGTGGGCAGGAATACGCGCACGCCGCGTCGATGGAAATCCGCCACCGCACCACGCAGGCCGTCGAGGCCGCCGGGGAGGTCGTGGGCCAGGTCGGTCTTGTTGCGGTCGTCGAGGCCGATGTTGGGATACACAAACCAGATCAGCACGCTGTCGATGCCGCCGAAGCGCGCCTCCAGGTCGTCGAGGTAGCGGTCCACCGTGTAGCTGCCGCTGACCGGATCGTGGAAGTAACGATCCTCGACCATCATCTGCGCGTGCACGAAGTTGCGCTGCGCCCATTGCAGTTCGGGGCGGCGGTAGTTGGCGTCGTCGTAGCCGATGCGGCTGAGGTGTTCGCGGCGCCAGTCGGTGAGCTCGGCGACCCAGTCGTCGACGGTGCCGTCCACGTCCATTGCCCAATGGCCGATCTCGGCGAACGGCCAGCCCGGCGCCTTGCCTGGCAGCGGCAGGTAACGGCCGGTGGTGACGTGCGAGAACTTGTACTCGGTGCGCACATGACGTGGGGCGTCGGTGTCGTCGTCGGGCTTGTCGGAATGCATGGTCATTCGCGTCGGTGAGGCTCTAGGGTGATGTGGCTTCGGCCAGTCCGCAGAAGGCGGCGAGCGCGTCGCGGGTGGTGGCGGGCGTGCCGT
Source organism: Rhodanobacter sp. (assembly GCA_041690935.1). Classification (GTDB taxonomy): domain Bacteria; phylum Pseudomonadota; class Gammaproteobacteria; order Xanthomonadales; family Rhodanobacteraceae; genus Rhodanobacter. The sequence goes on from JBEPVP010000069.1 coordinate 5,604, forward strand.
GGCGCAGCAAGTGATCCACCGTATCCTGCGCGGGCACGCCTGCCTGTGCGCCCAGCCGGGTGCATGTCAGCGCAGATGCCGCCGCCGCACGACGCAGGGCCGGGCCGAAAGGCATGCCTTGGCTGAGTGCGGCGACCAGTGTGCCGCAGAATGTATCGCCGGCGCCGGTGGTGTCCACGGCCTTGACCGCGAAGGCCGGCTGCAGCAGATGCGCGCCGTTTACCCTCGCGCAGCTGCCGCGTGCGCCCAGCGTCACCACCAGCGCGGGCGTGTCGATCGTGGCCATGCCGGCGGCGATGTCGTCGGCGATGCCACTGAGTACGGCCAGTTCGCCCTCGTTGACGATGAGCAGATCGAGGCAGTCCAGCAGCTGGCGCGGCAGACACTGGGCCGGGGCGGCGTTCAAGGCGACGCGCACGCCGGCCGCATGCGCGGCGCGTGCCCAGGCTTCGACGCTGGCCATTGGTGTTTCCAGTTGCAGCAGCAGCCAGCCGGTGTCGTCCAGCTCGGGCAGGTGTTGCGGCCCGAGCAAAGCATTGGCGCCGGGGGCCACGGTGATCGCGTTCTCGGCCTGGTCGGACAGGCAGACGAAGGCCACGCCAGTGGGCGTACCCTGCATGCGCACCAGCTCCAGCGCCACGCCGGCCTCGCGCAAGGATGATTCGATGATCGGGGCGAACGCGTCGTCACCCAGGGCCAGCAGCATGCGCGTGGAAGCGCCGCCGGCGCGTGCGCAGGCCACCGCCTGGTTGGCGCCCTTGCCGCCCGGCAAGGTGACGAACTCGCGGCCGAGCACGGTTTCGCCAGGCGCGGGCACATGCGCCGCGCGCACCACGAAATCGAGGTTGGCGGAGCCGGCCACCAGCACGTGGCCGGAATGGGGCAGCGTCATGGCAGCGCCTGATAGACGAGGTTGTAGAAATTGCGGCTGATGTGCGGCAGATCCCTGCCATCGTCATCGCGCGGCAGGTGCTGCAGCATCAGAATTGCCACCAGGCGCTCTTTCGGATCGATCGTGTAGTAGGTGGACGCGGCGCCGCTCCAGCCGTATTGCCCGTCGGAACCGAGCTGGCCGCGCCGCGCCGCATCGATCACCACGTATCCGCCGATGCCGAAGCCTTCGGCATCGCTGAACTGGTCTACCGGCGGGTCGAGCATGGTCAGGTGGTTACGCATCATCAGTCCCACTGCTTTGCGCGACAGCAGCTGGTGCCCGTTCAGACTGCCGCCACCGACCAGCATCTGGGCGAAACGCGCGTAGTCGCCGGCGGTGGAATACAGACCACCGGCGCCGCTGTCGTAAGCGTTGAGCGGCGCACCGGGGTGCACCGCGCTGGGGCCGTCGTCCAACACCAACCGTCCGTCGTCGCCCATACGGGTGATGTCGACCACCCGATCGCGCTGCGCCGTCGGCACGCTGAAGCCGGTGTCGTGCATTTGCAACGGAACGAAGATGCGCTGCTGCAGGAACTGCCGGAACGGCTGGCCCGAGACCACCTCGACCACCCGCGCTATCAGCTCCAGCGAGGCGCCGTCGTAGCCGAAACGCGTGTCGGGGTCGGCGGCCAGCGGCACCCGGCTCATGCGCGCGGCGAAGTCGCGCAGGTCGCGTGCGCCGTGCGGGTTGATGCGTTCCATCAACTTCACCGCCTGCTCGTCGCCCTTGAGCCCGGCGGGATAGCCCGCGGTGTGAGTGAGCAGGGCGTGCAGGGTGATCGGCTTGTCGGCCGGCCGCAACTTCGGGGCGTCGGCCGTGCCGCCGATCATCACCTGCGGCGTGTCGAAACCGGGCAGATAGCGCGAGAGCGGATCGTCAAGCGTGATGCGCCCCTCCTCCACCAGCATCATCACCGCGACCGAGGTCACCGTCTTGGTCATCGAGTAGATGCGGAAGATGTCGTCTTTGCGCATCGGCTCGGTGCGCGCCAGATCGCGATGGCCATAGGCGCGCCAGTCGATGATCTTGCCATCGCGTGCCACCAGCGATACCGCACCGAGGTATCCATCGGCGGTTGTGGCCTGCTGCAAGTAGTCGTGTAACCGTTGCAGCCGCGTGGCCGATACAACCTGGGGGGCCGCAGCAACCGCACCCGACAACCAGAGGCATAGCAGCGCGAGCGCCCACCTGCCCGGCCGTCGGCCCGCAGCACGGCGCTTCCCGGGCATGTCGATCATCATGGATTTCCTCGTCTTGGCCGCGGCATCCCGAGGGAAAGGGATGCCGCGACGCGCTTGCCACCGTCGCCCGTCAGAAGGTTATTGAATAGGTCACGGAATAGACCCGACCGCGGCCCGCCCAGTAGTTCTGATAACCCGGCACCTGGGACCAGGTGAGGATGTACTGCTTGTTCAGCAGGTTCTCCACACCCAGCGCCAGCTTGCCGTAGCGGTACATGTCGTAGTTCACGCCGAGGTCGAACAGGGTGTAGCCGTGCGTCTGCTCGTCGTAGCTGAAGGTCTTCCCGTCATAGGGGCGGACGTCGCTGCCGGAGATATGCCGGCCGAACAGCGAGGTGGAATCCAGTGTGGCGTCGGCGTTGTCGAGAAATTTCCAGGTCAGTACCGCCACGAACTTGTCGGGGCTGACGTTGCCGATACCCATCGGTTCATTCAGGCCGCCGGCCGCATAGGCGCCGCCCGGGTCGGCGCCCCAGAATGCGGTGTAGCCCTTGGTGTGCGAATACAGCGCGCTGGCCTTCAGCGCGTCGTTGAAGCGCCATTCGGCGTTCACCTCGGTGCCGGTGATACGCACCGGCGCGCGGCTGAGAATGAAGTCCGAGGTGGTCGGGCTGACCTTCAGCGAGGCACCGTAGGCGGATTTGGACACGTAGTGCGTCACGCCGAAGGCGCCGCGCTCGCCGCGCCAGTTGAAGCCGAATTCGTTGTTGTCGAAGACGATCGCCTTGAGTCCACTGATGCGGTCCACCGACTGGCCCGGCACGTTGATGTTGCGCAACGGGATGCCGATGTTCGGAAGGGTGAATCCCTGGCTGTAGGAGTAGTACACCGACCACTCGTTGCCGATGCGCCAGATCGCGCCCAGGTTCTTCAGGTTCTCGACGTACTTGACGTTACCGCCCTGCACCACCACACGGTTGTTGTACCAGGTGGAGGTATAGGTGTTGACCGAGAGCTTGTCGTCCTCGCGCCGGTAGCCGGCGCTCAGGGTTATCGGCCCGATGTCCCACGACAGCTGCGCGTAGGGCGCCGTGCTCCTGTAGTTCATCGGCGGCACCCACAGCCGGTTGCTCAGGGCCAGTCGCTGTTGCGCCTGGTCCTTGTCCAGGTCGATACCCGTGTGCAGTTCCAGCCCGTCGACGTTGAACAGATCCGATCGCGTCCACGAGGTGCGCAGTCCCTTCTTGTGCGCGTCGATCTCGGACTGCTCGAACAGTGTGCCGACGGGGGCGACCAGCGGATCCTGCTTCTCCGGTGCGTTCTCCGGCAGAAAGCGCATCTGTTGGTCGGCCTTGTAGGCGGTGATGTTGAGCGAGCCGCCGAAGAAGTTGCTGTTGGTGTACTCCAGGCTGTATTGCTTGAAGTTGTTGAACGCGTCCTTGGAGCCGTCGATCTGGCCCTTTTCGGAAGTATTCGTGCGCGGCACGTCGCAGGGCGGGTAATCGGTGGGACCGCGGCAGCCGAGCACCTGGACGTAATCGCCCTTGCCGGCGATCTTGAAGTTGCTGACGGTGAGCTGCAGGCGCTGAGCTTCACCCTCGCCGAAGTTGTAGCCGGACTTGAGGAACAGGTTCTTCGTGGTGGTATCGGCCACCGAGCCGCTGGTGTTCATGCCGATGCGGCGTCCGTCGGCGTCGTAAGTGATGCCGCGATCGGTATACGAGGCAGCGAACAGCAGGTCGAATGGACCACCCTTGTGGGCAAATGTGAGTCCGGTTTTCCAGCCTGCACTGTCCGAATGGCCCTGGCTCTGGTAACGCGTGGTGAAGGTGGTCTCATTGCCTTCCTTGGTAGGCACTTTGGAAATGTAGTTGATGATGCCACCGGCCGCGCCGATACCCTCGGAGGCGGACGGTCCGTTGATCACCTCGATGCGACCGATGACGCCCATGTCCGTGAAGGTGGCGCTGCGATCACCCTCGCGTAGCGGCGAACCTTGCGGGATGCCGTCGAACAGGCGTAGCGGTTCGCGCCCACGGAGCGTCTCGCCGCTGTTGCTCATGGCCTGTGATGATTCGGAATAACCCGGCACGGATTTCGACAGAACCGCAGTCGCATCCTCAGTGACATTCAGGGTGTGCTGGATATCAGCCGTGGAGACTACGGTGATCGCGCCAGGGATTTCGTCAACGGCCTTGGGGCTGCGGGTGCCGGTGACGATCACCTGGCCCAGGTCGACGGCCTTCTTGCTTTTGCTCTTGGTGTCCTGTTTGCCGGTGTCCTGTGCGGCGGCGCTGCCGTTGGACGCGGTGTCTTGCGCATAGCTGCTGCCGGCCATTACGGAGATCAACAGGATGCTGCTGATCGCGGCGGAAAGTGGCTTGATCATGTTATGTCTCTTTGGATGTGCTGGTCTCAGCGGATGGGCGTGTCGGCTCATCCGGCCCCTGTTCTCGTTCCGCATCAAGGACGACGTGTGCGTCTTTCACAGCTGATGCCCTCCCCGGTGCCACTGCTCACTGTGTCCTATTTTGGAGCGAGCCTAAGCGCTTCGCAGCCACGGTAGAACCGCCGCGGACTATGTTCAGAGACTAGTTTTTGTTGCTTACCAAGCGGGCAGGACGTGGCGCGACGCAGCATTTTCTGCGACTTGCAGAGCAGCTTCGAAGCGAGGGATGGAAACGGCGAGCGACCCAAGTAGATCGGCTAAGGGCTAGCGGGCCCGTGGCTGCATGGTCTTGCGGCTTTCCTCAAGCAGGGCGGTGACCAGCCGCACACGCACGCTCGAACGTGACCAGACGATGCCGATGCGTCGCGGCACTGCGGCATCAGGCAGTGGAATGCGGACCAGTTGCAGACCCTCGGGCCAAGGGTGGGCCCAGTCGGGAACCAGCGAAACACCCAGTCCACGGTCGACCATCACGGCGATTGCGTTGAGCGCGTTCACCTCGAAGCGCTCGCGCGGGACGATGCCCCTGGCGCGCAGGTACTCCTCGGCCTGGCGACCGCCCCACTGGTTCCGGTCATAGCGGATCAGCGGCTCGGTCGCTAGCAGCTCGTGCGGATCACGCCCGGCCATACTCTGTGGCGCCAGCACGATCAGCGGTTCCTCGCGCAGCAGTTGCCACTCGCAGGTCTTGGGCAGAGGGAACGGCGCTTCCAATACCACCGCAGCATCGAGGTCACGGGCCTCCACCGCGCGGTAAAGCTCGGCCGAATAGCCGGGCTTGATGAACACGTTGATCTGCGGAAATGTTTCCACCATGCGCGCCAGCACATCGGGAAGGATCCCGGCCAGGCCGGTGGGGCAGGCCCCTAGTCGCAATTCGCCGGACACCCCGCTCTCGTTGGCCAGGCTGCGCAGGTCGCCGACATGGCGGAGCAGTTCGCGTGCCCGCTGCAGGATGCGTGAACCCTCCTCGGTCACGCTCACGGTGCGACCCACCCTGGCGATCAGCCTGGCCCCAATCTCGCGCTCAAGCGTGCGCACCTGCTGCGCCACGGCCGCCGGTGTGATGTTGAGCACGCGCGCGGCAGCGGCCATCGAACCTTGGTCGACGATGGTGATGAAGGTTTGCAGGAACTGGGTTTCCACGGCAACTCGCAGTGTGGGGTGTGGGGTGGCTCCCGCCAAGTTGCAGCTCCATCGTTCGCGCGCTTTGCTGAAGATAGCGCGTCAGACCCGGCAAGCGGCAAGCGGCTTCGTCGCGCTCCCGCGTGGATGCTGCCGGCTCAGTCGTCACCGTCGGAGTAGACGGTGAGTCCGCGCAGCGATCGTGCTGGTGCCGGGAAGAACAAGCTCGCCAGGTAGCCGATCACGATGCACAGCATGATCGAGATGCCCAGGTAGAAGTACGGATGCACCAGCTTGAACGACCACGCCACCACGGTCAGGCAGATGCTGCTGCCGATGCCTATGGCAACCCCGGGCGAATTTGCACGGCGGGTGAACATGCCTAGCGTGTAGGCGCCGGCGAATCCGCCGCCGAGCAGACCGGCGAGCTCGATCGATACGTCGAACAGCGAATGGATGTCGTAGCGCGACAGCAGGATCGCCAAGCCGATAGCCACCAGACCCACCACCACGCCGGCGACCTCGGCGAACAGCACGCTGCGTTTGGGCGTGGGGTGTCTGGCCAGCTTCTCGTAAAAGTCCACCGCGGCCAGCGTCGAGACGCTGTTGATGATGCTGGCCAGGGTGGACATGGCCGCGGCAAAGATACCGGCGATGATCAGCCCGGTGATGCCCATCGGCAGTTCGGCGGCGATGAACAACGGGAAGGTGGCATCGATCGGCAGCGTGGGATTCATCCGCTCCGGGTGTGACTTGTAATAGACGAACAGTGCCGTGCCGATCAGGTAGAACACGAAACCCCCAGGCAGCATCACCGCGGCGAAGGTCCAAACAGAACGGCCCGCCTCCTTGTCCGAGCGCGTGGACAGTATGCGTTGCATCAGCACCTGGTCCTTGGGGAAAGTGAGTACCACGTCGAACAGCACCAGGAACACGAAACCCCACACCGTCGCCTTGGTCAGGTCAAAGCTGAAGTCCAGCAGGTGCATCTTGTGTTCGGCCATGGCGGTATGCAGGAACGCAGGTACGCCACCATGGATGTGGTGGAAGATGAAGGCTATCGCGAACACCGCGCCGCCGAACATCACGATGACCTGCACCACATCGGTCCAGATCACCGCCTTCATGCCGCCCATGGTGGTGTACAGGATGGTGAAGCCGCCCATCAGCAGGATGCTCCACAACACATCGATACCGGTGATTGTTGAGATCGCCAGCGACGGAAGAAACAGGATGATGCTCATGCGGCTGCCGATCTGCATCACGATGCACAGTGCGCTGGCCAGCATGCGGATGGCCGGATGGAACCGTGTCTCCAGGTACGAGAACACCGACATCAGGTCCAGCCGGCGCAGCAGCGGCACCACCCATACCGCAACGAACATCAGGCCGAAGATGGCAATGAGGTTGTTGGTGAGGTATTGCCAGTTGGTCTCGAAAGACTTGGCCGGGATCGCGATGAAGCTGATCGAGCTGGTGTTGGTAGCGTACAGGCTGATGCCTGCGGCCCAAAACGGAATGCTGCGCCCACCGACGAAAAATCCCGCGGTGGAGCCACGCTTTTCGCGCAGATAGAAGTACAGGCCGATGCCGACCATCGCCGCCAGATAGACCAGGATCACCACCCAGTCCAGCCACTTCAGCAGCAACTTGGTGGACTGCACGCTGGCATAGCCGAAGTCGACGTGGTCACTGCCGGCCGTGCGGGTCGCCCAGAAGCTGCCGTCGGGCCAAGCGCCAGTCAGATCGACCGTGCCGGGCGCATCGCCGGGCAGTTCGGCCCAGCTGCCGGTGATGGTCTGAAAGGTCATGAAGCGCGCCCCGGTTCGCCCCGGCGTCTGAACCAGATAGAGCACGTTGGCCTGGCCCAGTGCCTGGCCCGAACGGGCCACGATCCGGCCGGGCACGCGGCTCCGTGTGGTCCAGCCGGCGTCGGCGGACCAGCGCATCAACAGCTCTCCGGCCGCGGCGGGTACGGTGATGTACAGGCCGCCGTCCTGTGCCACTACGGTGGTGGCCGCCTGCGCGCCCGGCCATGCCGGCAGCGGCGACCATCGCGGCTGTTCGTCGCCCGGTTGCAGGCGGAACGCGCGACCCGCGCCGTCGGCAGCGTTGCCTATAACGTATATGGCGTCGGAAGATGCGCTGCCGCGCGCGTCGGCCAGTGCTTCAGGCAAATCCGGCAGCGGGTTGAGATGCGCGCCACGCGCATCGAGGCGGATGCGCGCCACGCGGGTACTGGCGAGTTTGCCTTCGGCGGTGGTCAACAGCCAGGCGCGCTTGCCGTCCTCGATCAGGCCCTGCGCGTCGACGTTGTCCGGATCGGGCCACGCCAGCGGTTGCCAGGTTTTGCGGGCATCGTCGAGGCGCCATGCAGCATCCGGAGCCAGCGCCATCGGGTGGCCATCGACCAGGGCGATGCCGAGCAGCGGCTTGCTTGTGTCCAAGGTAGGGAGGGCGGCGCGCTGCACTGGCGCAAGGCTCTGTGCGTGCAGGCACCCCGATGCCATCAGCAGCACGGCGCAGAAGCCTCCCCGCAATGCCCGCGGCAGGAAACTGGCAAACCATCCTCTGTCGTTGCGACGTTCGGACGCGCGGATGCGCATCATGTTGCGCGGCCCGCTGCCGCCAGCATCGCCTGCGCGCGCTTGAGGAAAGGCAGATCCACCATTTTGCCATCGACCACGAAGACACCCTGCTTCTGGTTGGCCGCCACCCGCGAAGCATCCACGATACGCTGTGCGCGTTCCAGTTCAGCCTCGGTCGGTGCAAAGATGCCATTGGCCAGCGCCACTTGACGGGGGTGCACGCAGGTCTTGCCGACAAAACCCAGCCGTCGCGCCATCTGCGCTTCGGCACGGTAGCCGTCTTCGTCGTTCAGTGCCGCAAAAGCGCCGTCCACCGCCATCACGCCCGCCTGCGCGGCCGCAAGGCGCAAGGCGAACATCGCCGCGTGCACGTTGCGCGGATCGGCGCGGTCGATGCCGTGCGGTTCGAACAGGTCACCCAGGCCCAACTGCAACGCGGTCACTCGAGGATGGGCAGCGGCAATAGCCGCTGCATCGGCCAGCCCTTGTGGGGTTTCCACGTTTACCAGCAGACCGATCGGCCGGGTCACGCCGCGCTCACGCTCGGCCTGTTCGATCATCACGATCGCCGCGAGCAACGCCGCGGGCGATTCGATCTTGGGCAGATTGATCAGGTCTATACGTGGCCGCACGACTGCGTCGAGATCGGCTTCGAAGTGCGACGATGCCGGCGCATTGGTGCGCACGATGATGGTCTTGCGGCAGTGTGCAACGGCGTTGCCTTCGAGAAAGCCGGACAGTGCCGCGCGTGCCTGCGGCTTGCGCTCCTCGGCGACCGCATCCTCGAGATCGAACGACAGAGCATCGGCGTCGCCGGCCAGCGCCTTAGCGAACAACTCCGGCCGTGAGCCGGGCACGAATAACTTGCTACGCATGGGCTCGCCCGCAGGTTTGCATCCTGATCATGCCGCGCAGTGTGCAAGAACATACCCCCTGAATCGAGCAGGCAGGGCATGTTCAAAAGATAGTTTTCATTGCGAGTGTCCCAAGCGCCGCGCGCTCAATCACTGATGATCGGTTCATGCATGCCGAGCATCTGGTGCATGATGCCAACTCCTGCGAGTTTTGCAGCCATGGCCTTCCGCATGGGTTCTACCCCGTTAACGCGGAAGCTTCCAAGAAGGCCGCGGGTCGAACGCACATCTCTTCGAATGACAGCTCCTGGCGGCGAGTTCAACCGGTCAATGCTCCTGCTGAGCCTGGAGCCGTTCCGCTAGAAATGGTGGTCAGGCACGGTGCCGGGAATGGGCAACGCGCCGGCGAAGCAGGTCAGTTTGCCCGCCGGTTGTGATCAGTTTCACTGGCGAACGTGAGCAGTTGCTGGGCCGAAGATGGGCAGTTGGCTGGTGTTTTGCAGTCCGCGGCAACACAATCCAAAAGACCTGCGCCGTAACCAGGTCCTCAGCCACTCATTGAGCTTGATGGGCTGGAGATGAAGGGGCGCCGTACCTTTCGGCTGGCCGGCAGGTGCTGAAGGGTTAAAGTCTGCGGTTATGTTGGGAAAGACAGCCCCGCCTCCTGACGGTAGATTTGACGGTAGGTAACTAGTTTCTATCAACAAGAATGGCTTTAAATAAGGCCGCGTCGGCTATTGTTCGAGTGCACCCAACACACGAAGTCCTCCGGGCGTGTTTTCCGCCGCCGCTCCATCCTCCCCACGCAGGCATCGGCCATGCACATCTTCAAAGTGTTTCAGCTCGAGGCGGCGCATCGGCTGCCGAACGTGCCGGCCGGGCACAAGTGCGCGCGGCTGCATGGGCATTCGTTCCGCATCGAGATTCATGTGGCGGGGGAACCGGATCCGCAGCTGGGCTGGGTGATGGACTTTGCCGATCTGAAGGTGGCCTTTGCGCCGCTATACGAGCAGTTGGATCATCACTACCTCAACGACATCGAGGGACTGGAGAACCCGACCAGCGAAATGCTGGCGCGCTGGATCTGGCAACGGCTGCAACCACGACTGACCGGACTGGACAAGGTCGTGGTGCACGAGACGTGTACCTCCGGCGCCAGCTGCAGTCGCGACAGTTTTTGACGCGGTGCGCTAGTTCTTGAAATCGTCACAAGTAAATGTTTTCCATGAATATTTCTTGACTGGCGCTGTCGTTGGCGAAAATATATATTGCACTGCACAAAAACTGCTGGTAGAGTGCCTGTCACCACCCCAGCCTCAACGAGGACCACGTCATGACGCAGCAACTCAACAATCAGCTTTTCGCTTTCACCAAGCAGTTCACCGATAGCGCTTTCCGCGCCCAGTCGCTGGCCCTGAAGGGACTGGAGTCGGTCGCCGAGTTGCAGCTCAAGGCGCTCGAGCAGCAGGCCCAGGTTTCCGCCGAATTTGTCGCCGAAGCAATGGAAACCCGCGACGTGAATGGTCTGCGTGGCCTGTGGGAGAAAGGCACCAGCCTGAGCCGCGACAACGCCGAGCGTTCGGCGGCGGTCTCGCAGGAGATTCTCGCGATCACCCAGAAGACGGCCGAGTCGATGAATGCGCTCGTGCAGGAACAGCGTCAGGCCGCCAACGACGCCGTCACCGCGCCGGTTGCCGCTGCCAAGAAAGCGTCGGCCAAGTAATCCGTCGCAACGTCGCGTTCAATGGCGATAGAGCAGGGCCGGACATGCGTGTCCGGCCCTGCTCGCGTGTGCGTCCGCAAAAACATGCGGGGGTGCGGAGGCAGGCAGGGCGCCGGATTGCGCCGATCGGGACAGGGCGTCGCAGACGGTACGGCTTGTCGCTGCAATTGCCGCACTGATATACTTTTGCGGATTGGATCGTGGCCCGTAGCTGTATCGGTGCCGCCTGGTGCAGGCCGCGCGGAGACGTTACGTGCTCAATAGTCTTGCCTCTGGTCGACGTCTCGCCTCGCGCATCATGCTGCTGCAGCTTGCGGTGGCGTTGCTGGTGGGCCTTGCTTTTCTGGCGCTGGGACGTCGGGAAGCGGTATCGGCCGCTGCAGGTGCGGCGATAGTGGCGCTGGGTACCGCGCTGTTGTCGGCGCGATTCTTCAGTGGCGTGGACGGCGCGGGCCTGGCGTTGAGCCGCTTGCTGACGGGCATGCTCCTGAAATGGATCGTGATCGTCGGGGGGCTGGTCGTGATCCTGTTCCACTACAAGTTGCCGCCACTGGCTGCCATCACGGGCCTGGTGGCTGCGTACGCGGTTTATCTGTTGGCGTTCAGATTCAAGGGTTGAGACATGGCAAGCGAGCCAACTGGCGGCCTCACCGAATACATCCAGCATCATCTGACCCATCTGACGCCGCATGCGAGCAAGGAAGGTTTCTGGGCGGTGCATGTCGACTCGGTCACCGTATCGCTGGTGCTGGGTGTGCTGTTCTGCCTGTGGTTCTGGCTGAAGGCGCGCAAGGCCAGCGCCGGCGTGCCGGGGCGAGGCCAGGCGTTTGTCGAGATCGTGCTGGAGTTCGTCGATGGCCAGGTCAAGGATGTATTCCATGGCGACCGACGCATCCTCGGGCCGCTGGCGCTGACCGTGTTCGTCTGGGTCTTCCTGATGAATGCGATGGATCTGCTGCCGGTCGACCTGCTGCCGGTGATCACCGAGAAGTTGGGTATCGGTCATTTCCGTGCCGTGCCGACCGCCGACATCAACATGACGTTCGCGATGTCGCTGACGGTATTCGCGCTGATCATCTTCTACAGCTTCAAGGCGAAGGGTTTTGGCGGCTACATGCACGAGCTGTTTACCGCGCCGTTCGGCGCGCATCCGGCGCTGTGGATTCCCAACTTCCTGCTCAACGTCGTCGAGCTGGCGTCCAAGCCGGTGAGCCTCGCCATGCGACTGTTCGGCAACATGTACGCCGGCGAGCTGGTGTTCATGCTGATCGCGGGCCTGTTCAGCGCGGGCGCGGGCTGGGCCGGTTGGGCGCTGTATGGCGCTGGCATCATCGGCTACACCGTGTGGGGCATCTTCCACATCCTCATCATCTCGATCCAGGCCTTCATCTTCATGGTGCTGACGATCGTGTACATCTCGATGGCGCACGATCACCACTGAGCTGTGCTTTTTGAAGTATCCGTTTCAACCGTTTTGACTTTTCAGTTTGAATTTCTCAGGAGATCACCGTGGAACATCTCGTTCAGTTTG
>JBEPVP010000070.1:0-17847 GCA_041690935.1 Rhodanobacter sp.
CCGGACTGGTAGAACGCACCGAACACCAGCCGCTCGACCACCCGATCGAGATGCGCGCCCTGATCGGCGTCGACGATGCAGGCAGCATTCCCACCCAGTTCCAGCACCACCTTCTTGCGCCCGGCGCGGGCCTTCAGCTCCCAGCCGATCTGGCCGCCGGTGAACGAGAGCAGCTTGAAGCGCTCGTCCTCGACCAGCGGCGCGGCATGCTTGCCGTCGACCGTGAGGATCGAGAACGCGCCCGTCGGCAGGTCGGTCTCGGCCAGCACCTCGCCGATGATCAGCGCGCCGATCGGGGTCTTCTCCGCGGGCTTCAGCACGAATGGACAGCCCGCCGCGATCGCCGGCGCCACTTTGTGCGCGACCAGGTTCAGCGGAAAGTTGAACGGCGTGATGAACGCCACCGGCCCCAGCGGCACGCGTTTCGTATAGCCGTGATAGCCGTCCAGACGGCTGGCCAGTTCGAGATTCAGCGTTTCGCCGTTGATGCGCACGGCTTCCTCGGCCGCGATCTGGAACGTCTCGATCAGCCGGGTCACTTCACCGGCCGAGTCCCTGATCGGTTTGCCCGCCTCGATGCACAGCGCCTCGGCCAGTTCGTCGCGGCGCTCGGCGAAGCGCCTCGCGCAATGCTGCAGCACGGCCTGGCGTGCCCACGGCTTGAAGTTGCGCATCGGCGTGGTGGCTTTCACCGCGGCGACGATGGCCTTTTCGATGGCCTTCGCATCCGGTACCGCGACCCGGGTGGCGATCTTGCCGCTGTATTTGTCGCGCACGGCCAGATCGGTGTTCGGCTGCTGCGGTTGGTTGGCGAGGTAGTAGGGATAGCTTTTCTTGAGCATGGCCGGCGTCGTTGACGGAATCGCATCAAGCATAAATGCGCGCCGTGTTCAGCGCATGTGAGCCACTCAGTCTTCGCTGACCCGCAACGGCAATTCGCCATCGGCCAGACGCGCGCGCAGCGGCGTGCCCGCCGCGACGTTTTTTGCCGAACGCAGCACCTGGCCGTTGGCATCGAACACGATGGCGTAGCCGCGCTCCAGGGTGGCCAGCGGGCTCACCGCATGCAGTGCATGACCGGCATGACGCAGGTGGGTCTGTTGGCGTTCGAGCAAGTGGGTGATCGCGCGGCGCAGGCGCTGATCCTGTTCGGCCAGTCGGTGGGTCAGCAAGGACAACCGTGCGTGCGGATGCTGGGCCAGCAGGCGTGCGTGCAGCCGCTGCAGGCGGTTGTGCCGAAGCTGGCTGTGTTCGCGCAGTATGGCCGTCAAACGACGCTGCAGGTGCAGCAGCCGTTCGTGGTCACGTTGCAGCTGCGCTTGCGGTCGCTGCGTCTGCAGTCGGGCCAGCAGGTGGTCGAGCCGTTGTGACTGCGTCTGCAGCCGGCGTTGCTGCAGGGTGAGCAGGCGTTGCTGCAGCTGTTGCAGATGACGGTCGACCGCCACCGTGTCGGGAACCAACAATTCGGCGGCGGCCGAGGGCGTGGGCGCGCGCAGGTCGGCGACGAAGTCGGCAATGCTGAAATCGATCTCGTGGCCGACCGCGGAAACCACCGGCACCGCGCTGGCGTGGATCGCCCGCGCCACCGCTTCCTCGTTGAACGCCCACAGGTCTTCCAGCGAGCCGCCGCCACGGGTCAGCAGCAACACATCGTAGCGCTCGCTCGCTGACGCCTTGCGCAGCATCGCCACGATCGCCGGCGGCGCCTCGCGGCCCTGCACCGGCACCGGCAACACCTCGACATCGGCCAGCGGCCAGCGCCGCGCCAGCACGCTGAGTACGTCGCGTATCGCCGCGCCCGTCGCCGAGGTGATCACGCCGATGCGGCGCGCGTAGCGGGGGAGTGGCCGCTTGCGCGCCGGGTCGAACAGGCCCTCGGCATTCAAACGCGCCTTGAGCTGTTCGAACTCGCGTTGCAAGGCGCCTTCGCCAGCCGGCTCCATGTATTCGGCGACCAGCTGGAACTCGCCGCGCGGCTCGTACAGGCCGACCTTGGCGCGCAGCAATACCTGCATGCCGTCGACTGGACGAAAGCGCAGCGCGGAAGCCTTCAGCTTGAACATTGCGCAACGCACCTGCGCGCCGCTGTCCTTCAGGGTGAAGTACAGGTGGCCGGAGGCAGGCTTGGCCACGTTCGATAGTTCACCCTCGATCCACACCTGCGGCAAGGCGTCGCCCAGCAGGTCGCGCACCAGCCGATTGAGCGAGCTGGGGGTCAGGATGTGGCGCGGCGTGGTGTCGTCGAATGGCGCTGACATAAGGGCGCGAGCCTAGCATGCACACATGATCAAGTCGTTAAAAAACATCCGCTTGACCGAGGAAGCGCAGGGATAACTTCAAGCACGGTGCCGGGCGAATTCAGTCGTCGGCTTCGCGCAACTGGCGCCAGCGGCGCCGGCGGACGCGCCAGCCGCGGATCGCCAGGTTGAGCGCAAACCAGCCGGCCAGCACGCCGAACGGCCAGCCGACCCACGCCGGCCACAGGATCGCCACCACCGCCAAGGCTGCCAGCGCCAGCGTGCCGATGAACAGCGGGCCGCTGGAGGTGTCGCCGAGCACGCGGCGATTGGTCAGCGCGGCGCCGACACTGTTGGCGATGCGCAGCGCGCCGGCGGCGGCGCGGCCGGAACTGCCGCCGGCATGGCGCACCCGTGGCGGGCGCGCTTCACTGCTGCGCACGTGCTCGCTGCTGCCGCGGCGACGACGCGGGGCAAGCACGATTTCGGTGGCGTTGCCCAGGTCGCGTTCGTATTGCGCGGCCAGCTGGCTGGCGAAGCCGGCGTCCTCGACCGCCACGTCGAGTTCCCGATTGCTCAGCCAGCTGGCGATGTTGAGGTTGGACGAGCCGACCCGCGCCCACTGCCCGTCGGCGACCGCGGTCTTGGCGTGCAGCATCGAACCGTTCCACTCGAACACGCGGATGCCGGCCTTCAGCAAGGGTCGATAGCCCGAGCGCGACATGCCGGCCACCACCGGGATGTCGCTGCTGCCGGGCACCAGCAGGCGCACGTCGACGTCATCGCGCGCGGCCGCCACCAGCGCCTGCACGTACGGGGCGAGGCCGACGAAATAGGCATCGGTGAGCCACAACGTCTTGCGCGCCATTGCGGCAATCAACTGATCGAGCCGGTACATGCCAGCGGTGGCCGGCTGGGTGGCGATCAGCCGCAGCGAGATACTGCCGGCGGGAATGGCGGGCACCGGAATGGGCACAAACTGCCGCAGCGAGGCACCAATCTCGCCCCAGCTTTGCGCGAATGCCGTCTCCAGTTCCGTCACCGCCGGACCGCGCAGCGCCACGCCGGTGTCACGCCATGGCGGCACATTGCGGGCCGGGTCGCCCAGCCATTTCGCGCTGATGCACACGCCGGACAGGAAGCCGAGCACGCCATCGACCACCAGCAGCTTGCGATGGTCGCGGCTGACCCAGCCGAACGGCTGGCCGAGTTGCGGCGGGTTGAACACGCGCACCTCGCCGCCGGCCGCGCGCAACGGCGCCCAGAACGACGCACGCGACAGCCCGAAACAACCGATCCAGTCGACCACGACCGCGACGAAGACGCCCGCCTGCGCCCGTTCCACCAGCGCATCGAGAAACGCGCGGCCAACCTCGTCGTCGCGCACGATGTAGTTTTCCAGCAGCACCCGCTGGCGCGCGCCACGGATCGCCGCCAGCCACGCGTCGTAGTGGGCGGCGGCATCGATCAGCAGTTCCACCGCGTTGCCGTTGAGCAGCGGCGCGCCGGCGGCGCGGCTCAACGCCTGTTCCGCCAGCAGGCGGCTCGGCGTGGAGGGGATCAGAGGACTGGGCATGGGAACGAGTGTAGGTCATGGCACCGAGGGTGCGCCTGTGGTTGGCAAGCTTCTGGCATGATCCTGCGCATGCCGATCGAGCACCGCTACACCGACACCGATGCCTGCGCGCGTTACCTCGCCGAAGAACTGGGGTCGGATCTGCGCATCGCCGCGCCGCTGGGTCTGGGCAAGCCGCATGGATTGCTCAATGCGCTGTACCAACTCACCGGCGCCGATCCAGGCCGCTCGCTGCGCTTGTACACCGCGCTGTCGCTGACCCGACCCAGGCCGGGGCCGGGGTTGGAGCAGCGTTTTCTCGGGCCGTTCCTCAAGCGCCATTTCGGTGCCGATCAGGTCGATCCGCAATACGCGCTGGACCAGGCGCGCGACGCGCTGCCGTCGAATGTCGAGGTGCACGAGTTCTACCTGCAGTCCGGCGCCCTGCTGCATTCGGGCAGCGCCCAGCGCAGCTGCATCAGCCAGAACTACAGCCACGTCGCCCGCGATCTGGTGGTGCAGGACATCAACCTGCTGGTGCAGCTGGTGGCCCGCCGCGAAGGGCCGGACGGCGTGCGTTACAGCCTGTCGTGCAATCCGGACCTGACCCTGGATTTCCTGCGCCTGATGCAGCTCGCCGGCAAGCAGCGGCCGATGTGCGTGGCCGTGGTGCACCCGGACCTGCCGTATCTGAGCGGCAATGCCGAGGTGTCCGAAGCGTATTTCGATGTGGAGTTGCGCCCGAAAACCGCGCCGCCGCTGTTCGCGCTGCCGCGGTCGCCCATTGAGCTGACCGAATACGCGCTGGGGCTGCACGCCAGTGCGCTGGTACGGGATGGCGGCTGCCTGCAGATCGGCATCGGTGCGCTATCCGACGCGCTGGTCAAGGCGCTGCTGCTGCGCCAGCAGGACAACACCTCGTGGCGACGCGCGCTGGTGGCGCTGGACCGGAACGGCGCCACGCACGCGCTGGCCGGATGGCTGGGTGGCCTGACGGCATTCGACACCGGCCTGTATGGCGCCAGCGAAATGGTGATGGACGGCTTCATGCATCTGCAGCGTGCCGGCATCCTGAAGCGGCGCAGCTGGGACAATCTCGCGCTCGAACGCGCGTCGGCCGCTGGCCGGCTGGCGGCCGACGTGCCCGGTGGACACTATCTGCGCGGGGCCTTCTTCCTCGGCTCGCGCGACCTGTACGAATGGCTCGATGCCACCGAGGCGGCCGATCCGGATGCGATCGACATGTGCCCGGTCTCCAACGTCAACCAGCTGTATGGCGATCACCAGGCGCTGGCCACGCTGCAGCGACGCGGCGCGCGTTTCTTCAACACCTGCATGATGGCGACCCTGCTCGGCGCCGGCGTGTCCGATACGCTGGAAAATGGCGAGGTGGTCAGTGGCGTCGGTGGGCAGTACAACTTCGTGGCGATGGCGCACGAGCTGCCGGACGGGCGCTCGGTGCTGCTGCTGCGCGCCACCCGCCAGGTCCGTGGCGGCATCGAAAGCAATATCCGCTGGAACTACGCACAAGCCACCATTCCACGCCATCTGCGCGACATCTACGTGACCGAATACGGCGCCGCCGACCTGCGCGGCAAGAGCGACAGCGAGTGCATCGAGGCGATGCTCTCCATCAGCGACGCGCGCTTTCTCGATGCGCTGTGCGCGGAGGCGAAAGCGCACGGCAAACTGGCCGCGGATTTCGTGATACCGGAGGCCTGGCGCAGGCATCGCCCGCGCTACCTGCGCGAGGCCCTGGCGCCGTTCCAGCAGAAGGGACTGTTGCCGAAGTTTCCGTTCGGCAGTGACTTCACCGAAGTCGAGCAGCGCCTGCTGCCGGCGCTGGAGTGGCTGAAATTCTGCAGCAGCCACTGGCGCGGCAAGCTGCGGATTCTGCGTGCGGCCCTGCGACCCGGCGCGCCGGCGGCGGGCGAGCAGGAGGCGCTGGCACGGATGCGGCTCGCGGCGCCGTCGACATGGCCCGACCGATTTCAGCAACGCGTGCTGCAAGCCGCGTTGCGCCGGAAATCGTAGGAGCCCGCTCGCGGGCGACGCTCTTGTTCGGGAATCGGGAATCGCAAGAGCATCGCCCGCGAGCGGGCTCCTACAACGGCGGCGGGTCGCCGCGCTTTGGTTCTTCGGGCGATTCCACCGCGGATTCCGGCGCGGGCGGGTCGTCCATCAGCGGCAGCGCCGCGGGGCTGTCCAGGTCGTCAAACTGCTGGTGGTTCACCGCCCAGAAAAACAGCGCCACCGCAATCAGCACGACCAGCAGGGTGACCGGGATCAGTACCAGCAGGATGTTCATGCGCGCAGCTCGCGCGGCCGCAGCGTGCGGCCGGGCTGGTCGGGGGCCGCGTCACGACCGACGCGCAGCGCGTTCAGCACCACCGCCAGCGAACTCAGCGACATGCCGATGCCGGCCAGCCACGGCGGCACGAAGCCGAATGCGGCGAACGGCACGGCGCACAGGTTGTACAGCAGCGCCCAGCGCCGGCTCTGCGTTGTCACCTGTTGCATCTGCCGGGCGATTGCGCGGGCGTCGATCAAGCCGTCCAGACGTCCATCCAGCAACAGCAGGTCGGCGTGCGCCTGGGCCAGTTCGGTGCCACTGGTCAGCGCCGCGGAAACGTCGGCGCCGGCCAGCAGCGGTGCGTCGTTGCTGCCGTCGCCGACGGCCAGGGTGACGTGGCCGTCGCGACGGGCGGCCAGCAGCCGTTCGAGTTTGTCGGCGGGCGACTGGCGCGCATGCCAGTCGTCGATGCCGAGGCGGCCGGCCAGCGCCGCCACGCGCGCATCGGTGTCGCCGCTGGCGATCGCGGGCACCACCGCAGCGGCGCGCAGGGCGTCGAGCATGCGCCGGGCATCGGCGCGCGGTTGTTCGTCGAGATGGAACGCGGCGATCGCGCCTTGCGCATCGGCCAGCAGCAGCGCGCCGGCCAGCCTGGCCGGGATCGGCTGGCCACTGGGTGCCAACGCGAAATCGGCGCGGCCGAGGCGCAGCGGGCGGCCGTCGACATCGCCGCTGATGCCGGCACCGGCGTTGACCCCGACCGAGCGCGCACGCAGCGGCAGCGCCTGCTCGCGCGCGGCATCGGCCAGCGCACGGGCCAGTGGATGCGAGCTCTCGTGGGCCAGCGCGGCGGCCAGTTGCAGCACATATTCCGCCGTATCGCCGCGCAGTGGCTGCACGGCGCGACGATCCAGTTGCGGCACACTCAGCGTGCCGGTCTTGTCGAACAGGGCGTAGTCGACCCGCGCCAGCGTGGTCAACGCGGCGCCGTGGGTGACCAGCACGCCGCGACCTGCCAGCACACCCAGCGCGCGGGTCAGCGTGGCCGGGCCGGTCAGTGCGAATGCGCAGGGGCAGGCCACCACCAGCACCGCCACCGCAGCCTCGAACGCGCGCGTGGGATCGACCAGCAGCCAGCCCAGCGCGGTGAGCACGGTGAGCAGCAGCACGCGGCTGACGAAGCGACCGATCTCGCGATCGCTGCGGCCGGTCCGCGTGCGTGCCTGTCGTGCACGACTGGCCAGCGCACCCAGGCGTGCCACGGTGGTGGCCGCGCCGGCGTGCTCGACGCACATCTCGACCGGACCGGACAGCAACACGCTGCCGGCGATCAGCCGTTCGCCACGCCGACGGTGCACGGGGCGGGATTCGCCCGACAACAATGCCTCGTCCACCTCGACGCCGGCACTTTCCAATACGCCGTCCGCCGGCACCGCGCTCGCTTCGGCGATGTGCACGCGGTCGCCGGCCAGCAGGGCGATCGCCGCGACGGTTTCCAGCGCGCCATCGGCGCGGCGGCGCTGCGCCAGCAGGGGTGTGGCGTCGATCGCCGCGTCGCCGAGGGCGCCACTGCGATGGCGCGAACGCAGTTCCAGGTAGCGCCCGCCGAGCAGCAGGAACACGAACATGCTGACCGAGTCGAAGTAGATCTCGCCACTGCCGCGCAGCGTGTTGAACGCGCTGGCCAGAAAGACCAGCACCACCGCCAGCGCCACCGGCAGGTTGATGCCGAGCCGGCGTTCACGCAGCTCGCGCACGGTGCCGGCGAAGAACGGCTGCGCCGAATAGAACACCACCGGCACGCTGGTGATCAGGCCGAGCCAGCGAAACAGGTTGCGCGTGCTGAAGTCGACGAAATCGACCACGCCGATGTAGATCACGAAAGCGTAGGTCATCACCTGCATCGCGCACATGCCGGCGACCAGCAGACGTTTCAGTGCGTCGTGTTGTTCGCGCGAGCGGGCGTCGTCGATGCTGTCGTGCTGCAACGGCTGTGCCGCGCAGTCGACCGCGGCAAAGTTTGCCAGCAGGGTCGGTAGCGGCGTGCGACTGACATCCAGCACCACCCGCACCCGGCGCGCTGGGCGATCGATGGCGACACGCTGCACGCCGGGCAGTGAACGGATCAGTTGCTCCAGCCGCAACACCTGGCGCGCATCGGTCAGCCCCTCGACCGAAAGTGCGATCTCACTGCAACCGTCGCGACGGGGGCGCAGGACCTGCGCGGCGAGTTGCGGATGGGCCCACGCCACGTAGCTGTTCATTGCGGCGGGTCAGTCACTGGTCGCAGCGGCGGGCTGCTGCTGTGTGCGCTGACCGGCACGCCGAACACGGTGTGCGAGGTGTCCAGTGGCGTGTCGGCATAGCGATTGCCTACCACGATCAGCCAGATGCAGCCGGCCATCGACGCCACGAAGACAAACACGCCCAGCCACACGATCGGCTGCCGATACCACGCCGATCCGTGGCGGGCGGGGGTTTCATTGCCTGTTTTCATCGACCGGATGCGACATCTGGTAGACGTAAGCAGCGATCACATGGATATGGTCGTCGTTCAGACGCGGGCTCCATGCCGGCATGTGACCCTGGCGACCTTCGCCGATGGTTTTCTCGATATCGGCCACGCTACCGCCATGCAGCCAGATCTTGTCGGTGAGGTTCGGTGCACCGAGTGCCGGGTTGCCCTTGCCTTCGGCGCCGTGGCACGCCGCGCAGGTGGCGAACATCGGCTGACCGGCGGCGGCCTTGGCGGCATCGTGTGGCGAACCGGAAAGGCTCAGCACGTACTGGGCCAGGTTCTTCACGTTGTCCGCGCCGAGGCTGGCCCACGGTGGCATCACGCCGCTGCGACCGTCGTGGATCGAGGTGGTGATGTCACTGCCGCTGCCGCCGTAAAGCCAGTCGTTGTCAGTGAGGTTGGGTGCGCCGAGCAGGATGTTGCCGTGGCCACTGCGCTGGTGGCAGGCGGCGCAATTGTCCTCGAACAACACCTTGCCCATCGCCAGCGCATCCGGGTCACCGGCCAGCTTTTCCACCGGATAGAGACGGAAGCGCTCCATCAGCGGTTCAAGCTTGGCGTCGTTGGCCGCCACCTCCTGCTGCAACTGACCGTGCGAGGTCCAGTTCAGGGAACCCTTGTGGTTGCCGAAGCCGGGGTACAGGTAGAGATAGATGAACGCTGCCGCGAACATGCTGCCCGAAAACACGATCCACCAGCGCGGAAGCGCCTTCAGACCTTCGAGAATGGTGCCGTGCGCCCACACGTGTCCGGTGGTGCCGTCGGGACGGGTGGGAATTTTTGCCCGCGGTGCCCACAGGAACAGGAGAAAGGTGATGCCCATGTTGAGCACGATCAGGAAGATCACCCATAACGACCA
The DNA here is from genome assembly GCA_041690935.1 of Rhodanobacter sp. Classification (GTDB taxonomy): domain Bacteria; phylum Pseudomonadota; class Gammaproteobacteria; order Xanthomonadales; family Rhodanobacteraceae; genus Rhodanobacter. Next base: position 9,463 of record JBEPVP010000070.1, read on the forward strand.
GCCGTTGCTCATGGGCGATCCTCCTTCGTGCTGGCATCGGTTTCCGGCTCATCTTCCAGTGGCAGGTGCGCCATGCGGTTGAAAGTCGGCTTGTGGTATTTGCGCCACGCCCAGATCCAGATGCCGATGAAACTGATCATCATCAGCACAATGAACACCCCGGCGATGTGACCCCAGATCGGATTGATGGTCATGGGGTGCCTCCGTCGCTGGCCGCGGCATTGGAGGCAGCGGTCGCTGCGGGTTCGTTCTTGATGCCAAGCCCCTGCAGGTAAGCAATCAGGGCATCCATTTCGGTCTTGCCTTCCACGGCGGCGGGTGCGCCGGCGATGTCGGCGTCGGAGTACGGGTCACCGAGGCGGCGCAGCGCGCGCATGCGTGCCTGCACATCGGCTGCATCGATCTTGTTGTGCGCCAGCCACGGGTAGGCAGGCATGTTGGATTGCGGCACCACCTGGCGCGGATCCATCAGATGCACGCGCTGCCAGTCGTCGGAGTACTTGCCGCCCACGCGCGCCAGGTCCGGGCCGGTGCGCTTGGAACCCCACTGGAACGGACGGTCGTAGACCGATTCCGCGGCAGTGGAGTAATGGCCGTAGCGCTCGGTCTCGAAACGCAGTGCGCGAATCATCTGCGAGTGGCATAGATAACAGCCATTCTGCACATAGACATCCTTGCCCATCAGCCGCAGCGCATCGTAGGGCTTCACACCCGGCGGCGCCTTCACCGAATGCGCTTGCATGAACAGCGGGGTGATCTCGGCCAGGCCGCCCAGCGAGACCATGATCGCGATCAGGACGCCGAGCAGGCCGACGTGTTTTTCAATTGCTTCGAAGTGCTTGTAAGCCATGATGACGTATTCCTCAGCCAGCGGCCGGCAGTGGCGCGGGCACCTGATGCGGCACCGGCTCGGGGATGGGTACGGGAATGGGCTTGATCAGCCGCGCGCGGGCGTCGGCTGCGGTATGCCACAGATTCCAGGCCATCACCCACATGCCCGACAGGATGCATACGCCACCCAGCCAGCGAATGAGATACATCGGCTTGATCGCGATAAGGCTGTCCAGGAAGCCATAGGTGAGCGCGCCGTCCGGATTGGTCGCGCGCCACATCAGTGCTTCGGTCACGCCAGCCGTCCACATCGAACCGACGTACAGCAGGGTGCCGGTCATGTGCAGCCAGAAGTGCAGTTCCATGCTGGAGCGGGAATGCATTTCCGGTCGGCCCAGAGCGCGCGGCGCCATCGCGTACAGCGAGCCGATGGTGATCATCGCGACCCAGCCGAGCGAGCCCGAATGCACGTGGGCGATCGTCCAGTCGGTGTAATGCGACAGCGAGTTCACCGACTTGATCGCCATCATCGAGCCTTCGAAGGTGGCGGCGGCGTAGAACACCAGCGACATCACCATGAACTTCGCCGCCGGGTCGGTCTTCAGCCGGTGCCACGAGCCATTGAAGGTGAGCAGGCCGTTGGCTGCCGAACCCAGGCTCGGCATCAGCAGCACCAGCGAGAACGCCATGCCCACCGACTGCACCCAGTCGGGCAGGGCGGTATACATCAGGTGGTGCGCGCCGGCCCACATGTAGACCGAGATCAGCGCCCAGAAATTGACGATCGAGAAGCGGTAGCTCCACAGCGGCTGCTGCGCCTGCCGCGGCACGAAGTAGTACATCATGCCGAGGAAGCCGGCGGTCAGGAAGAACGCCACCGCATTGTGGCCGTACCACCATTGCACCATCGCATCGACCACGCCGGAGTAGATCGAGTACGACTTGAACAGCGACACTGGAATGACGAGGTTGTTGATGATGTGCAACAGGCCGACGGCGATGATGAACGCGCCGTAATACCAGTTCGCCACATAGATGTGCTTGATGCGCCGGCGCGCCAGGCTGGCGAAGAAGACCACGCCAAAACTCACCCACACCACGGCGATCAGGATATCGATGAGCCATTCTGGCTCGGCGTATTCCTTGCTCTGGGTCATTCCCAGCGGCATCGTGATCATCGCCAGCACGCAGACCAGTTGCCAGCCCCAGAACGTGAAGCCCGCCAACTTGCCCAATGCCAGCCGGGCGTGACCGGTCCGCTGCACCACGTAGTAGCAGGTACCCATCAGGGCTGAGCCACCGAAAGCGAAGATCACGCCGAAGGTGTGATCGGGCCGGATACGGCTGAAGGTCAGCCATGGAATATCGAAATTGAGCGCGGGCCACATAAGCTCGGCGGCGGCGTAGACGCCGAACGACATGCCGATGATGCCCCACACCGCCGCGGCCAGCAGGAACTGGCGCACGACCTTGTCGTTGTAGTACTCGGTGTTCGGCATGCGGATTCCTGATCAATATTGGTGATAGTGCGTGGAGACATGTTGCCGCGCCATGATTCCGATCAAGTTGCAGCGGCAATCCGCGCTGGGAGGCTGTGAAGCATTTTGTCTGCCTGGCCGGGCGACACCGCATATTGTCAACCGTGCACACTAAACCCTTTTGACCGGATCGCGGGCCCGCTTGTGCGGATTTGCCGCAGGGCAGCACGCCTGATCGGGTATCCTTGACAGTGTCGTCGCGAACCGTCGCGACCTGTCTTCCGGTTTGATTCCATGAGTGAGATTGCTACGCAGAAACCGCGTCTGGCCGAGCCGGCATCACGTCGGCCCAGCGTGGCCGTGCAGATCGGCAAGGTGAGGGTGGGTGGCGGTGCGCCGATCGTGGTGCAGTCGATGACCAATACCGACACCGAGGACCCGGCCAGCACCGCGAAACAGATCGCCGAGCTGGCTCGCGCCGGCTCCGAGTTGGTGCGGATCACGGTGAACACACCGGCCGCCGCAGCCGCGGTGCCACGCATTGCCGAGCGGCTGGCGATGATGGGCGTGGACGTGCCGATCATCGGCGACTTCCACTACAACGGCCATCAGCTGCTGGAAGCGGAACCGGCCTGTGCCGAGGCGCTGGCGAAGTACCGCATCAATCCGGGCAACGTCGGTTTCGGCAAAAAGAAAGATAGCCAGTTCGGCGCGATCATCGAGATGGCGCTGCGTTACGGCAAGCCGGTGCGCATCGGTGCGAACTGGGGGTCGCTCGACCAACGCATGGTGACCACGCTGATGGACGAGAATGCGCAGCGCGCCGAGCCGTGGGATGCCTCGCATGTGGCGCGCGAGGCGCTGATCCGTTCGGCGCTGGATTCCGCGGCGCTCGCCGAGAAAATCGGCCTCGCACGCGACCGCATCATCCTGTCGTGCAAGGTCTCCGGCGTGCAGGAACTGATCGCGGTGTATCGCGACCTGGCCGCGCGCTGCGACTACGCATTGCACCTGGGCCTGACCGAAGCGGGCATGGGTTCCAAGGGCATCACCGCGTCCAGCGCTGCGCTGGCGGTGCTGCTGCAGGAAGGCATCGGCGACACCATCCGCATCTCGCTGACGCCCGAGCCGGGCGCCTCGCGTACCGGCGAGGTGATCGTGGCGCAGGAGCTGCTGCAGACCATGGGCCTGCGTTCGTTCACGCCGCTGGTCACCGCCTGCCCGGGCTGCGGACGCACCACCAGCGAGTTTTTCCAGGTACTGGCCAAGACCGTGCAGGAGCATGTGCGCGAGCAGATGCCGCTGTGGCGGGTGAAGTACGACGGTGTGGAAAACCTCACGCTGGCGGTGATGGGCTGCATCGTCAACGGGCCCGGTGAATCGAAACACGCCAACATCGGCATCTCGCTCCCTGGCAATGGCGAGGCGCCGGCGGCACCGGTGTTCATCGACGGCGAAAAGGCGATGACTCTGCGTGGCGACAATATCGCGCAGGAGTTCGTCGACATTCTCGATGATTACGTGGGGCGAAAATATGCGGCGCGGGCTGGCTGAGGTCCCAGTCACACTGTCGCGGCGGGCGGTGCTGCACACTGGCGCATGCCCGCAAGACGCGTGGCACGCATGTCGCGCGCGAGATGATCTCGCTGGAGAGCCGTCGTGAGCATCCGCCCCCAGTCCCGTACCGTCCTGCTCTACGTGTTGCTGTCCTCGTTGTGGATATGGCTCTCCGATCATGCGCTGGATGGGCTGGTACACGACCACGTCGAGCTGACTTTCCTGCAAAGCATCAAGGGCTGGCTGTTCGTGGCGAGCACGGGCGCGTTGCTGTACTGGATGATCGGTCGCGACCTGCGCCGGCTGAAGGCCGCCAATCAGATGCTCCTGCACGGCCACAAGCAGACCTTGCGCGTGCTGGTGTCGGCGATGGATATCCGGCACAAGGAAACCGGCGACCATTCCGACCGGGTTATGCGCATGGCCGTCGGACTGGCGAAGGTGGGCGGTATGAGCGGGCAAGCCTTGCGCAACCTCGGGTTCGGTGCCCTGTTGCATGACATCGGCAAACTCGCCTTGCCGGATGCCGTGTTGATCAAGCCCGGCAAGCTGGACGATGAGGAAATGGCGATCATGCGCCAGCATCCCGATATCGGTAACGAACTGCTGCAACAGGTCGATTTTCTGCGCGGAGCCAGCGATATTCCCTACAGCCACCACGAACGCTGGGACGGCGCCGGTTATCCGCAGGGACTGCGTGGCGAGGATATTCCGCTGGCGGCGCGGATCTTCAGTGTGGTCGATGTCTGGGATGCGTTGATCACGGCGCGCGTCTACAAGCCGGCCTGGCCGGAGCAAGAGGTGCTGGACTATCTGCGCGCCGTTGCCGGCAGTCAGCTCGATCCGCAGTTGGTGGCGCTGTTCCTGGAGAACTACGAGGGGCTCAAGGCACTCGGCTCCGCACCGGCTGCCTGAGATCGTCGGCGCTCAATCGTCGGCGCAGGGCTGCAGCAAGCGTGGCGTGAGGTCGGCCCAGCTGCCGATCTTTCCGGGCAGCCGGCCGAGTCGGGCGACCTCCTGCATGAACTGTCCGCGGGGTATTTCGACCGCGCCGAAGCCGAGCGTGTGCGGGTTGCTGACCTGGGTGTCGATCAGCGGAAAATCCATTTCGCGCAGCAGTTGGGCCAGCCCGACCAGCGCGATCTTCGAGCCGCCGCTCTCGGCGCTGAACATCGACTCGCCGCAAAACAAGCGGCCAATCGCCACGCCATAAATACCGCCGACCAGCTGCTCGCCGTTCCACACCTCCACGCTGTGCGCGTGACCGAGTCGATGCAAGTGCGCGTATGCGTCAATCATTGCGGGCACCAGCCATGTCCCCGAATCGCCGGCGCGCGGCGCCGCGCAGGCGCGTATCACCGCGTCGAATGCGTGATCGACGCTCAGCCGCCAATGCTTGCCGGAAAGCTGGCGGCGCAGGCTGCGATTCGTCTTCAGCGATTCGGTTCGAAACACGCAGCGTGGATCGGGTGACCACCACAGGATCGGCTCGCCTTCACCGAACCACGGAAAGATGCCGCGGCCATAGGCGGCCAGCAGCCGTTGCGATGACAGGTCGCCACCGAATGCGAGCAGGCCGTTGGGATCGGTCAGCGCATCCCGCGGATCGGGGAAGCGGTCGGTGGCGTCGGCATCCAGCAGCGGCAGATGTTTCATCGCTCGACCTGACCGTGATCGGCGAACGGACTGTGCTCCTGCAGCTCGGCGGCATACGCATCCACTGCTGGCCGCTCACTGGTCAGCGCCGCCGCCACGGCGGCGCGAAAATCCGGGTTCGCCAGGTAGTGCCGCGAGTGCGTGCGTACCGGCAGGAAGCCCCGCGCCAGCTTGTGTTCGCCTTGCGCGCCGGGTTCGAAACGGGCCAGCTTGTGCGCGATCGCATGCTCGATGCCGCGGTAGTAGCACAGCTCGAAATGCAGGCCGGGCACGTCCATCGAGGCACCCCAGTAGCGGCCATACAGCACGTTGCCGCCCTGCACGAACAACGCCATCGCCACGATGGTGTCAGCGTGTAGCGCAAGCGCGACCTGCGCGGTCGGACCCAGCGTGCCGAGCCGGGCGAAGAACGCCGCGGTCAGCGCCGCGTGGTTGCCCTTGTTGTCGAACGTGGTTTCGTACAGCGCATGCAATTGTCGCCATTCGTCGCGATCGAGTGTGTCGCCGCCACGCCATTCGATGGACAGACCGCTGGCGGCGAGCTGGCGACGTTCGCGCAGGATGTTCTTGCGCTTCTTGTGATTGAGCGCGGCGAGGAAATCCGGGAAGTGGCGATAGCCGCGGTTGTGCCAGTGGAACTGCACGTCCGAGCGGGCCAGCCAGCCGTGCTCGGGATCACCGTCGTCGAATGCAGCCAGCTCGGCAGGCTGCAGGAAATTGGCATGGATCGAGGACAGTCCCATCCGTCCCGCTTCGCCGCGCATCGCTTCGACCAGCGCCCGCTGCAGGAGCGGCGTGCGTTCGTCATTGCCGGCAAGCAGGCGCGGGCCGGGCACGGGCGAGTAGGGCACCGCATTGAGCAGTTTCGGGTAGTACTCGCCGCCGGCGCGTTGCCAGGCGCTGGCCCAGCTCCAGTCGAACACGAACTCGCCGTGCGAGTTGCCTTTCAGGTACAGCGGCGCGGCGGCGACCAGGCGGCCATCTTCGTACAGGCCGAGGTGATGCGCCTGCCAGCCCCAGTCGGGCCGAATGCAGCCGCTTTGCTCCAGCGCGTGCAGAAACGCGTGCGACACGAACGGGTTGGCGTCGGCGCGCAGGGCGTCCCATGCCGCGGCAGGCAGGTCGGCGATCGCGGTGTGGAAGCGGGCGGTGAGCATGGAATGGTTATAGATGATTTTCGCCGGGTGCCTCGCAGGGGATCCTTTTGATGGTGGGTGAGCAAGAGCTTTCCCCCTCACCCTCCCAAGGGGATTTCCTTCGGTCACAGCCCTCCCCCCAACACAGTTGGGGGGAGGTGGCAAAAGCATCAGCTGGCCGGCGTCTGCTGATCCAGCCAGCGCTCCGCATCCAGTGCCGCCATGCAGCCGAAGCCGGCGGAGGTGACGGCCTGGCGATAGACGTGATCGGCCACGTCGCCGGCGGCGAACACGCCGGGCACCGAGGTCATCGTGGCCATGCCGCTCTGGCCGCTGTGGATCCGGATGTAGCCGTCGTGCATGTCGAGCTGGCCTTCGAAGATGCCGGTGTTCGGCGTATGCCCGATCGCCACGAAGAAGCCGGTCGCCTCGATGTCGCGGGTGACGCCGGAGTTGACGTCCTTCACGCGCACGCCGGTGACGCCGGTGTCGTCGCCCAGTACCTCGTCGATGCTGTGGTTCCAGACCAGCTCGATCTTGCCGGCGGCGGCCTTCTCGAACAGCTTGTCCTGCATGATCTTCTCGGCGCGCAGCTTGTCGCGGCGATGTACCAGGTAGACCTTGCGGCCGATGTTGGCCAGGTACAGCGCTTCTTCGACCGCGGTGTTGCCGCCGCCGATCACCACCACGTCCTGGTCGCGGAAGAAGAACCCGTCGCAGGTGGCGCAGGCGGACACGCCCTTGCCCTTGTACTTCTCCTCGCTGGCGATGCCGAGGTACTTGGCGGTGGCGCCGGTAGTGATGATCAGCGCGTCGGCGGTGTACTCGCCGGAGTCGCCCTTGAGCCGGAACGGACGCTGCTTCAGGTCGGCCGTATGGATGTGGTCGAAGATCATCTCGGTGTGGAAGCGTTCGGCATGCTCGGCCATGCGCTGCATCAGCGCCGGGCCCTGCAGGCCCTCGATGTCACCCGGCCAGTTGTCCACGTCGGTGGTGGTCATCAGCTGGCCGCCCTGCTGCATACCGGTGATCATGGTCGGCTTGAGGTTGGCGCGCGCCGCGTACACCGCCGCGGTGTAGCCGGCGGGGCCGGAGCCGAGGATCAGCAGGCGGCTGTGTTTGGTGGTGCTCATGGTTGGTATAATCCTTGGGTTTACCGATGGCCTGACACTTCATTCGCTGCAGCCCCGGCCCGGTTTCCTCAAGCGAGGCCAACGGGCGGTGGCGGGTTGCGTGACCCCCGCAAGGATGGGGAATACCCCCGGCCGATTCAAGGTAGGCGACAGATTCACCGACACCACCGCGGCGTCAGTGCGATGGATCCACAACGTGCTCCCACAGGATTCTTTTTCCATGCGTATCGGTATCCCCTCCGAAACCAAGACCCTTGAGGGTCGTGTTGCCCTCGTTCCCGCCGCTGCTGCCGACCTGGTGCGCCGTGGCCACGAAGTGTTCATCCAGTCCGGCGCCGGCCTGAAGAGCGGCTTTGCCGACGAGGCTTACGTCAAGGAAGGCATCAAGATCGTGCCCGACGCTGCCGCGCTGTACGAGGCGGGCGAGCTGATCGTCAAGGTGAAGGAGCCGGTTGCCGGCGATCTGGCGCTGCTGAAGAAGCACCACCTGTTGTTTTGCTACCTGCATCTGGCCGCCGAGCCCGAGCTGACCAGGCACCTGCTCGACATCGGCCTGACCGGCGTGGCGTTCGAGTCGGTCGAAGAGAACGGCGT
>JBEPVP010000071.1:0-17537 GCA_041690935.1 Rhodanobacter sp.
GCGGATCGCCAGCATCTTCACCGCCGCGGTGATGCCGGTATTGATCGGGCCGTGGTCGTTGGCGTAGGCGAGCGCGACGCGATAGTTGCCGCCGGCCGCCGCGGTCCACGTGCGCGGCCAGTGGCCGGCGACCTTGGCCTGTTCGCCCACGCAGACAGTGGGACTGTGCAGCGATTCGAGGCCGTGCGTATCCGCGCGTGTGGTGCTGATGCAGGTGAGGCCGGCTTGCGCTGCAAGATGGCCGCTGCCGTCGATGCTGCCGCGTGGCTGACCGTTGACGTAGAGCCGCACCTTGCCCGCAACCTGCACCTGCCAGCCGTCGCCATCGTGGCGCACCCGCGGCGCGGCGGGTGCGAGCGGCGCGTACAGCGGCGCATCGGTGCGCAGCGGTGTATCCGGCGTCTGCACCGATTTGAGCATCACCGTGGTGGTGGTGCCGTGGGTGGTCGTGCGGTCGGCCAGCAGCAGGTTGCCGGTGATCTTTTCCGGCAGCTGCAGGGTGATCTGGCGGTCGTGCAGATCGAGCGTGATCGCGCGGCGCTGGCCGAACAGCATTGGCACCAGCGCGGTCGGCAGCTTCGGTTCCACGCGGCCGTCCTCGCCCAGGCCGAACACGCCTTCGGTGACCACCGCGAAGTACGCCGCGACCGACCACAGCTGCCGCGGCGAATTCACCACCGGCCCGCTGAGCGGGCCTTCGTCGACATGCTGGCCTTGCGTGAGCAGCTCGTAGTTTTCCATGTTGGAGCCGTACAGCGCGGCACCACGCATCACCGACTCGATCTCGTGCGCGATGCGCGCGGGCTGGTTCACCACGCGCGCGGCACGCAGCGCATAGGCGCTGACGAACGGCCAGATCGCGCGGTTGTGGTAGATCGGCTGGTCGGAACGCTCCGGCCAGATCACCGGGCTGCCGGCTGGCCATGTCGGGTAGTTCGCCAGCGTCTGTTGCGCACGTTCGCCGTCGGCCACGCCGCTGCTGATCGACAGCGAAATGCCGAGCAGGTCGTAAGTGTCGTACGGCGTGCCGTCACCACCGATGTAGCTCATGTACATGCCACGATCGGCGCGCCAGAAGTGTGCATTGATCGCCGCCTTCAGCGCCGTCGCCTGCGTGCGGTAACCGGCCGCCGCCTGCGCATCGTGGTGCGACGCGGCCAGCGTCGCGGCCAGCTGCAGCGCCTGATAGTGCAGCACGTTGGTGGACAGCGCGTAGGACTGCGCGATGAAGCTCACCTCGTTCGCCGTCCACGCCGGGTAAGTCTGCTCGCGCCAGTCCAGGAACGAGGTCTCGCCGCGATACAGACCGAAGCCGGCGTCGAACGCGTACTGCCGATCCTGCGCCAGGGTATTGCCGAGCGCCTTGTATACATCGCCGGCAAACGCCTGGTCGCCGAGCAGGTGCTGCGCGCCGAGAAACCACACCACGCGATCGGTGCTGATCGGCCAGCTGCCACCGGAGCCGGTGTCCTGCATCACGACCAGGCCCTGCGGCGCGGACGCAACGCGCACGTCGGACAACTTGAACTTCAACCCGTTGCGCGAGCGCGCGGGATCGAGCCGCCACAGCCCGAGGTCGATTGAATACGCCAGGTCGCGCGTCCACACATACGGCCACTTCAATCCCGTCTCGAAACACTGGCACGGAATCGGCTGGCCGTGATCGAACGCGCCATCGCGGATCGCGCTGACCGAATCCTGCGTCAGGTCGTCCTGCGCCATCGCGAACAGGCCGTTGAACAACACGCTGGCAGTGTCCGTGCGCAGCGGCTGCGCGGGAATCACGCGCTGGCCATACGGCCACGCCAGCGTGTAGCTGTCCTGCGCATCGCGACTGATGCTGACGTGCACGCCGTGCCAGTCCAGGCCGTCCTGCCACGCGGGAGCACTCGCGCTGGCCGCCATCGCCGCCATCAGCAGCAGGTTCAACATGCGGATGCCGCGTGCGGTTCGCCGGGGATGATGCGTTTCATGGACATGATTCCTCCTGCAGCTGTGATGTCGCGGCGTGACGCGTGGCGCATGTTGCGCTCGCAACATCAATGACGCGCTGATATCGGCGGCAGCCTTGCATGGTAGACAGCGTCGCACTGCAGCAACCAGCCTCTGCATACGTATTCATGCGCGTGTGGCAATCGACTCGGGAATCGATGGAGGTCACTTATCGCGCCGCGTGCATGCGTTTGATTCGAACCGTGCTGCCGCCAGCAAACGTGATGACAAACGTCGAGCCTTCATGTTTCTGGGTCTTTACCGGGATGGGATCGGCGCTTTCAGCGAGCAATTCCGCCTGGTGATGCGCCGCAAGCGCGCCGTCAGGGACGAGGGTAAGCGGTGGACTGATGAGATCGAAACTCGTGAAGTGGGAACCGCACCGATCACAGTCACCCGCCGAAGCCTCCGGCAGACGTTTCAGCCAGATGAAGTACTTGTTTTCGTGCTTGATCCAGATCCGGTTTTCGCTGTTGTGTATCGCCGTCGTCGCGCCGTCTGCATTCCAGACCCTTACGATGCGGGCCTGGCTGCAATCTCCGGTAGCGCATTCCTGCAGCACCAGATATTCGTCGTCCGCCAGGCGGACGGGCTGGATGCTCAGGATGTCGTCATGGATCAGTGCTTGCGCGGGGAACACCACGGACGGCATGCGCGGATCCACCTTGAAATCACCCGAGATGACATAGCCGCCGTGGTGTTCGGTATACGCCGGTGCGGTCACCGTCACGGCAGGCAAGTCGGTTTGTGCCGATGCTGAAGGGCTCAACAGGCAAAAAATCAACGCCAGCATTCCGGCGTTGGCTGATATTTCTTTCATCCCCACTCCTGCCGCCTTCGAATCAGATCAGGGAAACGTTGATGTCATGCCCATCAAGGCGGGCGTTCATTGAACAGTTTCGTTGTCGCAAAGTCGCCTCATTTACAACGATCCGTTCGGCAAGCCGGCGGGCAGTGCCCGCCCTACCAGAGCCGTACGCAATCGAGCGTTATGCATGCTCTTGCCCCATAGGGCGGGCTCTGCCCGCCGGCTTTTTCGGAGGTGCCTGCGTCCATCATTTCGCGTGGTTTGACACAAACGTCACGTCAAGCACGGCGGACGCCGATCGGCATCATCGCAGCTCGACCACCACCAGCCCCTGCGACGGGATGGTGAGGTCGAACTTGCCGTTGCTCACATCCATCTGTTCGGGCGCGGCCAGCTTGCCGGCGTCGCGCAGCTGCGCGATCTGCTCGCGGCTGGGAAAGTCGGGGCGGCCCATCCGGTCGAAGGCGGCGACGGCATTGCCGTGGGTTTCGTCCAGCCGCCACACGGTGGCGTGCGCGCCGGCAGCCAGATGCGCCACGTCGACGCTGAAGTGCTTCGGCGCACCGCTGGGTTCTCCCTTGGTATAGGTGGCCTTGTCGCCCACCGGTGGTGCGTAGTTCCACAGCGCCAGTACGACGGTGCGGTCGGCGCGTTGGGTGACCAGGGCCGAATCGGACGTGACCTTGAGGCGCGCGCCACCGAGCTTGTGCAGCATCGCGAACGCATTGAACGCGGGTTTCTCGATGCGGTTGGCGGCGATCAGACCGAAGCCGCCGTAGAACGGGTTGCGCACCACGCCCTGTTCCTCGAACACGTCGGAGAACGACCAGTAGCTCATGATCTCGACCTTGCCGGCACACTCGCGGATGGTGTTGGCCATCCACGGGCCCATGAACACCGTGTCGGTGACGTTGGGCAGGTTGGCGTAGCTGGCGTTGTACTCGCTGAAGACCAGCGGCATCTTCGGATAGGGCGAGGCGGCGATTTCCTTGTGCACCTTGTCCACCGAGCGGCAGACCATGTCGGCGCGCGGAATGTTCTCGCTGGTGTGAAACACGTTGTCGGCGGTGTCGTCGCCGTAGACGTGGCTGCTGACGAAATCCACCGGTACCTTCGCGTCGTGCGTGTGCTTGAGGAACGCCGGTATCCACGCCGCCTGCGCGGTGCTGGGGCCGCCCACGCGCAGGCGCGGATTGACCGCCTTGAGCGCGCGCACGGTGTGGTCGTACAGGGTGAAGTAGGTGGACTGCGCCGGCGTGCCGACCCAGAAGCCGATGTTCGGTTCGTTCCACACCTCGAAGTACCAGCTGGCCACTTCGTCGATGCCGTAACGCTCGACCAGGTGCTTGGCCAGCGCGCCGATCATCGCGTCCCACTCGGCGTAATCCTTCGGCGGCGCGACGTTGGGCTGGTACCAGAACGCCTGCAGCGCCTTCGGATCGGAAGTCAGCTCCGGCGGCATGAAGCCGAGTTCGACGAAGGGTTTGATGCCGTGCTCGAGCAGGCCGTCGTAGATCTGGTCGATGTACGAATAGTTGTAGGAGATGTGGCCCTGCGGATCGCGCTGCACCAGGCCCACATCGTGATCGAGGATGCCGTGGAAGCGGATGTAGCCGAAGCCGGTGGCCTGGTGCACCGCGTCCAGATCCTTGCGGTAGTCGTCGCGCAGTGCCAGCGAGGCGCGGCCGGAACCGAACATCTGCTCCCAGAAATGCGGGAACGCCGCGCCGCTGGCGCTGGCGTCGATGTGCAGACTGGTATGGGTGGTGGCCGGCGGCGGCGCGGCGTTGGCGACGCCGGTCAGCAGCAGGGCACTGGCGCAGGCGGCGAGGGCGAGGTGTCGAAGCGAGGCGAGTGCAGTCATGGCGGATCCAGTTCGGCGCGGGGAACGACGCGGGAATGGGTGGCTGAAGCCAGCAACTATCGGAGTGTAAACGTTTACATGTCGCCGCAGTTTCCTCTACGCCGTGGGACTCGTCCAGCGTTCGACGGCGATGCGGGGCCCGCTCTGAGTTTCGTAGGGCGGGCACGAGCTCGCACCGATGGTTGCTACATGTCGAGCGTGATCCTCATTGCCCGCGCGCCTGCCACCCGCACCCAGGTGACATCGCCGTAGCGATCGTGGCCGCTGGCCCAGCCTTCCTCGCCGCTGCGCTGCAGCGCGTCGAGGCTGCCGAAGGATTTCAGCTTGCCGCTGACCTTGCTGGCCGCGCCGCCGTGAATCTTCAGCAGGTAGAACTTCAGCGCCGGTTTGAAACTCCCGCTGGCCGCGCCGATGTCGAATTGCACGGTGTCGCCGCGGCGTTGCACCGCCAGCGACTGGCTGAAGTACGCGCCATGCTCGTAGTCGTAGGTGCTGCCGTCGTCGTCGTAGTAGTCGAACTGCGTGCGCTGGTCGGCGGGGAATACGTCGACATCGAGCTGGATCACCGGATGCTCGCCGACGTAATCCAGCACCGGCTGGGTCGGGATGATCGCGCCGGCGCGGATGAACAGCGGGATGTCGCCCCAGTGCTTTGCGTCGATCGCCAGATGGATGGTCTGGCCGCCGTCGTAGACCTTGCCGCTGAACCAGTCGGTCCAGCGCCCGGCGGGCAGGTAGATGTCCTTCGCGGTCTGGCCCTGCACGACTACCGGCGAGACCAGCAGCCAGTCGCCGAACAGCCAGCTGTCGACGTCGTTGCGCACGCGCGGGTCATGCGGCCAGTCGAACAGCAACGGGCGCACCAGGCCGAGGCCATCGACGTGATGGCGGCGGGCGTAGCTGTAGATGTACGGGATCAGCGCGTAGCGCAGGCGGATCGCCGCGGTCGCGGCCTTCTCCGCTACCGCGCCGTAGACCCACGGCTGGCGCTTCTGACCGAAGTCGCCGTGTACGCGGAAGATCGGCGTGAACGCGCCGAACTCGATCCAGCGCGCGTAGTTCTCCGGTGTCGGCGTGCCGTCCTTGAAGCCGCCGCCGTCCATGCCCCACTGCATCGCGCCCACGTCGATCGCGCTGAGCATGCGTGCGCGCTGGCCGGCCATGCTGGCGAAGCCGGTGGGAATGTCGCCGGACCACAGGCCGTAGGCGTAGCGTTGCGCGCCGAGCCAGAAGTTGCGGTTGATCGACCACACGCGCTGGTTCGAGAACGCGCGCTGGCCGTCGTACAGCGCGCGCTGCATGTTGAGAAACTGGCTGTCGTCGCCGCTGTCGTCGGCCTCGTCGTTCCACCAGCCGACCATGCCGGTGGCGAACGAATGCTTCAGCGCGTCGTTGGAGAACCAGGCGCGCGCGGCGGGCAGGTCGAAGTCGATCTCGCGCACGCGCTTGTGCGAGAAATAGTCGTCGCTGGCCGGCTTGCTGGCGATCCAGAAATGGTGCGCGGTGGCGTAGCGGCCTTCGACGGTGTCCAGGTGCACGCGCGGTTTCATGATGCCGGTGAGGTGGATGCCGCGCTGGTCGAGTTCGACCTTCAGCTTGCCGCTGGGTGCATCGGGAAACTTCGCGGTGTTCCAGCGGAACTCGCCGTAGTTGTCCTCGCCCCAGGCCTTCCAGTCGAAATCGAGGGTGAAGTTATCGAGCGGAATGTGTTTCACGCGATAGGTATCGACGATCTGCAGCAGTTCTTTCTGGTCGATGCCCCACTGACTGTTGGTGAAGCCCATCGCCCATTTCGGGAATAGCGGCGACTGGCCGCTGAGCTGGGCCAGTTCGCTGAAAATTTCCGCCGGCGTGCCGACGAGGATGTAGTAGTTGGGCAACTTGCGCGCGGTGCCGCTGACGCCGATCGCGCCGGGCTGCAGCTTGAATGTGGCGGCGTCACTGTCGAGCAGCACGCCGTAGCCGGCGGTGCTCCATACGAACGGCGCGCCCGCATGGCCCTGCACGCCGGCAGTGGCCACCTGCGTGCCGCTGCGCAGCAGGCCGGCGGAGGCATCCTCGGTCGCGTTGTAGCCGCCGATGCCGTACAGCGCGTCTCGCGGCGCGTGCCGAAGAATCAGTGCGCCGCGTTGCCATGCGGCGAGGTCGAGCTGCAGCAGGCGCTGCTGTTGGGCGTCGTCGATCTGCAGCTGGTGGTGTTGTTGATCCCAGTGGATCGCGGCGCGAGCGGAAGCGATGCTGATGCCGCCCGCCGTGTCAGCGACATGGACCTGCTCGAAGGCAGGATGGGCCGCAGCATGGTCGATCACCAGGGTCGGTGGATCGGCTGCGCGGTCGCGCCCGCTGTGCACGTGCACGATGCCGGGTGCGATGAAACGGACGCTGAGCTGGTCGGCCCCGAGGTCGATCAACAGGCTGTGGTTGTGGATGTGCGCCATGGCTGTTGCCGGTGATGGCGATGACGCTGCGGGGAGCGCAAGACCGAGCCACAGGCTTGCGGTTGCAACGCCGAACCGGGTGAGACGCGCGGGTTTTTTCATCGCAGCAAACTCCAGCTTCATTGCAGGATCGCCGTGGCGTAGGCCGGCATCTGCAGATGGTCGTGTTGCAGGGTGGTGCCGGGCTGGCTGTGCAGCAGTACCGCATGGAAACGGTCGTCGCCCAGCGCGATGTCCTGCGCCTGGCCGGACAGGTTGTGCACCACCAGCACGTGGCTGCTGGCGTCGTCCAACCGCCAGGCGGCGATGTGCGGGTTGTCGACGACGTGCGCGCGAACCGCGCCGTCGCGCAGCGCACTGACCTGGCTACGCCAGTGGATCAGCATCGTGTAGTAGCGCAGCAGCGAGTCGGGATCGGCCTGCTCGGCTTCGACCGATACGACCGGGCTGTCGTGCGCGGTCGATGCCTTCCAGGTGGTTTCGCCGGGCGCGTCGGTGGCGTGGTTCCAGCGCATCGGTTCGCGCAGGTCCGGGTCGGGTTTCTGCCCGCGCAGGCCCAGTTCCTCGCCGTAGTAGACGAACGGCCGGCCGGGCAGGGTGAGCAGCATCGCGGCGGCCATGCGCATGTGCTGCGGGTTGCCGTCGAGCTGGCTCATCACGCGGTCCTGATCGTGGTTGGACAGGAACGGCGCATCCACGCCCGACTTGCCGCTGGCCTTGCGATAGGCGGCGTCGGTATGCGCCAGCCATGCGCCGAGATCGCCGGCACGCTCGCTTTTCGCGCTGTCGATCAGCTGCGTTGCCAGCGGAAAGTCGAACACCGCATCGAGCGGGCCGAACCAGGGCGCGAGCTTGTCCGGCGTGTCCTGGGTCACTTCGCCCACGATATAGGCGGCCGGATCGACCGCATCCATGCCACGACGGAACTGCGACCACCACGCCAGGTTTTTCTTCAGGATGGCCGGATCGCCGTCCTGCGATTTGAAGTCGTAGTAGATGTGCTGGGCCGCGTCGAGGCGGAAGCCATCGACGCCCTGCTTCAGCCAGAACTGACCAATGTCGATCATCGCCTCGCGCACGGCAGGCGTGTCGTAATCGAGATCCGGCATGCCGGCGCTGAAGATGCCGAGGTAGCGGCCGCTATTGGTGCTCGCATGCCAGGCCGGCGCGCCGGTGGCGCTGATCGCAGCGGAGTCGGTATCGCGGTCTGCCCAGTGGTACCAGTCGTGATGCGGGTCGTGCGGATTTGCAGCGGCGAGGAACCACGGATGCTGGTCGCTGGTGTGGTTGATCACCAGGTCGATGATCACCTTGATGTTGCGCTGGTGCGCCGCGGCCAGCAGGCGCCGGAAATCGGCCGGCGTGCCGTACTGCGGATTGATGCCGTAGTAGTCGGTGATGTCGTAGCCGTGATAGCTGGGCGAGGGGTTGATCGGCATCAGCCAGATGCCGCTGACGCCGAGTGACTTCAGGTAGTCGAGTTTCGCGGTGACGCCGTTGAGGTCGCCGATGCCATCGCCGTTGGTGTCGTACCAGCTGCGCACGAAGATTTCGTAGTACACGCCCGAGCGCGACGTCCCGGCGTCAGCACGCGCGTGGGCACCGGCGCGTTCGCTTGACGCAGCAGGCAGGGATTGCGGCACGCGCGCGGCGCATGCGGTGGAAAGCAGGCCAGCGCAGATCAGTGATACGAGAAGGTCTGGATGTTTCAACGGAGACTCCGGCAACATGCAGGTGATCGCGTTGTGTGTTCGCGGCAGTTGAGGTGCGCGGGACGGCGCCGATCAATCCGCGGAATGGACAGCCCATGGTAGGCCGGTACTGCGGTGCGGCTTGCATCCTGCATACGTATTCATCCTCGCGGCTGCGTGCTTTTTCTTGATGCAGTGCGCCATGACGGTGCCATTCTGCTGGTGCCAGTCGCGGCCTTTCAGCCCAGGAGCGCGTCGTCGGAGCGGCTTCGCGTGAATGTGCAACACACGAATGCCATGTGCGTCTGGCCGTCCATCGCAAGGTCATCGCGTGCGTCTTGCAATCGGCAAAAAAATCCCGCCAGCGTTGCCGCCGGCGGGATGGGGAGGTGCAAGGTGTTACATCAGAACTTGTAAGTGGCACCGAGCAGGTAGGTGCGACCCCACTCGATGTACTCGAGCGGGCGGTCCTTCGTGCCAGCGTAGGTTCGATAGGGCGCGTTGGTCAGGTTGCTCGCCTGCAGCTGCACGCTCAGTCCGTGGAGCTTGCTGCTCTCGCCGAAGGTGTAGCCGACCTGCGCGTCGAAGATGTTCTCGCCGACGACATAGCGCAGGGTGCGGGCACCGTTGAAGTTGCCAATCTCGCCGATGAAGTCCGAACGCTTGCGCTCGCTGATACGTGCATCGAAACCGTTCTTTTCGTAGTACGCGGTCAGGTTGTAAACGCGCTTGGACAGGCCGGGCAGGCTGATCGGGCCGTCGCCGACGCTGGACGCGTTCTCGGGAGATTTGATCTTGACGCTGCTGTCATTGAAGCTCGCGCTGCCGATGACGCCGAAGCCATCAAGCACAGGCGTAAGCATGCTCAGCGGCACTGATGCAGACAACTCCAGACCCCTCAGACTGCCACCCTTGCCGTTGAACGGCGCGCTGAAATTGCCCTTGGTCAGTGTCGGTGGTTCATTGGGACCCGGCACATAGTTGGCCACCAGCGACGAGAAGTCGTAGTTGTCGCGGGTCTGGGTGTAGATGTAGCTAGTCAGGTCCTTGTAGAAGAACGCTGCGGCGACGTAGCCGGTGCCACCGAAGTATTTCTCCCACGACACATCAAACGCATTCGCACGCCAGGGATCGAGCCGCGGGTTACCGCCGCTGGCACCGGGCTTGCCGGTTGTCTTGTCGACACCGAACTCCAGCGAGGCACGCATGTCGTCCATGCGTGGACGTGCCACCTGCTTGGCCAGTGCCACGCGCAGCATCTGGCTTTCGGTGAGCGAGAAGGCCAGGTTCAAGCTGGGCAATACGTCGGTGTAGGTCTTGCCGTCGGTGAATCGCTCGATCTGACTGTCTACGGGTGCCGAATTATTGAACACGTTGGCGGACGAGGACTGGTCCGCGCGCTGTATCTGCACACCCACGTTACCGCGAACCGGCACGCCCCACACGGTATCGACATCCGCCATGGCGTAGGCGGTGGTGATCTTCTCGGACAGCTCCCAGGCCTTGGACACGAGGTACGACGCGTCTTCGTTTGGCGCGAAGGTCATGTAGCGCGCGACGGCGCCGGGAACGTACCAGGACGGGATCTTGCCGACGCCGGCGAAGCCAAGATCCACCAAGCCGTATTGCAGGTCGGGCGCGATCGCCGTGTCCCCCTGCGCGCCGACGTTGATGTTGCCTTCGGGCTGGTGCTTGACCTTCTTGCGGTCTGCATAATTGATCCCGACGTCGAAATCACTGATCACGCTGCTGATCGCATCCGGGGACGGAATGATGGCCCCGAGTTTGGCACTCTTCAGTTCATCGCTGATTCGCGGCGTCTTGCCATAGCCCGAGCCGTAAATCGTATTGGTCAGAAACAGCTTGCTCGGGTCGGAATAATTCAACCCCGGCATCAGCTGGGAAAAGTTGCTGCCCGAATAATTCAGGTTCAGCGAATCGAGCTGAGGGGCAGGTGTCAACTGGGTATTGTTTTCCAGATTGAGTTCGCGACGCCTGGCCTTGGAGTAGCTGAGATCGGCGACGATGCTGACCTGGCCGGCATTGAATTCGTTCTTCCATCCGGCAGCGTTGATGGTGTCGTGACGGCTGTTGTACATGCCGCGAACCAGCGGATAGATGTTGTTGGCCGTGCCGCCGGTGAACGTGCCGTTGCCGTTGATGGTCGGGTTGGTGACGTCGAGACGGCCATAGCCGCCGTTGTAGTCGCCCAGGTTCGACTCGAACTGGTTGGCCGTGTCTTTCTGCGTGGCCTTGGTGTGGAACAGGTCCAGCGTGCTGGTCCAGTTGTTCGAGGGCCGCCATTCCACCGTGGCCATGACGGCGTCACGTTTGGTATAGCCGGTGCGGCGCAAAGCCTTGATGCCGTCGGAGAACCAGGCACCAGCGGGCACGCCGGGACGTTCGTCGGCACCCACCTGATGCCATGGCTCGTACAGGCCGACCTGGTCTTCCTGGGTTGGCGTTTGGGAGTGCGCGTAACCGAGGACGACACCCAGCGTGTGGTCCATGAACTGGCCGATGTAGCTGGCATTCATGCGGTTGCCGAAGGCGCTCGAATCCGCGGCGCGGCCCAGCGAGTTGTGCTGGGCGCGTGCGCCAATAACGAAGATATCCTTCTGGTAATCCAGCGGACGGACCGTGTGCAAATCCAGCGTGCCGGACAGACCTTGGCCGATCAGGCTGGCTTTGGGGGTTTTGTACACAATGACCCCGCTGATCAACTCTGACGGGTACTGGTCAAACTCCACACTGCGATTATCGCCGGTGCTGACTATCTCCCGACCATTGAGCAGGGTGGTGGCGAAATCCGGAGACAGTCCTCGCACGCTGATGACCTGCGCGCGTCCGGCAACACGCTGCGCCGAAACGCCTGGCAGGCGGGCAATCGACTCGCCGATGCTGACGTCAGGCAGCTTGCCGATGTCTTCGGCGGAGATGGACTCGACGATCTCGTTGGACGACCGCTTGGCCGCGATGGCGCTCTGGATACTCTGCGCGAAGCCGCGCACCGTCACCACACCAAGCTCGGTAGCCTGCTGTTTCCTCTTTGCTTCGGCGTCCTTTTTTGCATCCGCCTTGGCCTTGGCCGCCGAGGTGGTGGCAGCGTCCTGTGGCGCGGCGTCCTGGTTGCCGGCAGACGCTGTTGTCGCATACGCGGCTGGTGCGGCGCATAAACCCGCCGATGCCAGGGCCAGGGCAAGCATGTTGTATTTGAGTATCACCTTTATCCCCTCCCAGGGTTGCACGTCATTCTTGTATTCACTGGCTATCACCATCCCCCGTGGCGATGGACGGCTTCACATAGCTGCCGCGCCACCTCGACGTGGCCGCCATGGTAGGGCGGTGGCGGACCATCCGACTGCTTTGTGCATACGTATTCATTGTGCTGCTGCGCACCGCAAATACGCGCTTCATTGCCGCAACCAAGATTGCCGCAAGGACTCGTGGCGATTTGCCGGCGCTGGCCGCAAAGCCAGTCGCTGCTTTATTCGTGACACCCGAATGTCGTTCGCCGCTATTCATTTGGACGTCCGAATAAGCACGGTAAGCCGTTTGCTGCATTGCGATAGCAGGTGTCCATGAATACGTATGCACATTCGCCATGCTGTTCGCATGCTGCCATTAAGCTGCCCGCCAGTCCTTGCAATGGCGCGTTGCGGCGAGGCATTGCCTGCGGGCGGGAAACCTGAGGAACACGCGAATGAGTGATGCACCCTGGTGGCGCGGAGCCGTCACCTACCAAATCTACCCGCGCAGTTTCCTGGATACCGACGGCAACGGCGTGGGCGATCTGCCCGGCATCATCGAACGGCTCGACTATGTGGCCAGCCTCGGCGTGGATGCGATCTGGATCGCGCCGTTCTTCAAGTCGCCGATGGCCGACTTCGGCTACGACATCGCCGACTACCGCGACGTCGATCCACTGTTCGGCACGCTGGCTGATTTCGACGCGCTGCTGGCCAAGGCGCACGGCTTGGGCCTGAAGGTGATGATCGACCAGGTGCTCAGCCACACCTCGATCGAGCATGCCTGGTTTCGGGAAAGCCGCGAGAGCCGTGCCCATCCGAAGGCCGACTGGTATGTCTGGGCCGATGCGAAGGACGATGGCAGCGCGCCGAACAACTGGTTGTCGCTGTTCGGTGGCTCGGCCTGGCAGTGGGAGCCGCGCCGCGGCCAGTACTACCTGCACAATTTCCTGACCTCGCAGCCGGATCTGAATTTCCACCATCCCGAGGTGCGCGCGGCGATCCTCGACAGCGTGCGTTTCTGGCTGGACAAGGGTGTGGACGGTTTCCGCCTGGACGCGATCAACTTCTGCTTCCACGACCGCGAGCTGCGCGACAACCCGCCCAAACCGAAGGACAAGCGCGTCGGCCGCGGCTTCAGCCCGGACAACCCCTACGCGTTCCAGTACCACTACTACAACAACACGCAGCCGGAGAACCTGGCGTTCCTCGGCGAGCTGCGCGCGTTGATGGACGGCTATACGGATGTGGCCGCGCTGGGCGAGATCTCCTCGGAGGATTCGCTGGCGACGATGGCCGAATACACCCGCCCCGGTCGCCTGCACATGGGTTACAGCTTCGAACTGCTGACCGCCGATTTCAGCGCCGCGCACATCCGCGGCACGGTGCAGGCACTGGAAGCGCAGATGACCGAAGGCTGGCCGTGCTGGGCGATCTCCAACCATGATGTCGAGCGCGTGCTGACGCGCTGGGGCCGGCGCCAGCCGTCGGCGCCGCTGGCCAACCTGCTCACCGCGATGGTCTGTTCGCTGCGCGGCTCGGTATGCGTGTATCAGGGCGAGGAGCTGGGCCTGACCGAGGCCGAGCTGCCCTACGAGGCGCTGCAGGATCCTTACGGCATCGCGTTCTGGCCGCAGTTCAAAGGCCGCGATGGCTGCCGCACGCCGATGCCGTGGAATGACGACGATGCGCATGCCGGCTTCAGCCGCGGAATGCCCTGGCTGCCGGTGCCGCCGGAACATCGCGCGCTGGCGGTGACCCGCCAGGAGGCCGATCCGGACTCGGTCTTGAACGGCTTCCGCACCTTCATGCGCTGGCGTAAATCGCAACCGGCGCTGCGCTGGGGCGACATCACCTTCCTCGACACGGCCGAGCCGGTGCTGGCGTTCACCCGCCGTCTGGACGGCCAAACGGTACTGGTCGTGTTCAACCTGGCCGATGCCGTTGCCGAGATCACCCTGCCTGCCGCGTTCGGCCATGCGCAGGCGCTGGACGGCCATGGCCTGCTGCAGGGTCGTCTCGATGGCAGCCACCTGCAACTGCCGGGCTATGGCGCCTGGTTCGCCAGCGTGGCGTGATGAATCGGCTGCGGCGCATGGTTTGTCGTCAGGCGGTTCGCTGCCTGCTGCCCGGCATGTTGCTGGCCGGTGCGGCCGGGCCAGTCATGGCATCGGACGCCGCTTCCGCAGACAACACCGTGCATCTGCACCTGGACGCGCCCGTGTTCGCACCGGAAAAGATCGGCATCACGATCTACCTGCCGCCCGACTATGCGCGCGGCACCCGTCGCTATCCCGTGCTGTACGCGAATGACGGCCAGGATATGGACGCCGTGGGCCTGCCGTCGACGCTGGCGCGGCTCTATCGCGCGCATGCGATCGAGCCGGTGGTCGTGGTGGCGATCCGGATGCTGACCGATCGCGCCAGCGGCTATGGCCTGTCCGACCGCGCCACCTCGCGCAGTCTTGTCGGCGGCTCGCCGATCGGCCCGATCGGCAGCCGTGCGCACGACTATTCCGCCTGGGTTGCCACTGCGCTGGTGCCGTACGTCGACGCGCACTACCGCACACGCAAGTCTTCACGTGCGCGCACGATGCTGGGCTGGTCGCTGGGTGCGCTGAATGCCTTCGACATCGGCTGGCAGTATCCGGAGGTGTTCGGCCGGGTCGGCGCGTTCTCGCCCTCGTTCTGGCTGGCGGCCGATCGCAGCAGCGCCACGGCGGTGCAGCACACACGGCTGGCGCAGGCGATGGTCGACCATGGTGGCAAACATGCCGGCCTGAAGATGTGGTTTGCGGTGGGTACCGCGGAGGAAACCAAGGATCGCGATGGCGACGGTGTCAACGACACGGTCGACGACGTGCAGGACCTGCTGCAAGGCTATCGCGGTGCCGATGGCTTTCGTGCGCGCGGCCTGAAGCAGCTCGGCTATTCGGTCGACATGGATTACGCGAAGCACCCGTCGCGCAAGGCCGACGCTGCGTTGTTTCTGTTGCAGGGTGGCGTGCACAACCAGGCGTCGTGGGGAAAGATGCTGCCGCCGTTTCTGCTGTGGGCGTACGGCCGCCCGCGAACGGGAAAAGCGGCATCGCGTCGCCCGGAAATGTAGGAGCCCGCTGGCGGGCGATGTTCTGGTGGTCACCGGACCAAAAGCATCGCCCGCCAGCAGGCTCCTACAACAACGTCGCGAGTGCGGAGGCAGCGGGTGGTGTTATTAATTACTTGCGTTCGTTCGCCGTCCTGTCACGAATGCCGCGGAATTCCGAATCCTTGCTCCAGTCCGGCCATTGGTCGGAGTTCGCCAGCTCGCTGCCCACCGTGTAGAGCAGCTGCAGGTCGCGCGCCATGCCAGTGAACGACCAGCTGGCCTGCCATTCGTCGGCGGGCTGGTGATAGCGTTTGGTGTTGTAGTCATCTTCCGCCGCCTTGCCGGCGGCAAGGCCACCATCGACCCAGTCGTTGCCTGAGCCGAACGAGATTGCCGGCACGCCGCGCTTGGCGAACGAGAAGTGATCGGAGCGGAAGAAGTGGCCCGCTTCCGGTTTCGGGTCCGGCGTGTAGACCATGTTGTATTTTTTCGCGGCGGCGATCAGATCATCCAGAAGACCCAGCTTTGCGCTGCCGGAGATGGTGAAGTTGTGCGCCGGACCGTGCGGGTCGAGTGCATCCATGTTGAGCACGCCGGCGGTGGTAGCCAGCGGATACAGCGGATTGGCGGCGTAATACTCGGAACCGAGCAGGCCCTTCTCCTCGGCGGTGACGTTGAGAAAGACCACCGAACGCGCGGGCTTCGGCCCCTGCGCGAACGCGCGGCCCATCTCGATCAGCGCCGCGGTGCCGGTGGCGTTGTCGACCGCGCCGTTGTAGATGCGGTCGCCGCTTGCGTCGGGCGCGCCGACGCCGAGGTGGTCCCAGTGCGCGCTGTAGATCACGGTCTCGTCCGGGCGCTGGCTGCCTTCGATGCGGCCGACGATGTTGTGCGACGTGATCACGCTGGAATCGACCTTGAAGTTCGCCGAGAAGCTTTCGCCCTTCAGCGTCACCGGCTTGAACGCGCGCGTCTGCGCCTGTTTTTTCAGCGTGTCGAAATCGAGCCCTGCGTGTTTGAACATCTGCACCGCCAGATCGCGCTGGATCCAGCCTTCCAGCTCCGGATGCACCGCCGCCGGCTTGGCGCGCACGATGTCGAACATGGCGTTGGTGTTGGAGTTCTTCACCGTGGCCCAGCCGTATGAGGCCGGTGCGGTTTCGTGCACCACCAGCATGCCCAGCGCACCCTGGCGCGCGGCTTCCTCGTACTTGTAGGTCCAGCGGCCGTAGTAGGCCATCGCCTTGCCGCCGAAGTCGCCATGGCCGGTTTCAAAATCCGGATCGTTGACCAGCACCACCGCGATCTTGCCGTGCAGGTCGACGCCCTTGAAATCGTCCCAGTGCCGCTCGGGCGCCTTCACGCCGTAGCCGACAAATATCAGCGGCGCGTTCGCGATCGCCACGGTGGTGGAGCCATCCATGGGTGCGCGTATCGAGATCTGCTTGCCCTGGGTCAGCGCCTCGTTGTTGCCGGCGTGGATCAGCGTCAAGATCGGCGTGCCGACGATCTCGCTGCGCCGCAGCGGCACGGCCTGGGTCCACGCGCGCTTGCCGTCCTTGAGGTCGCCACCGGGCTGCACTCCGGCAGCCTTCATCTGCGCCACCACGTAGTCGATGGTCTTCTGCTCGGCCGGCGTGGCCGGGCCGCGCCCCGCGAACGCATCGGAGGACAGCGTCTTCACCTCGGCGGACAGGCGCTCGGTGCTGAAGGTGGGCGTGGTACTGGCGGCCAGCGCGAGTGGACACGCGGCCATGAGCAGGGCACAAGGGAGCAATCGCTTCACGGGCAGTCACCTGTCGGGGAAAGGAACGCCGATAGTAGTCAGGCCCGCCATGCCGGTCCATCCGGCGACACGGACTTGCGTGAATCGTGCCGACGCCAGCGCAGCATGCCGCAGGCGTCGGCCGCATCGTCAATCGTTGTCGGCACCTTCGACGGAGTTTTCCAGCAGCTTGCCGGTGACCGCGTCGACGCCCACTTCATGGGTCATCTTTCCGTTCGCGATGTCGAAGGAATAGCGCAGGCCGCTGCCACCCTTTTCCTGTTCCAGTTCCTCCTTGACGATCTTGCCGGGGTAGGCCTTGAGCGCGATCTCCCGCGCTTGCGGCATCTGGACCTTGGCCTGCTTGCTCAGCGCGGCAGGGGTGGCGGCACTGGCAACACAGGCGGTTGCGGCCAGCGCGAGGGAGGCGAGGATGCTGAGGGATGTCTTCATGGTGACTCCGGGAGAGGGTGCGCGACGAGGACTCGCCGCGCCCCAGTTATGTGCATGGCCGACTTAGAACGAGCTTACGCAGCGTCCGCGTACATTCATCCTCATCTCGCCAGAAGCGTTCAGATCGGCGCGACCTTAATTCTACTGTGTTACTAAAAACATGGCATGATGACGCCATCTTCGAGCAACA
>JBEPVP010000072.1:0-17273 GCA_041690935.1 Rhodanobacter sp.
GGAGGGAGAACGCACGATGTCGCAGAGAGAAAAACCCGACAACCGCATCGTCCCGAAAGCTCAGGGCAAAAGCATCAAGCGCGGTGCTGACGGGAAGTCTTATCTCCGCCGGTTGTGGCAAGGTAATTGTCGAGAGCCGGCATGGTCGATCGATGAAGTCTTGGTCTTACGACCGTGTAAGAGCATGGTCGCCAAGCCGGAATTCCCCCATTCACG
Organism: Rhodanobacter sp.; assembly: GCA_041690935.1. Classification (GTDB taxonomy): domain Bacteria; phylum Pseudomonadota; class Gammaproteobacteria; order Xanthomonadales; family Rhodanobacteraceae; genus Rhodanobacter. The sequence goes on from JBEPVP010000072.1 coordinate 217, forward strand.
CCCGAACAGTTGCCCGAGCTCGCGCTCGCAAGGATAAGGCTGGGCTAGCGGGGAGAACTCTCGATTGTTTCCACATATCGGAGAGTTGCCATGAGCGGATTCGTCGGCATTGATGTCAGCAAAGCGCGGTTGGACGTACAAATACACGCCTTGGACCAAACGCGGGCGTTTGCGAACGCGCGGTCCGGCTGGAAGGATCTCATCACGTGGTTGATGCCGTTCGCTCCAGAGCGGATTGTCCTAGAGGCTACGGGTGGCTACGAACAGGGCGCGCTCGACGCGTTGTATGCAGCCGGCCTGCCCGTGATCCGGTTGAACCCGCGTCAGGCTCGAGACTTTGCCAAGGCGTCCGGCCAGCTGGCCAAGACCGATACCCTCGATGCCCAGGTCTTGGCTGCAATCGCAGCGGCCGGTGAGTTGTTGCAGCTTAGGCTCTATGTGCCGGATGCCTCGTGGCAGCGTGAGTTGGCCGAGCTACAACGAGCTCATAACCATCTATGCAATACGCGCTTGCAAGAACGCCAGTTTCTGGACACCGTGCACGACCCCAAGTTGCGCCGGCGTACCCAGGCGCGCATCCGCACCCTGCAGCATCAGCTCGCCGACATCGACACCCGAATGGCGCAGCAGGTCCGTGCGCAGCCTTCCTTGGCACCGCTTGCCACGGTCAAGGGCGTCGGCCCTGTAACCCAGGCGACCCTCGCCAGCAGACTGCCGGAATTGGGCCACCTGACGGGAAAAGCGATAGCCAAATTGGTCGGGGTCGCGCCGCTCAACCACGACAGCGGCACCATGCGCGGTAAGCGCAGCGTATGGGGTGGTCGCGCCAACGTGCGCGCAGTGCTGTATATGGCCGCGCTCAGTGTGGTCCGTCACGACCCCGTATTCCGAACCTTCTACGCTCGACTACGTGCGCGCGGCAAAACGGGCAAAGTTGCTCTGGTCGCCGTCATGCGCAAACTGATCGTGGTCTTGAATGCCCGCATGCGCGATGCGCGGAAGGAGGCCGCCCCAGCAATATGATCAGACAGTTGCTCTTACGGATTGTCAGGCAACAAGGGAAGTTGCCCGATGAAATCGCGTACGGCAGCGGGAGACCTCAAGATAAATACCTGTTTGCCTTCGGCAGCGACCATCGTGAGCTTTTGAAGAATTCCGGGACGATGACGTTTGCGATAACACAACACCCACAGAATGAAATTCATGCTCAGCTGTTCATCGCAGCCAGGCGCCATATTTGGGCGAGACCTGCGATGAAATTGAACGCGACGCTTGAGTACCCGCCATACGCAAAGCATGGGCGGCAAGTCGAGGAAGATTACGGTGTCGCATGCAGCAAGCCGCATGTCGATTGTTCCACCATAGTTGCCATCCATTACCCACGACTTGCGCTGGACAAGCTCTTTGACGATTTGATGCCACGACGCCCTTGGCGTCTCACACCAGGCAGGCCTCCAGAAAAGCGCGTCAAGAGCAATAAGCGGCAGGCCCATGCACTCTGCGACCCGCACAGCAAGCGTGGATTTGCCGGCCCCACCAGAGCCAATGAGCAGGACTTTTTTCATGCGGAGAGTTTCCACGAAAAAGCGGATACCCGTATCCGGGGAATATATCCGAAAGTCAGTCTTCGTCAGCAGGGCGGCGGCGAGCGCGACCGATCGAGCATGGCAACACCGCTGCTGAGAAAACTGCCATGTCGCTGGATCGAGCGGCCTCGCTGCCGCTTTGCTTATCGTGCGCACAGCTTGAAGCGCCGAGGCTGCTTTTTTTCGTCAACGTTGCCGGGGTAAAGAGGGAGCGACGCCGTTGGAAGTGAGCGACGGGCACGCCCGCACCACGGCCCGTCGATTGTCTTCCGCCGCCCGAAGCCGCACGCTTGCCATGACAACCGATACGCGGGAGCACGATGACTACACGGCATGGCAGGGTTGGCAGGGCCGCGCTCATCGTGGTGATGGCGCTGGTCACTTTCCTGTCGGGTGCGTGGGGTGCGTTGGCGCTGTGGTACCGGTTGCCGGGCGACAAGGCGTCGCGGGTGCTGGGCAGCATCCTGTGGGTGCTCGCGGTGGTCGCCCTCGCCACGCTGGCGATCGTCCGGCGCGGCTGGATTCCGCTGGGCGCGTATGCGCTGATTTACGCGGGGCTGCTGCTGTGGTGGGTGGGCATCGCGCCGTCCAACGATCGGGTCTGGGCCGATGACGTCGCCCGACTACTGACCGGCCAGGTGCACGGCAGCGAGGTCACGCTCGACAACGTGCGCGTCTTCAGCTGGCGTACCGACCACGACTACGACGTGCGCTGGGAGTCGCGCCGCTACGAGCTGGACCATCTCGTTTCAGCCGATGCCGTGCTGTCCTGGTGGGGCAGCCAGGCGATCGCGCACGCGATGATCTCGTTCGGCTTCGACGATGGTGAGCATGTGGTGTTCTCCGTGGAGATCCGCAAGAAGCGCGGCGAGCAGTACTCGTCGATCGGCGGCTTCTTCAAGCAGTTCGAGACGATCCTGGTGGCCGCCGACGAGCGCGACATCATCCGCGTGCGCACCAACGTGCGCGGCGAAGACGACTATCTCTATCCGCTGCGCCTGGACCGACACGCCATGCGCGCGCTGTTTCTCTCGTATGTACAGGCCGCGAACGAACTCGCCACCACGCCGGCGTTCTACAACACGTTCACCTCGAACTGCACCACCCTCGTCTATCGCATGGCGCGGCAGATCGACCCGGGCCTGCCGTGGGATATCCGCCTGCTGCTGACCGGCTACCTGCCGGAATATCTGTACGCGGTGGGTGCGCTGGATCGAAGCGTGCCCCTCGACGAACTGCGCCGCCGCGGGCACATCACCGAGCGGGCCAGGAACAGCGCACCGGGCGATGATTTCTCCCGCGATATCCGCGCCGGCCTGCGTTGATCGCGCCCCAACCCTGCGCACCGGAGCACGTTGTCACTCGGCCAGTTCGAACCGCGTCACGCGCTTGACCGGGTCAGCCTCGACCAGGGTCACCCTGACCTCGGCGCCAAGCCGCAGGGCGGAGGTGCCGGACACGCTGGCTTCGATCGCCGGATCACGCACGATGACCACACCCTTGGCCGGATCACCGTTGGCGACCTCGACGATCGCGCCAGCAAAGGTCTCGCCCACGCGCGGCGCCAGCACGGCAGCCTCGGCCAGATCGAGCACGGCCTTCTCGTACTGGCGGGCACGCTGGGCGGAGACCTGCATGGTGGCTGGCAATCCCGGCAAGGCGGCCAGTGCCCATTCCGGCACCGGTTGTCCCGCGCACAGCGCTACGCAAACTTCACCGGTGTAGCGGTCGACCAGCCGGCGCAGCGGCGCGGTGACATGGGTGTATTCGGCGGCAATCGCCGACTGCATCGGCTGCGCCGGCAGCGTGCCGTTGAACGCCACATAGCCGGCGCCGCGCAAGACCGAAGTGGAGGTGGTCAGCATGGCGACGTGGGTGTCCTTCGACGGATCGAGCGAGCGGATGAAATCGGGATAGCTCATGCCGGCGGGCCAGTCGATGTCGAGCGCTTTGGCGGTGATGCGCAATCGGCTGATGTCGCGCGGCGCGGGCTCGGGCAAGGTGCGCAGCAGGCCGACCTTCGCCTGCACCATCAGCTGCGCCGCGGCCATGCCGGTGAGCAGCGAGATCTGCTCGTTCCAGTCTTCCACCGCCAGCCGCGCGCGGAAGGCCAGCGACCAGCGGCCATCGACCACGCCGATCTCCTGCTCCGGCAGCGGCAGGCTGATGCCGCCGCGTGCCTGCTCGCGCTGCTGGCGCAGTTCGCCGATCTCGCGCAGCACGGCCCACATCGGCTCGGCGGTGCCGGCGTCAATGGTCTGCTGCACGCCGGCATAGTTCAGCTTGGCGCGGCTGCTGACGCGCGCGCGGCGCACATCGATGCTGCTGATCTCGCCGGCCTGGTCCAGCTCGATCGTCCACAGCAGGGCGGGACGCAACTGACCGGGCAACAGCGAGGTGGCGGCTTCGGACAGCACTTTCGGATGCAGCGGGATCTTGGCGTCGGCACCGTACAGCGTCTCGCCGCGGCGGTTCGCTTCGAGGTCGACCGGATCGCCGGCGGTGACGAACGCGGCGACGTCGGCAATCGCGTAGTACACCCGATGACCGCCGTCGGTACGTTCGACATACATCGCCTGATCCAGATCCATCGCGTCCGGCGGATCGATCGTCACCAGCGGAAGGTCGGTGCGATCCAGCGCCGGCAGGCGTGGCTGGCCGGCGGCCAGGGCAGCGGCGGCCTCGACCTCGGGCGGAAAGGCCAGCGGCAGTTTCAGCTGGCTCTGGATATCGCGCATGCCCTGCGCCAGCACCTGGTTGCCGGTGGTCTGGATGTGGATGCGGCGGGTGGCAGTCGGCACGGGCGATCCCCTGGCGCGGTGGTGGTCGACGGTTCAGGGCCGGTACCCCGCCCTGCCGGTGTTGCAGCGTTGAAAAATATACACGGTCGGCGGGGACTTCCACGCCCATCGCGCAAGGTGTAGAAACGGCAGCGTTACCTCCGCCATTGATCGACTCCCCATGACCCACACGTCCCTGCTGATTCGTCTGGCCGAAGACGACGACGATTTCATCCTTGCGCTGGTGCCGCGTTTCGTGGATTTCACGCTGCCGCCATGGCGGCGCCGGCACGAATGCATCGAGGGCATCCGCAACGATCTCCTGCGGCATCTGGAAGATCAGCCGGCGAACAGCTACCTGTTTGTGGCCGAAGGCGAGGATGGCGAACGGCTCGGCTTCATCCATCTGCAGCGCACCGCGGATTTCTTCACTGGCCGCAGCAATTGCCACGTCTCCGACCTGGCGGTGGCGCCGAAGCACGAAGGCAACGGGGTCGGCAAGGCGCTGCTGGCGCACGCCGAGGCGTGGGCGCGCGAACATCATTGCCAGCTGGTCACGCTGGCGGTGTTTCCCGGCAACGAGCGCGCCCGTGCGCTGTACGAGGCTACCGGCTACGCGCCGGATCTGCTCAGGCTGGCCAAGCCGGTGCACTGATCCACACGAAGAAGCCGCCCGGAGGCGGCTTCTTCGTGACCCTTCCGATGACAGCCTAAGGATCAGTGGGTGGCGGCGGCGCCGGCAGCCGCTTCGGCCTGCTCACGCTCGCCCAGGCGCTGGGCCAGACGATCGATGTTGGCCAGCGACAGCAGGTGCGCATAGATCCAGCCGGTCACGCCTTCGCGCAGGAACTCGTGGGTGACCTTCTCGTCCAGTGCGCGCAGCTTTTCCTCATTGACCACGAACAGGCCGTTGAGGTTGATGGCGGTGCCTTCCTTGCCATCCTTGCCGTCTTTCTGCAGGCGGACATTGCGCGGCTCCAGCAGGTCATGCTTGAGCAGTTGCTCCATGAACCACCGGGTGCGCGCCACGTTCTGCTGGAAATCGCCGAGAAAGCCCACCGCTTTCGTCAGCATCTCGCTGTCGCTGCCGTCTTCCTTGAACAGACGCTCGCCTTCGCTGCTGTTGAAGCCTTCATAGCCTTCGTCGAGGAACACGGTGAAGTCATCGCCTTCCTGCCCGACCGGCTTCTCGGCCAGCACGAACGGGTAGCGACGCACGAAGGCCGGGATATAGCTGTTCGCTGCCCAATGGCCGTCGGCATCGACATACAGGTTTTCGTTCTGGCGCAGGCCCAGCATGGCGACCGGGCCGGAGTTGGCGATGTCGGTGCCGGCAAACACGATCATCAGGTCGCGCGCGGCGACCCCGAATTCGACACCCGTCAGCGGCACCGAGTGCGCGTTCATCGCGAACTTCACGTTCGGCACGCCCTTCAGGCGCAGATCCTTGTGTTCGGTACGGTTGAGCGGCACCGGGTGCTCGTAGAAAAGAACTTCAGCCACGTTACTTACCTCTGCCCCCGCCGTGCCGGGTCACCACCGAAGCGCCCCTACCAAACCCGGCGTCGGGTCTGTGTTGACTGTCAATCATATCAGCGCTTTCCCGCGGCGGCGACCACCCGCCCGGCGCGGCACTGCCGCATTTGCATGCGAATTGCAATGGAATTGTTCTATGCTGGGCTCCGACAAGCACCCCGCATTGCCGAAACGCTCTTTCGAAGCCCTGGCTGAAGGACGATTTACATGCTGATGGAAGTGCCAAGTCGGGCCGACCTCAATGCGACCCGCGTGTTATCGCTGGACGCTGCCGGCCGCATCCTCGACTGGATCAGCTGGCAGGACGCGGTATGCCTGTATGTCCGTGACGCCGTCGCCTGGACGCTGGGCGACCCCTGCCTTACCGTGCACGGCGGCCACAACCGCCTGCTCGGCACGCAGAGCTGCATCGAGCTGCATCCGATCATCGCCAGCACCGGCCATTGCCGCGAGCATGCGATCGATCCGGCCCCCGCGCTCACCAACACCGCCCTGTTCGCCCGCGATCGCCACATCTGCCTGTATTGCGGCGAGCACTTCACCCGCGCCGAACTCACCCGCGACCACGTGCTGCCGATTTCCAGGCACGGCAAGGACGAATGGGAAAACGTGGTCAGCGCCTGCCTCGCCTGCAATCTGAGGAAGAGCAACCGCACCCCGCAGCAGGCCAACATGCCGCTGCTGGCAGTGCCATACCGGCCGAGCTGGGTCGAGCACCTGATCCTGTCCAACCGCAACATCCTGGCCGACCAGATGGAGTTTCTGGTCAGCCGGCTGCCGCGCGACCGGCGCCCGCTCGCCGCCTGACCCCGGCTGGTGAATCTTCTGCCGTTCGCCCCCGGATCGCCTCGATGTTGCCTCTCCCTGCAAGCGTCGCGTGCAGGGCGGCTCCCCACTTTGTTCACATGCCCGCGCTTGCCCCGCCACGCCGCTGGACCAACAATACGCAGATGAACGACCTTTCCCGCTACCCCCACCTGGCCCCCATCGAGACGCCGGCCGACCTGCGGCTGGTGCCCGACGACGAGCTGCCAGCCGTCGCCGACGAGCTGCGCGAGTACCTGATCGAGGCAGTCGCCAGCTCCGGCGGGCACTTCGGTGCGGGCCTGGGCGTGGTGGAACTGACCGTGGCGCTGCACCACGTATTCGATACGCCGCACGACCGGCTGGTGTGGGACGTCGGCCACCAGTGCTACCCGCACAAGATCCTCACCGGTCGGCGCGACCGCATCACCACGATCAAGCAGAAAGATGGCCTGGCCCCGTTCCCGCGCCGCGAGGAGAGCGAGTACGACACCTTCGGCGTCGGCCATTCGTCCACCTCGATCTCGGCCGCGCTGGGCATGGCGATCGCCGCGCAACACAAGGGTGATCATCGCAAGGTGGTGGCGGTGATCGGCGACGGCGCGATGACCGCCGGCATGGCGTTCGAAGCGCTCAATCACGGCGGCGACGCCGAGCCGGACATGCTCGTGGTGTTCAACGACAACGGCATGTCGATCAGCGAGAACGTCGGCGCGATGACCAAGATGATGGCCCGCGCGATGGCCAGCCGTCGGCTCAACGAATGGCGCGAGCGCGCCAAGCGGGCGATCCCGAAACAGTCCGTGTTCGGTCGCTTCTTCAAGCGCTGGGAGGAACATGCCAAAGGCATGTTCGTGCCTTCAACGCTGTTCGAGGAACTCGGCTTCCACTACACCGGCCCGATCGACGGCCACAATATTCCGCAGCTGCTGCAGGCGCTGCGCACGGTGAAGAACCTGCCCGGCCCGCAGCTGCTGCACGTGATCACCACCAAGGGCAAGGGCTACGCGCCGGCCGAGCAGGCGCAGATCGAATATCACGCGGTCGGTCCGTTCGATCCGCAGGCTGGGCTGGTGAAGAAAGGCGCGCCGGCCAAACCCACCTACACCGACATCTTCGGCAACTGGCTGTGCGATCAGGCCGCCGCCGATCCGCGCCTGCTGGCGATCACCCCGGCGATGCGCGAGGGCTCGGGCCTGGTGCGCTTCTCGAAGGAATACCCGCAGCGTTACTTCGACGTGGCGATCGCCGAGCAGCACGCGGTGACGCTGGCCGCCGGCATGGCGTGCGAGGGCGCGAAACCGGTGGTGGCGATCTATTCGACCTTCCTGCAGCGCGCCTATGACCAGGCGATCCACGACGTGGCGCTGCAGAATCTCGACGTCACTTTCGCGATCGACCGCGCCGGCGTGGTGGGCCCAGACGGCGCGACACACTCGGGCAGCTTCGATCTGACCTTCCTGCGCTGCCTGCCGAACATGTTGATCATGGCGCCGGCCGACGAGAACGAGTGCCGCATGATGCTGAGCACCGGCTTCCGGCACCACGGCCCCGCCGCCGTGCGCTACCCGCGCGGCAGCGGACCCGGCGCGGCGATCCATCAGGAACTCGACACCTTGCCGATCGGCAAGGCCGAGTTGCGCCGGCGCGGTCACGGCCTCGCCCTGCTCAGTTTCGGCGCGATGCTGGCGCCAGCTGCCATCGTCGCCGCCGAACTCGACGCCACCCTGGTCAACATGCGCTTCGTCAAGCCGCTGGACGAGGCGCTGATCGTGGAACTGGCGCAGACCCACGATGCCTTCGTCACCCTCGAAGACAACGCGATCGCCGGTGGCGCCGGTTCCGCCGTGGCCGAATGCCTGTCCGCGCATGGCATCACCCTGCCGATCCTGCATCTTGGCCTTCCAGACGTCTATCTGGAACACGGCAGTCGCGAGCAGGTGCTGAGCATGGCCGGCCTCGACCTGACAGGCATTCGCAGCGCGATCCACACCCGGTTTCCGCAGCCGATCGCCGCCAGCGTGGCCAGTGTAGCCAGCGCCGGCTGATAGCTGATGCGTTGTCGGCAACGCTGCCGGAATCCGCGCAAGGTCGCAAACGACGTCATGAAGCGATCGCACACATCGCCCGACGATCAGAGGTGCCCGCCGCTGACGCGATCACGCTGTTCCAGATCCTGCACGGTGAACACGCCGGCATAGCCCGCGTCATGCAGCAGCTGACCCGCAGCCGCGCCCTGATCCCAGCCATGCTCGAACAACAGCCAGCCGCCGGGCTGCAGGTGTTCGCGGGCTTCATTGACGATGCGACGGATATCGTCCAGGCCATCGCGACCGGACACCAGCGCGCTGGCCGGCTCGTAGCGCAAATCGCCCTGCGCAAGATGCGGGTCGGCCGCTTCGATATACGGGGGATTGGAAACGATCAGGTCGAAGCGCTGACCGAGCAGTGGCGCCAGCCAGTCGCCCTGCGCAAAGGTGACGTTGCCGATCGCATGACGCTGCGCATTGCGCTGCGCGACAGCGAGTGCAGCGGCGCTGGCGTCAGTCGCGATCACCTGTGCGCGCGGACGCTCGCGGGCGATCGCCAGTGCGATCGCGCCGCTGCCGGTGCCGAGGTCGGCCACGCGAGAGGCATCATCCGGCGGCAACCGTTGCAACGCCAGTTCGACCAGCAACTCGGTTTCCGGGCGCGGGATCAGGGTGGCCGGGGTTACCTCCAGGTCCAGCGACCAGAAACCGCGTCGGCCGATGATATAGGCCACCGGCTCGCCGGTCGCGCGACGCTGGAGCAGTTCCCCGTAAGCCGTCTGGACGTCCATATCCAGCTGATCGTCGGCATGCGTGAACAGCCAGCTGCGCGGCTGCTGCAGCACATGCAGCAGCAGCAGCTCGGCATCGGCGCGCGCACCGAGCTGTTGCGTGGCGGCGAGCAGCGTGCTGCGGACATCAGGCATCGTGCAATGGCTCCGTCGTCGAAGGCGGCAGCTGCGGCGGCGTCACCCCCGGCTTCGGTTCGCGCTTGCGCCAGTAGCCGCCATGCGTCCACGCATCGAAGCCCCAGCGCAGCCAGCCGATCAGCGCGTTCGCCAGCCACAGCGCCCACGCCAGCATGGCGAGCTTGTAGACCCACAGCGAGACGCTGAACACGCCGCCACTTGGCAAGGCATTCGCGCTCTGGTCGGCAAACCAGCGCAGGCTCCAAGCGCTGGAATCGTTGCCGGCCACGTGCATGTCGGGCAAGCCGAGCAGGCCCTTCGGTATCGCGCTGATCAGGACCGCCAATGCGATCAGGGTGAGTGCGGCGAGACCGAACTGCAGCAGGTTGAAGCGCGTCGGCGTGAGTCGTTCCGCCGGCGCGCCACGCGCGCGCAGACCCAGCAGGATCAACCACAGCACCACCAGCGCGTAGGCGCTCCAGGCGAACGCGGAGAAGCCCAGCCCGAGTAGCAGCCAGTGGCGGAAGCGCAAGGGCGTCGGTGCATAGCTTGCCAGCAGCCATGCCGCCAGCAGCAGCACGATCAGCTGCGACCAGTACAGCACCGCCGGCCCCACCGTCGGCCCCCACGTCCACAGCACCCAGCGGTCCTGCGGCAGCTGCAGTGCCAGGTCGATGTTCGCCACCGGCGCATGCAGGGCGAACGCGGGCGTGCGGATGCGAGTGGCGACACCCCGCGGTTCGCGCAGACGCAGCGTGAACGCGTGGCTGCCGGGCAGCAGCGGCAGGCTGAGTTTGCCGTCGCGCACGGCGAGGTTGATCGACTCGCCATCGCGATGCGCGTCCAGCAGCTCGGCGCCCGCGGGCAGGTCGATCGCATGTTCACCGCCGCGGGTACTGCGCGCGCGCAGGATGAGCGTGGTTTCCGTGGCCCGCTCGCCGACGTTGGCTTGCATGCGCACGTCATCGAACGCCAGGCTGTCACCCGCCGCCGCGACCGGCTGGGTGAAGACGAGCTGCAGAGTCTCGCCTGGCAGCGGCTGATAGAGCAGACCGTCAGCGCTGGCGCTGGTCGGCACGCCGCTGGCCTGGACGTGCCACATCGGTTCGGCATGGATCTCCCATACCTCGGCGCGCTCGCCCAGGGCCGGCGCGTTCAGCGCGAGCTTTGCCGCATGATCGAGGCGGCTGGTCCAGCTCACGCTGTCGCTGCCGGCATTGAAGCTGACGCTGATCCGGCCATCTTTCACCAGCGCGTTGTCGCCGAGCGGGTGTTCGCCTGGCAGCAGCGGCAGCGTGGTGCTGAAGCCACCGTCCTGCGGTGCGATGCGCTCGGCCACGTTCAGCACGGTCCAGTCGACGCCGAGCACTAGGCGGCGCGTCAACCGGACATACGGCGGGAAGCTCTGCGCCGCGGGCAGATTCTGGCCGTCGCTGGCGGTGCGCACGCGATGCAGCGCGATGCTGTCGCCCAGCACGCGACCGTCGTCCACGCCATCCAGCGACCAGCCCGACCCGTTGAACGTGACGCGCTGTGGGCGCAACGGGAAACGCAGGCTCGCGCTGTCCACCGCACCGATGCGATAGCGCAGACTGACCCGATGCACGCCGCGATCCAGCCGCAGCAGCAGCTGATCGCCGCTGCGCACCAGCGCCGCGCCGGCGTGGCCGTCCACGCCGACATCGAGCAGTTGCAGGGCGTCGTCACCCCGGGGCAACGGCAACGCGACCGGCGCGCCCATGTGCGCTTCCAGTTGCACATCGAGCACGTCGCCGCTGACCTGCACTTGCACCTGCGCCAGGTCGGCGCAGGCTGGCGCACACTTCGGCGGCTCGGTCAGCCGGCTGCGCAATTGCTCGAGCAGTTGCGGCGTGGGCAGCTCCTGCGCGCGTGCCACATGCGGCGACAGTGCGAGTGCCAGCAGGGCTGTACCCACCACGCCACCGCGACGCCAGTCCGGCCAGCGGCCACGCCACGGCAACAACATAGTCGTCACCAGCCGAGCCAGCAGGGCAGCCAGCAGCGCGACCATCAGCACGCGCAGCAGGCGCACCAGCCAGGACGGCGCGATCACCAGACGTGTGCTCTGCTCGGTGGTCACCGGCCCGGACCAGCCGAGGCGGTAGTCGTTGCCTTCGTCCCAATGCGGCATGCCGGTGCCGGCCTGGATGATGCTGCGGCTGTCCATCGGGCGATTTGCGGACGCTGACCCACGCGCCAGCGGCAGAGGGGCCGACTCCCCGGCGAGAACGTCCTGAGCAACGTCGCTTGATGACAGTACCTTGAGCAAGACGGGAGCAGCTTCGCTCGGGGGTGCCGGCGGCGGCGCCTGCACCGCATTCTGCGAAACCTCTTCGACCGCGGGCGGCGCGATGAACTGTGCCGACACGATGCGCCCCTGATTGCCGCCTTCCAGTTGCGGGTGCAGCGCGTACTGCAGCTGCGCCGCGGCGAACGGCAAGGTCCACAGCACAGCGAGTGCGAACACAGCTACTGCGCCGAGGCGCGCCGTCGAGCGCAGGCGTCCTTCCGGCAGTGCGCGCAGCAGCAATGCCAGCGCCAATGCAACCGCCAGCGTCCACAGCGGCGCGGCGTTTTCGTGCTGGGCCAGTGCGAGATAACCGGCCGCCAGCAGCGCCCACGGCCAGCCGAGCAGGCGCCCCGCCAGCAGCGCGATCAATGCCACCACGAACAGGTCGAGCAGGCTCCACTGGCCCACCCAGGAATCCGGCGAGCGATCCGCGCCGATCGCGCCCAGCAGCCGGTAGCCATACGGCAGATGCAAGGTGGCGTCGATGCTTTCCAGCGGCAGCTGCCAGCCGGCGCTGGGGATCGCGCCCGCGTGCGCGGGCAGTCGCAGGCCGGCCGCGAGGTCGAGGTTCCGGTCGCGCAGTTCGACGCCGCTGCCCGCGTGCTCGCCTTGGGTGATCAGCAGTGGCGCGCCCGCCTGGCTGGCGCGCTGCAACTGCCACGGTGCGGCCACGTCCAGCCGTTGGTGATGGCGCAGCTCGCCGGTCAGCTGATCGGCGATGCTGAGACCGCCGCCGTCGAAGTCCAGCCACAGCTGACGCTGCACGCGCAGTCGATCGCCCTGGCCGCCTTCATCGCCGCGCGCGCCCTGCTCGATCGCCAGGCCCGCGCTGTCGTCCAGTACATACGCCGGCAGCTCGCTCCAGTCACCCGGCACACCGGCTTGCGCCGCGTCGGTGGGCTGACCTTCCACACGCGTGCTGCGCAGCGCGGTGTCGTCGGCATAGCTCCAGATTTCCTGGCGCGGCCACGGCGTGGCCGGCAGCTTCAACGCCACCTTGCTCAGCGGCGCGACGCTGCGGGCGGCCAGCGTGATGGTCCATTGTCCGGGCCGCAGCTGCACGCGCAGCTGGCCATCGTTTTCCAGCCGCGCCGGCAGGTCGCCGGACAGGGCGGTGGCGACGAAACCGGCCGGCAGTACCGGCCCGAGCAGCTGTTCGCGTGCGCTGCCGGTGACGTTGAGCTGCAATAGCGTCTGCAGGGTGGCCGGCAGGCCGTCTTCAAGGCGACGATAGACGCGCAGCGACAGCGCATCGGCCGCCCGTTGCGCGGCGGCCGCTTCGCCGAGAGTGAGCTGCTCGCCATTGCGCTCGATGCGGGTCACCGGCGCGCCATCGACGCTCAGCGTGACCAGCCCGATCGCCGCCGGCACGCGCAAGCGCGCGGGGCGCGCCGTCCACGGCAGGGTGCCGCTCAGTTGATAGTCGCCGGGGGTCAGCCACAGCATCGGCTGGTCGCCACGCTGCAGCACGGTCGCCGGCTGCTGGTTGGCGCTGACCTGCTGCGGCCAGCTTTTCGCATCGCCGGGCAGCGCGACCCAGCTGGGCGCGTCGACATGCACCTGCAGGCTGAAGCGGCCACCGTCGCGCGCGGCATCGAGGGTCAGCCGGCCCGGCCACGCACACTGATAGCTACCGTCGTTCGGCATCTGGTTGGCGAGGAACGGGCAGTCGCGCTGCGGCACATCGTGCAGCACCCAGCCCTGCCAGTCGCGCAGCGGCGGCGGTATCTCCTGGGCCGGTAACGGCGCGGCCATCAGCAGACACAGCAACCATCCAAGACCCAGCAACCCTGGCAATCGACGACGCATGCATTTCTCCCTGTGTGCCGGTGAGGCCGGCACAGTGTAGGTGGAACACGGCAGGCATACAGCGGTGCCTGCATCTTGTGGTGGATACGGCACGTATCTACGTGTAACGACAGCCCTCACCCTTCATACAACGCAGCCGGCGGCGCGATGGGGTTGACGGCTGCGCGTCGACTCCCGCCCAGGAAAACGCATGTCATCGGAAACTACCCGCCCCAACCGCCGCCCCTCGCGCGGCAGCCTGCTCGCCACGCTCCTGCTGCTGCTCGGCAGCGGCCTGCTCAGCGGGTGCCAGGCCGCGTTGTTCCGCGGCCTCAACACCACCACCGGCGATACCAACGTCGTGGTGCAGCGTGACGTGATGTACGACCCCACCCACCAGCTGGCGCTGGACGTCTACCGACCGCGCGATGCGCGCAACGCGCCGGTGCTGGTGTTCTTCTACGGCGGCAGCTGGAAGTCGGGCAAGCGGGCGTGGTATCGCTGGGTCGGCGAGGCGCTGGCAAAACGCGGCCTGGTGGCGGTGATTCCCGACTATCGGCAATGGCCGCAGGTGCGGCTGGACGGCTTCATGCAGGATGCCGCGCGCGCCGTGGCGTGGACGCATGCGCATGCCGGCGAATACGGCGGCGATTCTTCCGCGCTATTCGTGATGGGCCATTCGGCCGGCGCGCACATCGGCGCACTGTTGGCCACCGACGCTCACTGGCTCGCCGCGGTGGGCATGCAGCCGCGCCAGCTGGCCGGTTTCATCGGGCTGGCCGGGCCGTACGATTTCCTGCCGCTGAAGGACCCGGATTTCATCGACATGTTCGGCAGCACGCACGCCGCACAGTTGCGTTCGCAACCGCTGCACTTCGTCGACGGCGACGAGCCGCCGATGCTGCTGCTGCAAGGCACCACCGACAAGGTGGTGTGGCCGCGCAACGCAACCTCGCTGGCCGCGGCGCTGCGGCGCGAGGGCGAGCCGGTCACGCTGAAGATGTATCCGGACATCGGCCACAGCGCGATCCTGCTGGCGCTGTCGCGACCGTTCCGCGGCAAGGCGCCGGTGATCGAGGACAGCGTGCATTTCATCCACCAGCACGCCGCACACGCGGCGGCGGCGACAGCGGCGCACGCGGAAATTCACTGATCGATTGATCCCACGATCCGCTGGCGCTGATCGAGGACGGCGCGACGCCGTATAGTCGGAGGGAACGCTTATTCCCCTGCCGTCACGGTGAACCGCATGCCCCCGATCAATCGCCAGCTGCGCCTGAAAACCCGCCCCGAAGGTCTGGTCAAACGCGAGGATTTCGACCTGGTCGAACAGCCCGTGCCCGCGCTGCAAGACGGCGAGGTACTGGTGCGCGTGCTGTACCTCTCGATGGATCCGACCAACCGCGTGTGGATGCGCGACATCCCGCAGTACCTGCCACCGGTGGCGATCGGCGAAGTGATGCGCGCGCTCGGCCTCGGCCGCGTGGTGCAGTCGCGCTCCTCGCACTACGCCGAAGGCGACCTGGTGCAGGGCGTCACCGGCTGGCAGGACTACCTGGTGCTGCACGAAAGCGCCAAGGGCTACGTGCGCCTGCCCGCCGACCCCGGCATCCCGCTGCCGACCCTGCTCGGCGCCTGCGGCATGAGCGGCGTCACCGCCTACTACGGCCTCACCGACATCGCCCCGGTGCAACCCGGCGAAACCCTGGTCATCTCCGCCGCCGCCGGCTCGGTCGGCTCCATCGCCGGCCAGCTCGGCAAGATCATGGGCGCCCGCGTAGTCGGCATCGCCGGCGGCGCCGACAAATGCCGCTACCTCACCGACGAACTCGGCTTCGACGCCGCCGTCGACTACAAGGCTGAGGATTTCAAGCAGCAGCTCAAGGCCGCCACGCCAGACGGCGTGCATGTGAATTTTGAAAACGTCGGCGGCGAAGTGATGCGTGCGGTGCTGTCACGCATGGTCATCGGCGGGCGCGTGGCGCTGTGCGGGTTGATCTCTTCCTACAACAGTGGCGAGCAACCCAGTGATGACTTCGGCGTGTTCGTGATGAAGCGGCTGAGCATGCGCGGGTTTCTGGTGCTCGACTACACGAAGACGCGCGAGGCGGTGCAGACGCTTGGCGGGTGGATTCGGGATGGGCGGTTGAAGGCGGAGGAAACGGTTGCAGACGGGTTGGAGAATGCGCCGGAGGTGTTGAACCGGTTGTTTGATGGGAGTCATCGGGGGAAGCTGGTGTTGCGGGTGGATGCTAGCGCCTAGAGGGAGGCGTTCTTGAACATCTGTTTTCGCCCCAAGCGAAGATGCATTGGATGGCTAAAAGCACAGCGATGGACAGAAGGCCCTTCCCGATCTGACGCTTGTCCGGCTTGTCCGGTTTGTTCGTCATCACCGAAACACGAGAATGCGAAATGGCTGAGACTAACGCCCGTGCTCTTGCGGAAATAACTGCGGAACTGGTGAAGGCGCAGAAAGAAGCCATGGCCGCACTCGAACTCCCACCAGACAGTCCTCGATTACGCCTCGTGCTGACCTTGTTGGTGACTTGCCTAGATCACGGCGGGGCTGCCGCTGGAATGCTTTCGGTGGATCCCACCGCCTATGGAGTATCTGCTTTTGCGCTGTTTCGACCGACGCTAGAGACATTTGCCAGGGCTGTGATGTTTTCACTCCCGAATGAAGTGTCAGATGATGAAGTGACGGCCTTTCTAGATAGTGATGAGCTTCCTCAACGACCGCATCCGAAGTCGGGAAAAAGGGCTCCCATCTATGCAGGTGCAATTGAAACGATAGCCACCGAAGAGGTGAATCGTTTGACTTCCAGGCTGGGCGTTGGCGAACTTGGAAGACTGCTGGATTTCCAAAAGAGCGATCTGAACGGATTTGTTCACGGCGGCAAGGTTTTGGTGAAGCTCTATCGTTCTGGAAACACGGGGCTTCAGTTCAATCCATCGGATGAAACGGTCAGGCAGGTGCTTGTTCACATCGGGCGACTGACTCAACTTGCGCTTTCGTTTGCTGCACTGAAACTGGCGGTCGGCGGGCGCTTTGATCCAAGACCGCTGATGAAGTGGTGGAACGAGTTCTGCACGCACGTCGCACGCATTGATCCAACCAAATTTGAACTCCCAATCGCGGAGTCACGTACATCCGAACGTGGATAGCTGTTCCCTGAAGCTTATTCAATCACGTCGAGGCAAAACCCGAGGCAAGCGCACTTTCAATGGCTGCTTTGTCAGTCCAGTTGGAGCAAGAGCTTTCGTGCGCCTTCGGCGCCCGAGTTACTTTCTCTTTGCGTGGCCAATAGAGAAAG
>JBEPVP010000073.1:0-17060 GCA_041690935.1 Rhodanobacter sp.
CCGGCCGAGTGCCAGGCGGGTACGGACTAATTGCGCAGGTCGAAATTCACCGGCACCCGCGCCCATGCGCGCACCGCCTGCCCATTCACCATCGCCGGCTGGAAACGCCAACCGGCCAGCACCTGGTCGCGCGCGCTGCGGTCGAGCAGGGCATAGCCGCTGCCCTGTTCCACCGTCACCTGCAGCGGCGTGCCGGTTTCGTCCACCAGCACCCGCAGCAGCACGCTGCCATGCATGCGCTGGCGCAGCGCCAGCGCGGGGAAGTGCAGTGGCGCCGTGCGATAGGCGAGGCTGGCCTCAACCGGGGCGGCCACCGCCACGGTGCCCGGCATGGCATTGCTGGGCAACAACGCGGGAGCGCTGACTGGCGGCATGGCGATGTGGCCGTCCACGCTGGGCACCAGCACCGGCGGGCTGAGCGGCGCGGGCTGCAGGTGAGCTTGCGGCAGCGTCGGCGGATGCGGCAGCGGCTTCATCTCGATCGGCGGTGGCGGTGGCACGGGCGCCGGCGGGTCGATCAGGCGAACGTGCTGGACCGCGGCGAGCGGATCAACCAGCGAAAGCATCGCCGGGGTGAGCGGCCGCGAGGCGATAACCAGCATGGCAAGGTTGAGTGCGATCGCGGCGCTGATGGCGGCGATGCGTGCACGGTCGGGGTGTGCGCGATGAGCTAAGGCCAGGCTTGCGGACGACATGGGCGACCTCCTGACAACGATGGGGATGTGGCGGCAGTCGCGCTGCGGGGGCAGGGGGATCGCGCTGTCGCGACTGCAGCGTATGCCTACGCGTCGACATTGCGCAAGCAGACGGCTGGATGGCCATACGCACGGCGCGGATGCGGCGTGCGGGAGGTCTCTGCGAACGGTCTGAAGGCCCCGCGACGTCGCGCCGAAAGGCGCGGCCGAGGCGGGATGACAACGGATTTCACGTCGGCCTCGCCGATCGCGCGCCAGTCCTGCAACAATCAGCTACGGGCAGCGGGCCGGACCGGATGGGAGCGACGAGCATGAGTCTGATCAAATGGGCCGGCGTGCTGGCGCTGGCGTGCGGTGGCTTGCTGCTGGGGACGCCGGCGCGCGCCGGTGATCTGTCCTGCAAGATGAGTTTCCAGTTGTCCGGCTGGTCGTTGTTCTACAAGACCGCCAGCGGCAGCGGCACGGTGCGCTGCAGTAACGGCCAGAGCCTGCACGTGAAGCTGCGCGCCAAGGGCGGCGGGCTGACGTTCGGCAAGACCAGGATCACCGACGGCATCGGCAAGTTCAGCGGGGTCAGCAGCGTGCGCGACGTGCTCGGCCACTACGCCAATGCGGAAGCACACGCCGGCGCCGAGAAATCCGCCGATGCGCAGGTGCTGACCAAGGGCAATGTCTCGCTGGCTCTCAGCGGCAAGGGCAGCGGCTGGAATCTCGGCGTGGCGTTTGGCGCCTTCATCATCGAATAGTGCCGCGACGGGCGCGCGGCACCGGCGGATACCTCGGGAGCGATTCATGGCCACCTCATCCGGCGCGGCAATCCCGCGCTACCGTTTCGGCGACGAACTGGCCAGCAGTGTCATTCATGGCGTCGGCATTGCGCTGAGCATCGCCGGACTGGCCGTGCTGGTGGCGTTCGCGGCCCTGCACGGCAACGCGCTCACCGTGGTCGCCTGTGCGGTGTTCGGCGCCTCGCTGGTGCTGCTGTACACCGCCTCGACCCTGTACCACTCGATTTCCGTGGCGGCGGCCAAGCCGGCGTTGCGCGCGCTCGACCACATTGCGATCTATGTGCTGATCGCCGGCACCTATACCCCGTTCACCCTGATCGCGCTGCCCGGCGCCTGGGGCTGGAGCCTGTTCGTGGCGGTGTGGACGCTGGCGCTGGCCGGCAGCGCGCTGGAGCTGGGCCTGCTCAAGCGTTATCACAAGCTGGCGGTGCTGCTGTATGTGGGCATGGGCTGGATCGGCATGATCGCGTTCAAGCCGCTCAGTGAACATCTGCAGGCCGGCGGCATGCTGTTGCTGATCGGCGGTGGCGTGGCCTATACGCTGGGTGTGCCGTTCTATCTGTGGCGGCGGCTGCCGTATCACCACGCGTTGTGGCACGTGTTCGTGCTGGCCGGCAGCGTGCTGCATTTCCTGGCGGTGCTGCTGTACGTGATCCCCGGTTCGCCGGCGTGAGCATGCCGGCTGTACTGGAAGCCATGCGCCGCGAGCTTGAGGATGCGGCCGTCCATCTGGGACGGCCGCATGACCTGCGCTTCAAGCCGATGTTTGGCGGCCTGATGGCGTATCTCGATGAAAAACCATGTGCGTGGCTGACGCCCGCCGGGCTGGCCTTGAAGCTGGCGCCGACCGATCAGCCGGCGCTGCTGCAACTGAAGGGTGCCACGCGGCTGATCGCCAAGCCGGGTGCGGCACCCAGCCGGCACTACATCGTGCTGCCCGCCTCGCTGCGCCGCGACACCGCGCAACTGGCCGGCTGGCTGGCGAAGAGCGCACGGCGATAACGATCAACGCTTCTGCCGCGCCGGCACGAACTGCGTGCGCACCGCCTCGGCCAGCTGGTCCGGCGGCAGCAGTCCCTGCCCGATCACGAAGTCGTTGAAGGCCATGCGGTCGAACTTCTTGCCGAGCGCCAGCTCGGTTTCCAGCCGCAGCTGTTGCAGGCGCATGTAGCCGTAGAAATACGCCGTTGCCTGGCCCGGACTGTTGAAGGTGTAGCGATCCAGTTCCTGCTGCGTTAGCGCCTCGGACAGGCCCACGTCATGGGTCAGCACATCGTGCGCTCGCTCGCGGGTGATCAGGCCGAGGTTGAGCATCGGGTCCAGGTAGGCGCGGGCCGCGCGCATCAGCCGCGCCTGCAGCGCGGCGAACTGGCCGGCTGGCGGTTCGTACGGCAGCATCTCCGACTCGGCGTACAGCGCCCAGCCTTCCACGTTGACGCTGTTGAACGCGAACAGGCTGCGTGCCAGCGAGACCCCGCGCTCGACCATCGCGGCGAACTGCAGCTCGTGGCCGGGGCGGCCTTCGTGCGCGGTCAGCGTCCACGCCGCCGCTTTGAAGGTGAAGTCGTCATAGGCCTGGGTCTTGTCGCCGTTCGCCGTCGGGTTGCCCATGGTCAGCACGAAGGTTCCCTGCTCGCCGTGGTTGTTGATGAAGGGCGGCGGGTCCATGTGCGGCGCGGGCACCTGGGCCGCTTCCGCATCGGAGGCCAGGCGCATCTGCATCTTGCGCTGGGGCAGGGTGACGATGTGCTCGCGGCGAATGGTGTCCTCGATGTGGCCGAGCACTTCGTGATACCAGGGCTGTACCTGAGCGCGACTCAGCTGGTCCTTCTTCAGCGCCTTCATCACGTCGCGGTAGTCGGTGGCGTCGATGCCCTCGGCCTTGGCCACCACCGGCGCCATCATCTGCATGGCGCCGCGCATTTCGACGAACTCCAGCTCGGCCTGCTTCAGTAGCTGCTGCGGCGGAATGTCGATACCGACCTGCTGCAGGTTGTACGCATACAGCGGTTCGGGCAGGCGGAAATCCGTGCGTGCGCGCGGCAGCACGGTACGGCGCACCCAGGCGTCGTAATCCTTGAGCTGCGCATCGAGCGCGTCGAGCGCGGCCTTGCCGTCGGCGTTGTCCAGCTTATATTTCGCAAACAGCTGGCGGATGCCGCTGGTGTAGCGCTGCGTGTTCGCCAGCTTCTGTTCGACCTCGCCCTGGTAGGGGCCGAGCAGCGCCTTGTCGCCGAGCTTGGCGGTGGTCTGCGCCCTGGCCAGTGTGGTGATCGGTGTGCAGCCGACCGCCGTGCCGACGTAGCACTGCAGCCGCTTCAGCGCGGCCGGGCGTCGCCTGGCGTCGACATCATCCTTGAGCAGCGCGAATTCGCCACCAAACACCAGCGAGCCGACATCGTTATAGGGCAACAGATACTTGTCGTTGAGATCGATACCCTCGACCTGCTGGTCGGCCGCCTTGATCAGGATCTGCAGATCCTGCCGCACATTGGTGTCGTGTTCCGCGGCAAGCAGTTTTGCCAACTTGCCCCTGGCCTCGACCAAAGCCGCGCGCGAACGTGCATCCACGCCGGGTTTGAGGTCGGCCACCTTGTCGTCGTAGCCGCCGAGGCCGACCTGGGTGGCGAACTCCGGGCTGAAACGCGCGATCACGTCGAGCAGCACCTGGGAGTCGGCATTGCTGCGGGCGATCCATGCCGGCGTAGCCGGCGTGGGCGCGGTTTGCGCGTGCAGCGCACCGGAAGTGACGAAGGCGGTGGCGAGGGCGAGGGCGAGGCGTCTGGACATGGCGGGAACTCCCGTGAGGAAGCTCCAGCCTAGACAGTGCGCCCGGCCGGTGCCATGTGCCGAAGGTCGCCCGCTCAACCGAACAGCATGGCCGCGCCGAACAGGCCCACCATCACGAACGACAGCACCAGCTTGATCAGGGTGCCGAACAGCAGGCCCAGCCAGGTGCCGATACCGACATGCGCCGAGCGCAGCCCGCTGGTGCCGGAAGCCAGCTCGCCGGCCAGCGCGCCCAGGAACGGCCCGAACAGGAGGCCCGGGATGCCGAAGAACATGCCGAGCAGGGTGCCCAGGCCGGCGCCCCACAAGGCCAGCTTGCTGGCGCCGACGCGTTTGGCGCCCAGCGTGCTGGCGACGAAATCCACGATCACGCCCGCGCAACCCAGCGCACCGATGATCAGCAGCCACCACAGGCCCAGATGCCGGTAATCGTCCACCGCCGCCACCAGCCAGATACCGCCGAACAGCATCGGTATCCCCGGCAGCGCCGGCAGCACGGCACCGGCCAGCCCGCCGACGATCAGCAATGCGGCGAGTACGTACAGCGCGATATCCATCGTTCGGGTTCCGTGGGTGCGGTCATGCCCGGCATTGGAGCAGAAACGAGTGGCGGGGAATAAGAAACGAGGGTGGCAAGGGTGCGGCTCTTCATTCGTTTCTCATTAAGCTCTCCACTCGTTCCTCTTCCGGCTACTTCTCCACGAACGCCCGCTCGATCACGTAGTCGCCCGGCTCGCGCGCGCGCGGCGAGGCGTGGAAGCCGCGGCCGTCGAGCAGGGCGCGCAGGTCGTCGAGCATCGCCGGGCTGCCGCACAGCATCACGCGGTCGGTTTCCGGATTCAGCGGCGGCAGGCCGGTGGCCGCGCTCATCACGCCATCGACGATCGCGTCGGTGATGCGGCCGCGGTGGCGGAACGCTTCGCGCGTCACCGTGGGGTAGTAGATCAGCTTCGCGCGCACCGATTCGCCGAGGTATTCGTGCCGGGGCAGTTCGTGTTCCAGGTAGTGCGCGTAGGCGAGGTCGTCGATGTGGCGCACGCCGTGGGCCAGCACGATCCGATCGAAGCGCTGGTAGGTTTCCGGGTCGCGCACGATGCTCAGGAACGGTGCCAGGCCGGTGCCGGTGCCGAGCAGGTACAGATGCCGGCCGGGCCGGAGATCGTTCAATACCAGCGTGCCGGTCGGCTTGCGCGTGACGATCAGCGGATCGCCCGGTCGCAGATGCTGCAGACGCGAGGTGAGCGGACCGTTGGCCACCTTGATCGAGAAGAACTCCAGATGCTCTTCCCAGCTCGCGCTGGCGATGGAGTACGCACGCATCAGCGGCCGTCCGTCCGCTTCCAGTCCGATCATCACGAACTGCCCGCTGTCGAAACGGAAGCCGGGATCGCGCGTGGTGCGGAAGCTGAACAGCGTGTCGTTCCAGTGCTGCACGTCGATCACGCGTTCGGTTGCCATTGCCACCATGGTGGGTTGTCTCGTCATGTTGCCGTAGCGGGATGCCGCAGGTGGCACGCTGGATCATCCGGCGCTGCCGCCGTTGAGATCTGCGCAGGGCGGGCTGAGCGTGGCGCTTCGCCAGCGCCGGAATTACCGCGGCGACCGATGCCAAGGATACGCGAGCGGGTGTGAACACGCGTTGCCGGCAAGCCGTCATGTGGAACGGGAGTCCGGCATCGCATGTCCATGGACGGCGACCCGCGCAACGAGTCTCCGGTTGTGTGACGGGTCGCCGCTTCCACGCCGCAGGCGCGGTGTACTACGGCAAAAGTGCGCGGAACCTGGGTCGGCAGAATCTCGCCCTTGCCTCCGGCACATTCTTGAACTGCAGCGCTGAAGCTGCGCATACTCCATCGCTGTCACGATTTGGTGCGCTGCGGCCAGATCGGGAGGAATGCCAGGGGGGATTCCGTTGCACGCGAGTCATGCGTGTCGGTTTTCTTGTTGGCGATTCGGGGACGGATGATGCCGATCATGCTCGGCCACTCCCAGGCAATCCAGTCCGTGCGTACGCAACTGCAGCGCTATGCCAGTTGCGATGTGCAAGTGCTGATCGAGGGCGAGACCGGCACCGGCAAGGAACTGGCGGCGCGCGAGATCCATTACGCCAGTGCGCGCCGCGAGCACCCGTTCGTGCCGGTCAATTGCGGCGCGATCCCCGACAGCCTGATCGAGAACGAACTGTTCGGGCACGGCCGCGGCGCCTTCACGGATGCCAAATCCGCGCAGTTGGGGTTGATCGACCATGCGCGTGGCGGCACGCTGTTCCTCGACGAGGTCGATGCGCTCTCGGACAAGGGGCAGGTGACCCTGTTGCGCTTCCTGGAGGACAACGAATACCGCCCGGTCGGCGGCGGCGCGGCGCGGATATCGGATGCACGCATCATCGCCGCCACCAATGCGGATCTGGAGTTGCAGGTGGGCGCCGGGCATTTCCGCCGCGATCTGCAGTACCGGCTCAATGCCCTGTGTTTGCGGCTGCCGCCGTTGCGCGAACGCGAGGGCGATGTGGTTTTGCTCGCGCAGCACTTCCTCGAGGCCGCCGCCATCAAACTGCATGGCCCATCCCGGCGCTGGGGCGAGTCAGCCATGCAGGCGCTCGTCGCGTATGCGTGGCCGGGCAATGTACGCGAACTGGACCACATCGCCTTGCGCGCCTACATGGGCGCCGCCACGGCGGCTATCGACATCGCCGAACTGATCGCCGCCGAACCGGCGTTTGCGCAACCGGCGGCAGCCCCCCGACGCCGCGCGAATGAGCCGGAGGTCAGTTTCAGTGCGGCCAAGACCCACGCCATCCGCAAGTTCGAGCACGACTATCTGTCCCAGTTGATGCAGCGCGCCCGCGGCAACATCAGTGCCGCTGCCCGCCTGTCCGGCACCGAGCGCCGCCAGCTTGGCAAACTGCTGATGAAGCACGGTATCGAGACCAAGCCGTTCCGTTCGCGGTAGTGGCGGCGCACTCGCCACGCCGAGCCGTGGTGCATGGGTGCAATGACACCCACGGTGCAGGCGAAACGGGTCATCGCTGCCCCACCGTGGTTGCCGACCGCACCGCCAACCGCTGCCACCAGCCATTTCGCGACCACCGATGCATGGCACGCATGTTGCGAGTTCAGCCAGTGCCTGCTGCATGAGGACGTTCATGCGGGACAGGGCGAAAGGCGCCGCACCGTT
Source organism: Rhodanobacter sp. (assembly GCA_041690935.1). Taxonomy (GTDB): domain Bacteria; phylum Pseudomonadota; class Gammaproteobacteria; order Xanthomonadales; family Rhodanobacteraceae; genus Rhodanobacter. Next base: position 7,451 of record JBEPVP010000073.1, read on the forward strand.
GGCGCACGCGCGACCCGGGAGAACAACATGGCCAAGCATGACGATATCGCGGCGAACGCCGCATCCACCCCGGCAGCCGTGCCGTGTTGTCCGCCGCTGGTGCCTTGTGCGGTATGCGACGTGCTCAATTTCACCTATCGACTGCCGTTTCGCCCGGTCGTGGCGGTGGGTGATCAGCGGCAGACCGTGCCGGTCGAAGTCACCCTGCATTTCCGCCTGACGCGCTGTGCCGGGCCGCTCTCGCTGGGTGATCCGATGTACACCACTACGTTGTTGCCCGGCGAGCAGGTCAGGCTCACCTCCAGCGACCGCCACACCCGCTTCAGTTTCGACAGCGAGACCAACCTCAGCTACCGCAACGAAGCCACCTCCGAGGAGTCCTACTACGCGGCAGGCATGGCTTACGGCATGAGCAACCTCGATGTGCTCGACACCACGAAGGCCAGTTCCTCGTTCAGTTCATCGTCGGTCAGCGGCGGCGGTGGCGCCGGCATCGATCTCGGTTTCTTCAGCATTGGCGGCTCGGCCGCCGCCAGTTCGCATGATGCCCAGTCCACCAGTTCGATGGCGCATGCGCTGAGCCAGCACTCGCAGTCGCTGCAGCAGCACATGGAGGTCAGCACTCGCGCGGCGGCGTCAACCTCCGTCGGCGAAGTGGCCACGCGCAGTCATCAGCAAGGCGAGTCCGAGGATCAGTACGAATCGGCCACGCGCACCTTCAGCAACCCCAATCATTGCCATGCCATCACGTTCATCTTCTACCGCATCAACAAATGCCAGACGGTCAAGTTCGAACTGGCCAGCATCGAGCGCCGTGTCGACGATCCGCTCGCGCCCACGTCGGTCGTGCTGAATTCGCCGAAACCGGCGACCGGAGTCGCCGTGCATTCCAGTGCGGTGCTCGCCACCGGTGCGAACCGCCTCGACGTGGCGCGCCGTGCGCTGGACAGCGTCGCGGTCGAGCAGGGTAGCGCCAACACCGCTGCCGGCGCGCTGTTCGGACGGCCGTTGGCGAATTTCACGCAGGCGGCGCCGATACCCGTGGACATTCGACGGGCCGCCCTGAAACAGGTCGATCAGGATCTGGTGAAGGAAGGGCTGCTGGACAAGGTGGACGGGACGGTCTCCGCGGCGGCACAGAAGACACTGGGCTGGGACAGGACCATGGCGATTCCCACGCCAGGGGTGCTCGTCAAGGGATGCCTGGACGCGTGCGACATCTGCGAGCCTGAGCTGCGGCGGCAGATCGCGCTCGATCTGGTGCGCAAGGATCTCGAGAATCAGCTACTGAAAAAACAGATCGATCTGCTGGAGAAATCACAGGAATACCGCTGCTGCCCGGCGGATGGCACCGAGACCACCACGCCCTAGTTGCGATGTCGCCGACTGGGTGCGGGTCGCCGGGGCATCTGTGCCGAGGCGGACCATGACAAACCCCTGGGCGGAGACACTCCGGGGCATCGTCAATGGGTGATTGCCGCAGCAATGCTACCGACAGCGATTGTCGGCGCATCGCTGGGTACGTTGAGTGAGCTGGTTGCGCCGCTGCCCTGGAAATCGTCGGGACATTGACCGCCACGCCAAGCTGCATCGCTAGTCGCAGGAGATCCGTCATGAAATCCGAAAAGCCAATTCGCCTGCAAATCAAGGTTCAATTCAGCGACCAGGGCGAGGCGCCGCCGTTGCAGGCCTACGCCTTCACGGCGCAAGGCAAGTTGCTGGACAGTGGGGCGGTGGAAAAGGGTGCCGCCACGGTGGAACTGCCCCCCGAACTGGACGGCCGGATGCTGCGGGTGATACTCGGGCCGCGCATCGAGAAAGGGCAGCCAATACCCACCGCAGCGGCGCTCGAGCGCATGGGCGGCTATGCCCAGTCGACGCGGCTGCTGGTGAAAAAGCCCGTGCTGGAGCTGAATGTCCCGAGCGTCATCTTCCCGAAGTGGTGCCTGTGTTTCGTGCGGGGCCGACTGGTGAAGCGTTTCAGTCTGCCGGATGGCAGCACCAGGGAACTGCCGGTTTGCCATGCCCGCGTGCATATTTGCGAGATCGACCGCATCCGTCTGGTGATCGAGAAGCTGCCCGATCGCGACATCCTGCGCCTGCGCGACGACTTGCTGGACAAGTTGCGGGTGGTGCCCTGGCCGGTGCCGCCAGGCCCTGACCCGGGTCCGCTCACCGGGCCGATGACGACACACGCCGGCAACCGCATGGCGCTCACCGCGACACCTGGCGCGCTACCGATGCAGAAACAGGTGCTGGCCACTTCGACCGCGGATTTGGTGGCGTTGCGGGCCTCGGCCCTGGCCACATCCCATTCGGTCATGCAGGCCCGCCATCAGCTGGCCGAGCTGTCCAGCTTCATCGCGATCCACCTGTGCGACCTGGTGTACCTGTGGACGTACTTCCAGGTGGATTGCCTGACCACGGTGGATGCCGACAGCGACGGGCGTTTCGGCGCGCTCATCTTCCACGACTGCGCGGATCAGCCCGACCTGTACTTCTGGGTCGAGCAATTCCAGGGCGGCGCCTGGACTACCGTGTACCGCCCGGGGGTTGGCTGCGGCACCTATTGGAACTACGTCTGCGGCACCGCAATCGTGCTCAACCTGCCGCGCGCCGTGGCGTGCGAGGAACCGCCTTACGACGTTCCGCCGGGCGTCACGTTGTTCGTGCTGCCCTACGCCATTGCGAACGCGCCGATATGGGGTATCCCGCCGGGTGCACCGCCTGCGCCTGCGGGCTGGGTGCGGCCCGACGGCATGCTTGACTACTACGCCGGCTCCGGATTGGAGTGGCTCTACAACGCGCCGTTTGGTGGCACGCTGAACTTCATCCATGACGACTCGTACTTCATCCCGTCCAGCGGCATCAAGTACTACCGCTATGCCTGGCGTCGCCTGAGCGGCACACCGAACACCGGCGCAGACGATACGGGCTGGACGCCGATCAGCACGCCCCTGGCACGTGGCTACCGGATGGAATATTCGGACCGCCTGCCCACCTACGAAAGCTATCCGGCAGGGCCGGTCACTCTGGGCACGCACAGCGGCCTGTTCGAGTTCAAACCGCAAACCCCGCCAGCGCGCGCGACCGACCCGGCCACCGTCGTCGTGCGCGAATGGACCAGCGGCAATCTGAGTGAAGTGGGGGCGAGCTGGAACACCGTGCTTGCGGCGCCTCCGTTGTCGGCTGACAACGCCACCGACGATGCCGGTGTCTTTGAGATCAAGATCGAAGTGTTCGATCCCGCCGGCAATCAAGTCGTGCCGGGGGCGGGCAGCTTCCGTTTCCTGGCGCGCAATGCCGACGGCACCACCACTCGCCTGTCCACGCCTGCCGAGGAAGCGGGCGGTGCGTACGTGTTGCGCGTGCACGTGGACAACAACGAGGTGAGCGTCGACCTGCCGCAGCCCAGCATCGGCGGTGTGTCGGCGAGCGACGACTGCGGCTTCCTGCGCTATCAGGCGGGCGATCTGGTGCATGTGCGGTACCTGGCCGCCCATCCCAACCAGCATGCGGTGTTCGGTTTCGGCATCACGCGTGGATCGAACGGCCTGGCTGCGGCCTCCACGCTGGCGCCCTATGTCGAGGTGGCGGCGGCCGGCGCGCCGACCGCCACCTCGCCCTACATCAAGGTGGCCGGGTACTACCAGCGTGATTTCAGTCCTGGCGAACTGGTTGGTACCTGTATCAATGCTGCATTCGCCGCGAGCCTGGGCGCGTATGGCAAAGCGACCAACGGGTACCAGCGACTGGGACTGGATGATTCCAGGCTGATCGCGTTTGCCCTGGCCGAGCAACCGGTAGTCCCGCATCCGTAAACAAACCGCAGCCATCTGCGGCAAGACCCTCGCGGCTGAGCCCGGAGCGGCAAGCGTGCGCAGTGCAGGGCGCGCTTGCCGGCAACCGTTGAGAGGAGACTGGCATGGCAACGTCGAAAAAAGCAGCGACTTCCAGGGCGGCAGCATCCGCAGGCAAGCAGGGCCAGAACTGCGCCGTGATCAATCCGTATGCGCTGGCCGATCTGGTGTCGGGTCAGCACATCCCCTGGAACGACATCCCCGACCCCCGGAGCGTGCTGGAACAGATACTGGCCACCCCGTATGAGGAGCTGTTCGATCCGAAGTATGGCGGGCCACTCTACGTCGGTCTGGCGCTGGACAAGCATCTCAAGCTCGTGCAGGAACGCTCGCCATTGCTGGATGTCCAGCCGCGCAGGGACGGCGATGATGCAAGACCGGGCGGTCTGGAAAGCCTCGGCCAGTTCGCGACCCTGGCCGACATGGCGCAGGTGGAGGAGTTCAAGTCCATCCTGGCGTGGCCCATTCTCTGCGGCGACCTGACCCGCTTTTCACGCCTGCATGTCTCGCTGAGCCTGCCCCCCGCGCTGCGAACATTGCAGCTCGGCAATGCGCTGTCCGCCGATGTGATTCATTCGATCACGTTCGACCCCGGCATCATCGCCAACGTGGATCCGGGATGGACGCCTCCGGGTGGCCATTGGGACACCGCAGGTGATTTCTTTCACGAGACCGCCGAGTTCTTCGACCCGGTGCAGGGCGCGGTGGCCAATTGCTATTACATCGCAGCGCTGTCGGCGATTGCCTGGGCCACTCCGTTCCGCCTCGCGCATCTCACTCGTGCGACTGGCGTGAACCAGTTGCAGTTCAACGACCAGATCAACTTCTGCAAGCCCGATTCGGGCGGGGCGCTGGACACGGCGATCCAGGTGACCGAGACAGTGCCAATGACCGCAAGCGGCGATTTGATTTACTGCCGTTCCAGCGAAAGCGGCGAAACGTGGCCGGCCATTTATGAAAAGGCCTTCGCCAAACTGAAGACCGGAACCGCCACCGACATGCCCGACATCACCCAGACGGCCTGGGGCGACTGCGTCTGGGCGACGGCCCAGCTGAATGGCGGTACACGCCATTACTACGACACCGCAAGCCGCAGTGCCGACGATCTGTGGCATCTCCTGCGCTCAAACTGCCTGTCGTACCGAACCTTCAATCCGATGACGGCATGGACGTATTCGTCCGGCGATGCGTCACCCGACCACGTGGACTATGCCAGCGCCCAGGTGGTGGGGTCGCACTGCTACACCGTCCTGGGATGGGCGTACCGCGATTGCCAGCGCTGGATCGTGCTGCGCAATCCCTGGGGCAATACCGAAGCGACCAGCAGCGTCCTGGACGCCACGATTTCGATGTACGACCTGAGCTGGTGGCGGCCGATAGCGCTGAAGAACAATGACGGCGTGTTTGCCATGGAGATCGGTGCCTTCAAGAAATACTTTGCCGGATTCGGCACGGCGCATTGAACCGCAAGCACTATCGACCATGCGCTCAACATCTGCCTGGCTGGTACATACGACGCTGCTGACGCGGGTCACGACGCTTTGCCAGCGGGTCGACCCGGGCCGGGTGCAATCCTTCCCGCTGCGCTGGCAAATCGGGTCAGTTTTGACCCGCGGCTCCCGCCATACCCGGCACCAAACCGTTGTGCCGGCTCATGCCATCACTTCCGGTAACTGGCACGCTCATTGCCTGAGTCTGCACGTGTGCGGAGAGGTGTGATGACAAAGCGATCGCACGCCGAATCGGTCGTGGGAGACGAGGTGGAGGTCGAGCATTCGGTGCTCGCGTACCTGCATTGCCATCCGCAGGCCGCCGACACCCTGAGTGGCATCGTCAACTGGTGGTTGCCGCAGCAGCGCTATGAAGACGGGTGCCGGCGCGTCGAGCACGTATTGAGCGGGTTGGTGGCGAAGGGACTGCTGCATTGCAACCGACTGCCCGACGGCGAAGTGCTCTACGCGCTGAACAAGCACACGAGGTCGCAGCCGCCCCACTGACGGCGACGCGGGTTTTCACGACGGAGGACTGATCCCATGCCATCTGCGCTCACCTATCCGGGCGTCTACATCGAAGAAATTCCCAGCGGCGTCCGCACCATCACCGGGGTGGCTACCTCGATCGCGGCATTTGCCGGCTGGGCGCCGAGCGGGCCGACCGACCATGCCGGGCTGGTGCTCGGCTTCGCCGATTTCGCGCGCAGGTACGGCGGTCTCGACAGCCGCAGCCTGCTCGGCTACGCGGTGAACCAGTTCTTCGCCAATGGTGGCCAGCAGGCGTACATCGTCCGGCTGGTCGGTGGCACCGCGAAAGCGGCGAAGGTCACCCTCGACGGCAAGCTGGAGCTCACCGCGAGCAGCGAGGGATTATGGGTGAACGACTTCGCCGTGGTGACCAGAAAGTCGAGCTTCGATGCGACCCGGTTCCGCCTGAGCGTGGTGAACTGGAAGCTCGCCCCGGCCGGGGTGGCGTTGGAATCGTTCGACAACCTGTCGATGAAGGCCGATGACCCGCGCTTCGTCACCAGCGTGCTGGCGGCGCAGTCCGCCTACGTCAGCGCCGCCGTGCTGGGTGGTGCCACCGACCCGCCGGCGGATACGGCGGCCGGCGACATTCCCGCGGGCGCGAAGCTCACCGGTGGCGTCGATGGCGACGTGCTGGCGCCGAACGATCCCGCGTTCGAGACCGCCTTGCTGCCGCCGGCGGGGAGCGGCGGTCTGTACCAGCTCGACCGGATCAACCTGTTCAACTTGCTGTGCGTGCCTGGTGAGACCAGTGCCGGCACGATCTCCGGTCTGCAGAAGTTCTGCCGCGATCACCGTGCATTCCTGATCGCCGACAGTGCCGACGGCGCCACCGTCGACGCACTGGACGGCGGCCTGGACGGCGCCATCACCGGTGCCGATGCGATCAACGCTGCGTTCTACTTCCCGTGGATCAGCGCAGCCGACCCGCTGCAGCAGAGCCGTCCGCGCACGTTCCCGCCGTGCGGCTTCGTGGCCGGCATCTACGCGCGCACCGATGCCACGCGCGGGGTATGGAAGGCACCGGCCGGCAGCGATGCCAGCGTCACCGGTGCGCTCGGCGTCAGCGCAATGCTCACCAATGGCGAAAACGGTGTGCTCAATCCGCTGGCGATCAACTGCATCCGCAACTTCCCTGTCTACGGCACCGTGGTGTGGGGGGCACGCACCCTGCAGGGCAATGACGAACGCGGTTCGGAGTGGAAATACGTGCCGGTGCGGCGCACCGCGCTGTTCATAGAGGAAAGCCTCTATCGCGGCACCCAGTGGGTGGTGTTCGAGCCGAACGACGAGCCGCTGTGGGCGCAGATCCGCCTCAACGTGGGCGCGTTCATGCAGAACCTGTTCCGCCAGGGCGCGTTCCAGGGCAAGACACCGAACGACGCCTACTTCGTGAAGTGCGACAAGGAAACCACCACGCAGAACGATATCAACCTCGGCATCGTCAACATCGTGGTCGGATTCGCGCCGCTCAAGCCCGCCGAGTTCGTGGTCATCCAGCTGCAGCAGATGGCCGGCCAGATCCAGACCTGAGGAAAACGTCATGGCTCAGTTCAGCGTCAATGCGCAGCGTTTCGATCCGTACAAGAACTTCAAGTTCCGGGTGAAGTGGGACGGCCGTTACGTGGCCGGGGTCAGCAAGGTCTCCGGTCTCAAACGCACCACCGAAGTGGTCAAGCACCGCGAGGGCGGCGACCCCAGCAGCACGCGCAAGTCGCCCGGCCGCACCGAGTACGAGGCGATCACCATCGAGCGTGGCGTCACCCACGACAGCGAGTTCGAGAAATGGGCGAACAAGGTGTGGAACTTCGGCGCCGGGCTCGGCGCGGAAGTCTCGCTGAAGGACTTCCGCAAGGACCTGATCCTGGAGGTCTACAACGAGGCCGGTCAGCTTGCGCTCGCCTACCGGCTGTACCGCTGCTGGGTCTCGGAGTACCAGGCGATGCCTGATCTGGACGCCAATGCGAACGCGGTGGCGATCCAGCATCTGAAGCTTGAGAACGAAGGTTGGGAGCGCGACGTTGGCGTGCCGGAGCCGAGCGAGCCCAGCTTCAGCGTACCCGCCGGCTGAGTGCCATGCGCACGCCCACGCCCGCGCAGCTGTTGCAGGTCTGGGAATGCGGGGGGCCGTCCGCCGCGACCTGCGGCCTGCTGCTGCTTGGCTGCAGTTGCGACGAGTATTCCGCCGTGGAGCTGGCGGCGCTGCCGCTGGGTCAACGCGACGCGCTGCTGCTGCAGCTGCGCACGCGGTTGTTCGGTGCCGCGATCGACGTAGTGGCGAGCTGCCCGCATTGTGCGGCCACGGTGGAGGCGACGTTCCGCGGCGACGATCTGCTGCTGTCCCGGCCCGGCGCGAATGCCGCCCCGCCTACGCTGGAACATGCCGCGCAGGGCCTCCGCGTGCAGTATCGCCTGCCCGACAGCAACGACCTGCTGGCGCTGGAAAACTGCAGCGATCCGGTGGCCGCGCGCGAGTTGCTGCTCGAACGCTGCGTGCTCGGCGCGCAGCGCGACGCCGCACCGCATGACCTCCACGCGCTGCCGCAGGCATGGTCCGCGGAGCTGGCGCAGGCGATGGCGCAGGCCGATCCGCAGGCCGACCTGCAGCTGGCGTTCCGCTGTCCGGAATGCGCCCACGACTGGCAGCCGCTGTTCGATATCGCGCGCTTCCTGTGGCAGGAGCTGCATGCCTGGGCGCTGCACATGCTGCGCGAGGTGGACACGCTGGCGCAGGCCTATCACTGGGCCGAGGCCGACATCCTGGCGCTGAGCCCGCGCCGCCGTCAGGCCTATCTGGAGCTGTGCGCGCCATGAGCGACTTCCTCGACCGGCTGGCGGCAAGGGCGATCGGCAGCGAGACGGTGCTGGCGCCGCGGCTGCCGTCGCTGTTCGAGCCATTGCAGCGGGCGCCGATCATGCCGCTGGTCGAGGCTGGCGAGGCGCCATCGCAACATCGCGAGGCAACGCCCCCGATCGTCGCGCAGCCAACCGAAGCGTCGGCGCGATCGGCGCACCCCACCGCGCTGGCACCACCGGCGCCATCGCGCATCGTGCCGGTCGAACCCATGCCGCCGCCAACGCCGGCACGTTCGACCACGAGTACGTCGCGTGGCTTGGTGCAGCCGGGGCCGGTCGACAACGGGCGAGTCTCGTCGCCTGTCGTTGAGCGAGCCGTCCTGCCAGGTTCATCGGCGCCGCCGACCGTCGCCATTCCGCCACTGCGGGTGCCACCACGACAGTCGCGCATCGCGCCGGATCGGCACGCGCCGGCATCGTCGCCGCAAGGTGTCCTGCTGCCGTCGTCGGCGCCGGTGTTCGCCAGCTCGCGCGCGGTGCCCGCACCTGCGCGATCCGGCCAAGCCGTTGCGCTGCGCCCGCGCAACGCGCAAAGCGGCAGCAGGAACGAAGGCATCAGCGAGCCGGTGGTGCACGTCAGCATCGGCCGGCTCGAAGTGCGCGCGGCGCCGGTGGTGGCCGCCTCGCCGCGGCGTCGCGACGGTCCGCAGCCGGGCAGTCTCGACGACTACCTGCGCCAGCGCGGCGGCAAGGCATCGCCATGAGCAACGTGCTGGCGATCGCCGCGACCACCCGCACGCTGCGCAACCTGCTGCTGGCGCAGATGCCGGTACTCGATACCGAGTTGAACGATCTGGAGGTCACCCTGCAGCCGCCGGATGTGGCGCGCAAGGGCATCAGCAAGGCGCAACTCAACCTGTTCCTCTACCAGGT